>NZ_JBHLWE010000028.1:0-6209 GCF_042432925.1 Paracoccus niistensis | reverse complement strand
TGTCGCGGGCTGCCGAGAACATCTACTGGATGGCGCGCTATCTGGAACGCGCCGAGAACACCGCGCGCCTGCTCAGCGTCCAGACGGAAACGCGGCTGGATCACCCCGATCCCGCCGAGGCCGCCTGGGAAACGGTGCTGAGCGTCACCGGCACGTCCGGCGACTTCCGCAGCCACGGCCTCGACTGCAGCGAACAGGCCGTGGCGGAGTTCCTGCTGAACGATCCCCGCAACCCCTCGTCGGTGCTCAGCATCTGCGCCCGGGCGCGCGAGAACAGCCGCACGCTGCTGGAAATCCTGCCGCGCGAAAGCTGGGAAGAGATCAACCGCCTTCACCAGCGCACGGCCGAGCCCGACATCGCGGTGTCGCAGCGCCGCAGCGAGCACCTGCGCGAGATCATCGCCCGCATCCAGGCCCTGACCGGCCTGTTCCTGGGCGGCATGAACGATGACGAGGGCTATGCCTTCCTGCGCCTCGGCCGCGCCATCGAGCGGGCGGATTTCGCGACGCGCGTCATGCTGGGAAACTTCCACGTCATCGAACAGGGCACCGACGACAGTCAGGTCATCCGCGGGGCCGACTGGGTGGGCGTGCTCAGGTCGCTGACGGCCTTCCAGATGTTCCGGCGCGCCGTGCAGGGGCCGGTCACCGGTCCGAGGGTCGTGCGCTTCCTGATCTGCTCGTCCGTCTTTCCCCGCTCGGTCGCCTATTGCACCCAGGAGATCCGGCAGGCGCTTTCGCGGCTGCCCCGGTCCGGGCCGATCACGGACACCGTGGACGGGCTGTCCTCGCGGCTTGTCTCGGAGTTCTGCGTTTCGAGCGAGGAGCGTGACGCCAGCCCCCTTCTTGCCCGGCTGCAGTCCGAACTGGCCGAACTGCACGGCATGATCTCGGCGGATTACTTCACCCTTCGCGCAAGCGCGCCGCCCCAAAGCCAGCGGCAGCGCCAGAGTGCCTGAAAGCCGGCCGCCGCCCCGGGTGCCGCGACGGCAGGGCCCGCGCGGCACCCGGAGGATGGCATTTCGGGCTGACTTTTGTTGGTTCCTCGTCCATAGCCCCTCGGAAACCTGATCCGCTCTCGTGCCGTTCTCTCGGCGGGACCCCGGGACGCCACGAAAGGCGAAGACCTGCAGATGCCGCAACGCGACCTTCTGGACATCATGCTCAGGCGCCAGAAGGTGCTGGCGGATTTTGCGGATTTCGCGCTGCAATCCGACGATCTGGACGAGGTGCTGCAGGAAGCCTGCCGGCTGGTGGCCGCCGCCATGGGAACCGAGCGCGCCAAGGTGCTGGAGATCGAGGAAGGCGGGGACAGCCTGTTCCTGCGGGCCGGGATCGGCTGGGCGCCGGGCGACGTCGGGCGCCTTCGCCTTTCGATGCAGGACCATTCCTCGGAATCCTTCGCCATCAGGGCGCGCGAGCCGGTGATCACCCGCGACATCGCCCGCGAGGACCGCTTCGAGGTGCCCGCCTTCATGAAGAAGGAAGGCATCGTCGCGCTGGTGAATGTCCCGATCTTCCTGCCCCGGCAGGGCGCCTTCGGCCTGCTGCAGGTGGACGACACGCGCCCGCGCGACTTCGACGGGCATGACAGCGCCTTTCTGCGCACCTATGCGGGCATCCTCGGGCCCATCGTGGACCGGCTGCTCAAGCTGCAGCACCTGCGCGCGACCGAGGAGCGCTTCCGCCTGACCGTCGAGACGGCGGCGGATTACGCCATCTTCGTCACCGACGCCGAGGACCGGATCACCGACTGGCTGCCCGGCGCCGCCGCCGTCTTCGGCTGGACTGCCGAGGAGGTCCGGGGAAAGCCCTCGGCCATGCTCTATACCGCCGAGGACCGCGCAGCGGGCGTGCCCGGACAGGAAAGGGACACCGCCCTGCGGCAGGGCACCGCGCCCGACGTGCGCTGGCACCTGCGCAAGGACGGCTCGCAGGTCTTCATCGAGGGTTCGCGCCGCGCCCTGGGCCACATGCCGGGTGGGGGCTTCCTGAAGATCGGGCAGGACGTGACCGAACGGCGCCTGGCCGACGAGCAGCTGCGCGCCAGCGAGGAGCGCCTGCGCCTGGTGGGCGAACTGGCGCCGGCCCTGCTGTGGCAGGCGGACCCCACGGGCGACAGGATCGAGCTGAACGGGCGCGCCCTCGGCTATCTGGGGCAATCCCCCGGCGAGTTGCAGGCGGGCGGCTGGCTGGACTCGGTCCACCCCGAGGACCGCGAGACGACGGCGCGGGCCTTTGCCGAGGCCTTCCGCTCGGGCCAGCCGCTCGAGATTCAGTACCGGCTGCGCGGGCGCGACGGCGGGTATCACTGGTTCCTGTGCCGCCAGGTCCCCTGGCAGGATGCGAACGGGCGGCTTGCCGGGTGGTTCGGGGCCGCCCTCGACATCGACGAGCTGCGCCAGCTGCAGATGCGCCAGGAGGTGCTGGTGGCCGAGCTTCAGCACCGCACCCGCAACCTGATCGGCGTGGTCCGGTCCGTCGCCCACCAGACCATGGACGAGACCGGCTCGATCGAAGCCTTCCGCGAGGCCTTCGACCACCGGCTCAGGGCGCTGTCGCGGGTGCAGGGGCTGTTGTCGCGGGCCGAGCACGAGCCGATCACCCTGCGCGCGCTTCTGACCCTGGAACTGGATGCGCTCGGCGCGACCGAAGGGCAGCGGCTGCCGCTGCAGGGTCCGCCCGTCCGCATCCGCCCGTCCCATGCCCAGACCCTTGCGCTGGCGCTGCACGAGCTGGCCACCAACGCCCGCAAATACGGCGCGCTGTCCGAGGCGGGCGGCCGGCTTGCCATCCGCTGGGAACTGCGCGACGGCCCGGCGGGGCGGCATCTGCACATCGACTGGCACGAGGACGGGCTGAACCGCGCCGGGGCCGGCCCGGCGGAGCCCCGCGCCGACGGGGGATACGGGCGCGTCCTCATCGAGCAGGCCCTGCCCCATTCCCTGGGCGCCCGCACCACCTATGCGCTCGGGCCGACCGAGCTGCGCTGCACCATCGACCTGCCGCTCGACGCCGGCACCTCGGGGAGGTCCTGACCATGACCACCGTCGCATCCCTTTCGGGACGGCACATCCTGCTGGTGGAGGATGACTTCATCATCGCGCTCGACCAGGCCGCCATGCTGGAAGAAGCCGGCGCCCGCGTCGTCGGGCCCGCCCCGACCGTCGCCGCGGCCCTGGACCTCGTCGCCAGGTCCGAGCATCTCGACGGGGCGGTCCTGGACGTCAACCTGCGCGGCGAGACCTCCTATCCCGTGGCCGATGCGCTCAGGACCAGGTCGGTGCCCTTTGTTTTCCTGACCGGCTATGATCCGTCCATCATCGCGGCGGATTACGCCGATGCCCCGGTCTGCGAAAAGCCGCTGGACCTTCAGCGCGTCGTCCGGGGGATCTTCGGCTAAGCGGCCTTTCCCGGTCGGGCCTACGCGACGGGCGCGCGCATCGCGGGCCCGAGGCCATCCGCGCATGGGGGAAGCGCGCCCACGGCCTTGACCAGCCGGCCGAGGTTGAGGGGCTTTTCGAAGACAGGGGCCTCACCCCAAGCGGCGGGAAGCGCGGCGCGGTCATAGCCGGTGGCGAACAGGAACGGGATGCCGCGGGTGGACAGGGCCTCGACCAGCGGCGCCACCGCCACGCCGCGCAGGTTGACATCAAGAACGGCGGCGTCGATGCGCGCGCCCCCGTCCAGACCCGCCAGCGCGCTTTCCACCGTGGGGAAGGGCCCGACCAGCCGGGCGCCCGCGCCGGACAGGGCGCGCGACAGTTCCTCGGCCTGGAAGAACTCGTCCTCGACCACCATGACGGAACGCCCCCGGAGGGACGTGCGGAGTCGTTGGTCCATGGCTTCCTCCCTCGACAAGGCGTCCGCAGGCCGCCGCCTCGGCATCATGGCAGCCCTGCCGACGGCTGCAATGCCCCGGATATGCGCAACGAGGATCCGCCTCAAGCCGGACCTGCGCCCGATCGGCGGGGATGGGCCGAAAGGACGCCGTCCGGTCAAGGGCGCGCCCCCGCGCGGCCTTGCCGATCCCGCCCGCCCGTGGAACCTTCCGCCTTGACGCCGATTGAGCTTGGCTCTGGCCACCGGTGCCGCCGCCAGTCCCCCGCGACGCGAAGCCTTCAGGATCCCTCCATGCAACTGTTCGAATGCCAGAACTGCCGGCAGACGCTTCATTTCGAGAACCGCTTCTGCGGACGCTGCGGCCACCGCCTGGGCTATGTCGCGGCCCGGCAGGCGCTGGTGGCCCTGCAGGCGCGGGACGGCGCGTGGTGTCCCATCGACAGGCCGGGGGAAGCCTACCGCTTCTGCGCCAATGCCGGTCACGACGTCTGCAACTGGCTTGTCGCCTCGGGCGATCCCCATGCCTTCTGCGAGGCCTGCCGGCACAACCGGATGATCCCGGACCTGTCGGTCGCGGGAAACCTGGAACGCTGGCGCCGGATCGAGGCCGCCAAGCACCGGCTGTTCTATTCGCTGATCCAGTTCCGGCTTCCGCTTGCCACCCGCGCCGAGCATCCCGAGGGGCTGATCATCGACATGATCGCCGACCCCGATGACCCCACGGCCGAGCGGGTGCTGACCGGGCACGCCTCGGGGCTGATCACCATCAACATCGCCGAGGCCGACGACGCCGAGCGCGAAAGCAGGCGCGCCGGGATGGGCGAGCTTTACCGCACGGTGCTGGGTCATTTCCGCCACGAGGTCGGGCATTACTACTGGGACCGCCTCGTGCGCGACGGCCCGCCCGAGATGCTGGGACGCTTCCGCGCGCTGTTCGGCGACGAGCGCGAGGATTACGCCGCCGCGCTCAACCGCCATTACGAACAGGGGCCGCCCCCCGACTGGCGCGACCGCTGCATCTCGGCCTATGCGACCGCCCATCCGTGGGAGGATTTCGCCGAAACATGGGCGCATTACCTGCATATCGTGGACACCCTGGGCACCGCCAATGCCTTCGGCCTCGGGCTGCGCCCGCAGGTCGCGCAGGCGCACGAGCTTGCCACGCGCATCGACTTCGACGCCTACAAGGCCGACAACGTCGATGCGCTGGTCGAGGTCTGGCTGCCGCTGACGCTTGCGGTCAATTCGCTGAACCGCAGCATGGGCCTGCCGGACCTTTATCCCTTCGTGCTGTCCGCGCCCGTCATCACCAAGCTCGGATTCGTGCATGATCTCGTCGCCTCTGCCCAAAGGGCGGGCAGAGGCGGCACGGGAACCTTTTCGCCCGACGGCTCGCTTGTTCGATGATGATGCCCGTGCGACCGCTTGATCCACACGGGGGATGCATCGTCTGCCTGTCGGGGGCGCCATGGGGATCTGCTGGAAGGACTATCCGGTCAACGGCTTCCACGACGAGGTGATCCTCGCGCCCGGCCAGCCGCGACCGGGCGCCGAGGCGCTTTGCGCCTATCTCGCCTCGCTGGACGACGCCCGGCTGGCCGAGCGCGTGGCCTCGGCCGAGGCCGGCATCCGCCTGATGGGCATCACCTTCCGGGTCTATGGCGACGACGGCGGCTCTCTGGACCGCCACTGGCCTTACGATCTCATTCCCCGCATCCTGCCGCTGCCCGAATGGCGGCGGATCGAGGCGGGGCTGAAGCAGCGCGCATTGGCGCTCAACCTCTTCATCGACGACGTTTATCACGACCAGCGGGCCTTTCGGGACGGGATCGTCCCGCGCGAGCTTCTGGCGACCTCGAAGAACTTCCGCCCCGAATGCATGGGCGTCTCGCCGGCCCACGGGGTCTGGGCGCATATCTGCGGCTCGGACCTGGTGCGCGACCGCGACGGGACGGTCTATGTCCTCGAGGACAACCTGCGCGTCCCCTCGGGCGTCAGCTACATGCTTGAAAACCGCCAGATCACCAAGCGCTGCTTCCCCGAGCTGTTCCGCCGCGCACGCATCCTGCCGGTGGACGACTATCCGTCGCAGCTTCACGCGATGCTGGCCTCGCTGAGCCCCCGCCCCGGCGACGAGCCGCAGATCGTCGTGCTGACGCCGGGCATCTACAACTCGGCCTATTACGAGCACAGCTACCTCGCGCAGCGGATGGGGGTCGAACTGGTCACCGGCGCCGACCTGTTCGTGGACGATGACGACTGCGTGCAGATGCACACCCTGTCAGGCCCCCGCCGGGTCGATGTGATCTACCGCCGCGTGGACGACCTGTTCCTCGATCCCGAGGCCTTCCGCCCCGATTCCATGC
>NZ_JBHLWE010000027.1:0-17666 GCF_042432925.1 Paracoccus niistensis | reverse complement strand
ACGTCCCGTTCGTCCCCCGCCTCGACATGGATCACCCGGCCGGGCGGCAGGCCTGCCTGCGCCAGCCCAGGCGCGAAGAGGTCGGCCTGGATCACGCACCAGAGCACCGGACCGGGCAGGCGTGCCGCGATCCCGGCCGCAAAGCAGGCCGCCGCAGCGCCATCCACAGCCCCGTTGCCGCCCCCCGCCACCTCGTGCAGGCAGCCCAGCGCCAGGCCGCCGCCCGGCAGGCGCCGGTCGAGGTCGGGAAGGCCGAAGGGAAGGACGCCCGATGTCCGCCTGCCTTCGCCCTCGGTCCGGGCGATCTGCGCCCGCAGATAGGCAAGGCCGGGAGGGGGCGACGACATGAGGAGGGGGCTCCAGCAGGCTAAAGGAACAACAGTAATGTTCCTGATTTGTTCCCGCTTGGCGAAGCCGTGTCAATCAGGCTCCTGAAACGTCTCGTCTTGGCCTCTCGTCTGCACGCAGGTTTGGGCGTGTTCGCTTCGGCACTCCGTCACTCCGCCGTGCGGGTGCGTGCAGGCTGTTCTTCCGTGCCCTGCAAGCTCGCAAGGCAGCGCCTGAACGCCGTCAGATCCCGGTAGAGACGGCGGCTGTCCTCAACCTCATGGGTGACGAGGATCCCGCGTCCGTCGGCGATTGCCCCGGCCAGCATGAGGTTGTCGAACATGTCGAAGTTCTCGAGCGCCAGTCCGTCGGGGCCGCGGTACTCTCCAGCCGGGTCCTGCGTGATCTGGCCCTGGTAGTGCTCATCACGGATCCGTTCGAAGTGGGGCATGGCCCTGTTCGTGTAGGCGGCGATCCTCGCACCGCGTGCTGCCATGTAGCCCACTTCGAAGGCGGTGCCGGGATCGGCCCCGACGCCTCGGAAGGGCGTGAGATTGGCAATGATGAGATCGCAGCTGTTCATCAGCCGCACATTCGCCCGATAGATCGCTAGGCCTTGGTCGAAGGGACTGCCTGTTGGAAGGCTTTCGTTGTCGAGCGGCGTCACCGGCTCGAACCCCGCTGCTCGTGCAAGGTCCGCCTTCTCCTTCAGGACCTCGAGGGCATCAGGCAGGAATACCTCCGGCCCTGCAAGATAGACGCGCGGTCTCGCTGGATCGGTCATAAACAGCCTCTCACGATGCGGTCTCTTCGATAAAGGTCTGCACCATGTTCCGGAGCCCGGACGACGGCGCCCCGTAGCTCACCACCTTTACCTCGAGATGCTGGTCCCTCACCAGCAGCAGGGCGCGCAGGATGCCTGCGTCGATCCAAGCATCGTCGTTGCCGACAGCGTCCCCACCGAGCCGCGTCCGTAGCACCCGGTTCGAGGCGCCGCGCGCGGCATTCAGGACGCCTGCCAGCAGTGTTGCCTCGTAAGCCGCATCCAACACCAGCCGCGCGAACTTCGACCAGAGCGCACCGCGGTGACCCGCAGAGGCAACGGGGAGCGCCGAGTAGTAGATCTGGCTGACCAGCGGCCCGGGTGACTGGACGCCGTCCGTGACCTCGACATCGCTGTGCAACCCGACGTGCAGAAGGCCACGCAGCTGATCGATGTCGTGTGGCGATCCGCGCGCAGATGCTCGGTGATGCGCTCCAGGCTGTTCCGCGAGGGCAGGGCGTAGCCGTTCTGCATACGCCACAGGGAGTTCAGGGGCATGCCCAGCGCATGGCCGAAATCCGCAAGGCCGTCGAGTTGGCAATCCTTCGTCTGACCTACCTGGTCGCCCATGGGCACGAGGTAGTTGCGATAGATGGTCCCCGCGCCCGCTGCCATGGCGCAGGCCGGACCCTGGGTGCGGTCGTGCTCGTAGCGGCCGACACCCTGCTCCGGCGTGACCTCAGGGCTGACCATTTTTTACAGCTTGAACTGCGAGGCCACCTGGAAGACGGAAATCCGAGCGCTCGACGCGGCGTAAGTTGTCCTCGCCGGGACGGCCGCCAGTGTGGCAGCGTGAGAACCTGTACCGGTTCTGGCGAGGCGTGGCAGCGGGCGGTCCAGTGAAGAGGCCGCTGTCGAAGCTGGCGTCTCCGGCCCTGTCGGCCTCCGGTGGTTTCGGAGTTCCGGCGCAGCGCCGCAGCGTCGATAGCCCGATGCCGAGGTCCTCGGCGATCTCCCTTTGCGTGCGGCCCCTCGTCTCGACCAGACGAACGGCCTTCGCCTCGAAATCCTTGCCGAACCGGCGTTGCAGTTTGCCCAAGAATTGCTCCGCTTTCCTTCAGAAGAGCTCTCCACTTTCCCCGGGCAAGTCCAACTCACCGCCGACACGGCTGCGTGGACATCGAAGAGCCACAGTCCGGGTCGACCATATCCCGGAGCTCGGCGGTTCGACTCCGCCCTGCGCAACCGTTTCTATCCTGTCACAGGAGGTGGGACAAAGGGCCGATACCGGGGGTGAGAGCCCGGCGTCCACCGCAGGTCCAATCGGGCCAGGCTTGCGGGTATAGGGCCGGGCACCCGAAGTCCTAGATGGCAGGCGTGAGCTTCTCCATCCGTCCCGACGAAACGGGAGCGCCGGACACGGTAACCGGCCATCGACATCCCATCCTCACGGACAGAATACTGTCGAGGCTTCCCAGGCTGTGCCAGCGTAGCAAAACAGCTTGGACCGACACTCCCGGAAATTTCTCCGAGTGCGGGAGGTAAATCACTTCCGGGAACGAGGCGGCCGTGTTAGCTTGCGCAGGGCAACGCCTGAAACATCGATCTGCGGAATGCCCAAGTGCAATTTCCGGAAGGATGGTCGATGTCGCGTCGAATCGAGTTCCTCACGCTCCGAAAGCGACTGGGAAAGTTCACCTGGATCGAGTTCGTCTGGAGGGTGGTCGCGTTCCTTGCCCTGGCTGGAGCAATCCTTTCAGCTGATGAATTCAATGATGACCTGAACCCCGATATCGCCTTTGCCATTCTGTTCATCCTGCTCAGCATGTTCGTGGATCAGTTGCTGACCACTTACACCAGCGCCGGCCAGCGTGACGCTCTCGCCAATGTCCAGGAACAGATCGTTCATGCCATTGACCGGAACTTCAGCCTTGAGCTTCTGTCAGGTCCCGATGCCGTCGAGCGGCTCGCCCAACGGGTGGCCTATGCGGTCGAAGTGAAGAACACGTTCGTAGGATATCAATCAGGATCGTCCGATGCTGCGGCAATCAACCATGATGCGATGCGGGTCTATCTCGAATTCTTCAAGGGACGCGGTGAGATCTGGACCGACCTGGTCGGGATCAAGGAACTGCATGGCCGCAGGTTCAGGAACCTTCATTCGGCCATCCGTAGCGCAAGGATTGCAAGACTATCCCAGACTTCTCACGTGGTTCGGCCGCTGCGCCACAACATACCGGTTCTGAACTTTACGATACTCTATTACACCGGATATTCTCCCGAACGAGAAGTGATCTTCGGATGGCTTCACGGCAGCACCGTCCATGGACGGGGACTGTATCGCTCCACGCAAGCATTGGTGATCGACCTCTTCGAGAGCTATTATGACCTGCTCACAGGATACAAACTGCAGGGCGATATCAATATCGACTACGAGGCCGCGACTTCCGACGACATGTTCAAGGGTCTGACAAGGGTCGACAAGGCTGGACGATGGCTGTGCTATGGATACAGGGATGACGAGGGAAACGGCAAGGATGAGCTCCGGGCTGTTTCAATCTCTCTCTTCGACATTCGTTTTCGCGATGACGACGTGCATATCTCAGGCCACGTCTTCTGGCTGGATTCACAAAAACTCGAGATCATGGGACCAAGGATCGAGGATGTCTCGATCCGGGATGACAAGATGTTCCTCGAATACAAGCGAGGCGGGCCGATGATGAGCCGTGGGATCTGCGTCTACAAGTTCCGCCTTGTCGAAAGCACGAGGGAATCCTTCCTGGTAGAGGGCTATCTCCAGAACGACTGCTGTGATTACCGTGTCCAGATCAAGGGCATGCGTGTGAGCGATCAATACGCACCCTCGGTGGAGATCGACATAGCTGAACTGACAAGGGTTCACACGCAATACAAAAACAACATGCACTTGGTGGAAATTTCGGGATCACTCCCGGACGACCCTTGCTTCGCTGAGGCGTCCCGATCAGTGTGAGGTTTGGAGCATCCCGCTCCGGCTGGATGTCGCTTGGCGATGGCAAAGACAAATGCGGACCAGACCGAGTTCTGGAACTCGGCACCCGGCCAGAACTGGGTCCGGTATCAAGCGGACCTCGACGCAATATCGCAGGCAGCCGGGGACCTGCTGCTTGAAGCCTGCCAGCCTCGGGAGGGCGAAGCGGTGCTGGACGTCGGATGCGGCGCCGGAACCTCCACGCTGGCGCTGGCTCGGGCCGTCGCGCCTACGGGGCGGGTCCACGGGGTCGACATCTCTTCGCCGCTCCTCGAGCGGGCTTCTGTTCGTCGCGACGAGCTTGGAATTGAGAACGTGACCTTCGAGCTCGCGGACGCGCAGGACCACGCCTTCGCAGAGTCAGCCTTTGATCTTGTCGCGTCCCGTTTCGGGCTCATGTTCTTCGCCGACCCTGTCACAGCGTTTCGAAATCTCCGGTCGGCGCTCCGCTCAGGAGGACGGATCGCATTCGTCGCTTGGGCGGGGCCGGAGGAGAACCCTTGGTTTGCTTGGCCGCACCGGATCGCGACGGCGCGGCTGGGGACGGTTCCTCCGACACCTCCAGACGCGCCAGGTCCCATGGCGTTCCAAGACCTCGAGCGTGTCAAAGCGATCCTCTCGGATGCCGGGTTCTCCGGGTGCAAGGGGCGTGGCGTCGCGGTTGACCTGCATCATCCTGGCGGTCTCGAGGCAGTCCTCAAGCTGGTGACGGTTGTTGGACCAGCGGCTCGTGTCGTCAGGGAGAAAGGCGGCACGGACGAGGACAGGACGGCGATCGCCGAAGAGGTTGCTGCGCGCTTTGAGCAGTTTCGCTCGAGCGACGGGATCCGAATACCCGCGCGCGTCAACTTGTTCACCGCAACGGCGCCCTGAGGCGGGAACTCGGACCGTACATCCCGTGGTTCGGGATCGAGACCGGGCTCGGGAAGCATCGGACCATCGGCCTCGCCTTCGTCAGGGTCTCGCTGGCGCGCAGCTACCTGCTGCGGCGGCTGTTCGAGCGCCTGCGGGGCTGGTGACCGTTCCGCTGGCGACTCCGGAACGCCGGGCCGTTCGCGGCAACCGTCGCTCAGGCGGGTTCCTCCAGAAGCTCGAGCGTGCCGTCCGCCCCGTCCGGGTGGGGTGAGCAACGCGGGTTCAGCAGACCGCCGCCTGCTGAACCCGAAATCGTGACGGCAACGAGATTGCTGCTGTTCTGGTTCTGTCAGGCTGCCGGTAGCCGATAAACCCGACCGCGCCCCTCAATCTTCTCCGAGGTCACCTCGAGGCCGAGCTTCTTCTTGAACCCCCCGGCGAAGGCGCCGCGCACCGTGTGCGCCTGCCAGCCGGTGGCGGCCACGATCTCCGCGGTGGTCGCGCCTGCCGGTGCGCGCAGCATGGTGATCAGCGTGGCCTGCTTGGTGCCCTCGCGCGGCGTGCGCGCCTTGAGCACGGCCTCGGGCCCGGCCGGAGCGTCCTCCGGGGCCTCCGCGCCCGGCGCCTTGTCGGCGCTCGTGGGCGCGCTGTCGCAGCTCTCGGGCTCGGTGCCGATGGCGGCGAGGCCCGCGTCGGTGATGTGGAACAGGATGGCGCGGCCGTCCGCCTCGTTGCGCTAGATGCGGTTCAGTGCGGCGTCGGCCTTCATCTGGCTGTCAGTCGTGGTCTCCGCGATCAGCCCGCGGGAGAGCAGCGCGCCCACCACCTTGGTTGCGGCGCCACCGCGGAGCGAACCGGGGAGCGGCAGGAGGTTGCGGTCGTCACGCTGCGCGGCCGCGCTCAGGATCAGGAACTGGGTGTCGGAAAGTTGGGTCATGGGTGTCTCCGTCGCATCGGGGCGCGCGGAATGCGGGCCCTGCGTCGCGGTGTGTCACCACCATCGCTCCGGGCGAATGCGGAGTGTGGGCAAACCGAAGCAACATCCTTGCTTTATCTCCAGAAAGACCGAGGACGTGATCATGGCGGGTCGCAAGCCGCTGCCGACGCAGCTCAAGCTGGTCAAGGGCACAGCCCGGCCGCACCGAATGAACCCGGCCGAGCCGCAGCCTGTGGTTTCGGTGCCCGCTCCACCCGAGCATCTGGACGAAGCAGCCGTCGCCAAGGTCACCGAACTGGCCGAGCTGCTGGCTCGGCACGGGGTGATGACGGAACTCGATGCCGGGGCGCTGGCCCGCTACGTGGTGATCTGGCGGCGCTGGCTCGAGGCGGAGGCGGAGGTCAAGCGCCGTGGCCCCGTCGTCAAGGCCGCCGGCGGCAACATCATCCAGAACCCGTTTCTGGCAGTGGCCAACAAGTGCCTCGCGCAGATGGGCCAGATCGAGAGCGAGTTCGGCCTGACGCCCTCGAGCCGCACCCGCATCCGCATGGCGGCCCCGGGCGAAGCAGCGGATCCGTTCGAAGATTACTTGAGTCGACGGGGGAAGTTGAGTTGCTGACCGTGTGCTTCGGCTTGCCCAGGTGCGTCAAAGGGGCAAGCAGGTGCCGTCAGCGCGGTTCGAAACGGTCCCTGCACGCGCGCCCTGTTAAGGCCGACCAGACACCCTTGCGGCGTCGAGAAGGCACCCATCTCAAGGAAACAACTGCCGGCACTCCGCATGAAGGAGCCACCGCTCCGCTTGTGAGGTCGGTTGTCGCGATGGCAGCATCAGTGGCCTGTCAGTGTGATCGCTCCCGTGTCCGCGTTGACCTGCCAGGTGTGGGTGACGTTGCAGTTCCCGCTTCCGACTCTGGCGAAGCCGCGCAGGTGGCCGCCGGCAAAGAACTCCTGATCAGCCGTGAGGTCTAGCGGCGGTGGGACGAGGCTGTGCGGAATGGTGACCGGCAGTAGCCACCACCGCTCCGGCGGGAGGTAATGTGAAAGGAACGTCAGCACGAAGTCAGCCGCCAAGTCCCGGACAAAGGGTGGACAGGCGCCCGTCCAGGCTGCGCATGTGGTGCCCTGATCGCCCAGGTAGTCCCAGTGCTCAGCGCCGGAAAAGACAATCCGGTGCTTGACAAGATCAAGCTGGGTCCACCATGCACCGAGGTCCGCAGAAGCGTCGGATGCGCCATCGCCCCAGACGAACAGGGAAGCTGTTCCAAGGGAGGGTAACGGATTCGGATGGGGGAAGGCCCACTCTCTCCAGCTACCGCTCAGCGATGCGTAGGCCGAAAAAGGATGCTGCTGGCGCGCGAGGATCCTGCCACCGAGCAGCGCCCCCCAGGAATGGCCGACGATGGCTGTTGCCGGCCTCGGCAACAGGGCATCGGCAAACTCCCACGATGCTCGCATCCAGAGCAGTAGCTCCTCTACCATTGCAACAGCCGGCGCGTCCTCCGCCCAAGGATAGGAGTGATCAATCTCCGGAACCACGACCACGTAGCCGGCGCGTGCCAGCCGAGCCGCGAAGAGATCCCACCTGCGGAAGTGATCAGCCTCGATGCAGAATCCATGGAGTAACAGCACAAGGGGATAGCGGCCGCAGCCCAGGAGAGGTGGCGCCGTATCCGGCGAGCCGTCCGTGCTTGGAAAGTAGACACGGTGACGCATCGGCGGTCCGGAGGCCATCGAGATCTCCCTGGTGCCATGGAAGACCGGCGCAAGAATGCTCGGCTGCCATCCCAACGCGCAGCTTGGCACATTGAGCATCTTCCCAGGCTCGGCAACGCTTACACGCCGGAGATCCTCGATGATCGATGCAGCTTCGCGAGCATCCTCACGGGGTACGCCCAGCTTCTCGAAGATGCCGTGCACGTCTTCCGGGGACCGACTCGACACTGCGCTCAGGTGCTTCCACGCGGAGACGACCTGGGCGAAGGCCCGCAGTTCCTGGTCACGATCGTCCTGTGCCACGCTCTCCCCTTTCCGACTCGGGCCGAGGATCCTTGCTGCTGGCTTCTGCAAGGCAAGGTTGCGCCCTTTCAGTGCGATTGACAATGATGGCGAAGGTTTGATCCGCGCGGGCCATGCCGCGCCAGTCCTCTTCTCTCCAGGTCAAAGCCGTTGCCGCAGGCTGGTGCCTAGCGCTGGGGCGCTGACCTCTCCCTATGAGGCTGACCTTCAACACGTCTGCGATCCTGCGGAACCGCCCGAGGAGTATCTGATCCGTGGCCAAAGCCATCCGCACCAAAGCCTGTCCGGTGACTGCCTGGGCGCGCAAGGTGGTTGCGGGCAAGGTTGTCGCTGGACATCTCACCTGGCGGGCCTGCCAGCGCCATCTCGACGATCTGAAGGCCGGCAGGGACCGGGGGCTCGTCTGGGACCGGGACGCGGCGCTGCACGCGATCGAGTTCTTCAGCCATCTGCGGCATTCAACGGGCGAATGGGCGGGCCAGCCCTTCAATCTGCAGCCATGGCAGCAGTTCGTGGTGGGCTCGCTCTTCGGCTGGAAGCGCGCGGACGGGTTGCGGCGGTTCCGAACGGCTTATGTCGAGGTCGCGCGCAAGAACGGCAAGTCCGCCCTGCTGGCCGGGATCGCGCTCTATGCACTTGTCGCGGATGGGGAAGCCGGCGCCCATGTCTATGCCGCCGCGACCACCCGCGATCAGGCCCGGATCGTCTTCGGCGAGGCCGAGCGCATGGTGGCCGCGAGCCCGGCGCTTTCGAGCCGCGTCACCCGCACCGTCAACAACCTCGCCGTGCTGCCCACCGCGTCGTGGTTCCGGCCGCTCTCGGCCGACGCCAGCAAGATGGACGGGTTGAACGTGCACTTCGCCGCCGTGGACGAGGTGCATGAGCATCCGGGACCCGAGATCATCCAGAAGCTCAACACGGCAACCGGCGCCCGGCGCCAGCCGCTGATCGTCGAGATCACCACCGCCGGGCACGACCGCCACTCGGTCTGCCGCCAGCATCACGAGTTCTCGGTGAAGGTGCTGGAGGGCACGCTGCCGCAGGAGACGGCCGATCCGTGGTTTGCCTTCATCGCCACCATCGACGAAGGCGACGACTGGACCGATCCGAAGGTCTGGGTGAAGGCCAACCCGAGCCTTGGGGTGACGGTGAAGCCGGATGATCTCAAACGCCAGATCGACGAGGCGCGCGAGATGCCGGCGCAACAGAACGCGATCCGGCGGCTGCGGCTCAATGAATGGACCGAGCAGGTCACCCGGTGGCTCGACATGGAGGTTTGGGCGGAAGGCGGGCTTGCGCCGGAAACGAACGCCGCCACGATTGCAGCGGAACAGGAACGGCTGGAGCGCCTGCTGGCTGGCCGCGAGTGCTACGGCGGGTTGGATCTCGCTCGCGTCAACGACCTCTCGGCCTTCCTGCTGCTGTTTCCACCCACGCGCGATCCGGCGCTCGGAAGCCTGGCCGACAAATGGATCGTGCTCAGCCGCTTCTGGGTGCCGGAGGAGGACATCCCGCGCCGCGCCCGGCGCGACCGGGTGCCCTACGATGTCTGGCGCGACCGGGGGTTCCTGACAGCGACCCCGGGCAATGCCACCGACTTCGCCTTCATCGAGGCGGAGATCCTCGCGCTTGCAGGCCGCTTCGATCTGCGCGAGCTCAGCTATGACCGCACCTTCGCCGGCGAGATCGTCCAGCATCTGCAGGACGAGGGCATCAACCTCGTCCAGTTCGGCCAGGGGTTCCTGAGCATGGCTGCGCCCACGGCGGAGCTGGAGCGGCTCGCGGTCTCGCGGCTCCTCTGGCACGGCGGCCATCCGGTGCTGCGCTGGAGTGCCTCGAACGTGGCCGTGCGACAGGATCCGGCCGGCAACATCAAACCGGACAAGGAACGCTCCTCCGAGCGCATCGACGGGATCGTGGCGCTCTGCAACGCGCTTGGCCGGGCCATGCTGCGCGACGAGTCCGCCGGACGCTCGGTCTATCAGGCCCGTCGGCCGATGCTGCTCTGACAGGAACGCTGCATGTCTCTCTGGTCCCGTCTCTTTGGCGCGCGTGGAAGCGCAATGCCTGCTGCTGCCGCGCCGCCGCCGGGCGTGCAGCCGCAGGCGTCCCTCGGCTCGATGGGCGGCACGGTGGTCCATACCTCGGCCGAGCTCGAGCAGGTCCTGCGCGGCGGTTCGGCCACGGCGGCCAGGGTGAGCGTCTCGCCCGAGACCGCTCTCACGGTGGCGGCAGTCCACGCCTGCGTGCGCATCATTGCGGGCGCGGTCGCCACGCTGCCGCTGCAGTTGCGCCGTCGCATCGATGATCGCACGAGGGAGGCCGGCACCTGATCCTCGAGGAAGGCATGGACTACGCCCGCATGGCGATGACGGCCGAGGATGCGCAATGGATCGAGAGCCGCCGTTTCACCCGTTCCGACATCGCCATGTTCTTCGGGGTACCGCCGCACATGATCGGCGACACCGAGAAGTTGACGAGCTGGGGCACCGGCATCGAGCAGCAGTCGATCGGCTTCGTGGCCTACACCCTCGAGGATCACCTGACGACCTGGGAGGAGACCATCGCCCGGGACCTGATCGATCCGGGCCGCCCCGACCTTTACGCCCGCTTCAACCGGGCGGCCCTGGTCAAGGGCGACATCAAGGCCCGCTGGGAGGCTTACGTGAAGGGGCTGCAATGGGGCGTGTGGAGCCCCAACGAGATCCGCACCCTCGAGGACGAGAACCCGCGTGAAGGCGGCGATGTCTATTATCCGCCGCCGAACATGACGGCACCGCCGACGGCGGACCAGGAGGGCGACGGACCGGCGCCGGAGACAGAGGAACGAGAGCCATGACGCTACGCAGCGCACCCCCGATCAGCCTCACGCGCCCGCCGAGGGTGCAGGCCTATGAACCCGACTCCGCACTGATGGCGAAGTGGAATGCTGGCCTTCGGGCGGCAGACAGGGACGACACCACGGATGGCGCCAACGTCATCAGCATGCTCGACGTGATCGGCACCGACGGCTGGACCGGCGACGGCGTGACGGCACGGCGCATCGCTGCGGCCCTGCGTTCGATCACCGCCGACGAGATCGCCGTCGATCTCAACAGTCCCGGCGGCGACTTCTTCGAGGGCGTGGCGATCTACAACCTGCTGCGCCACGATCCGCGCAAGGTCACCGTCCGCATCCTCGGGCTCGCCGCCTCCGCGGCTTCGGTGATCGCCATGGCCGGAGACGAGGTCCGGATCGGCCGTGCCGGGTTCCTGATGCTGCACAATGCCTGGGTGGTCGCCATCGGCAACCGCCACGACATGGCCGCGGCCGCCGAGACGATGGTGCCCTTCGATGCGGCCATGGCCGAAGTCTACGCCGCGAAGGCCCGCGTCGATCAGAATGTCGCCGCTGCCTGGATGGACGCGGAGACGTGGTTCACCGGCGCGCAGGCGGTGGCGGCCGGCCTCGCGGACGACTTCCTCACAGCCGACGTGGTCGAGACCGAGAGCCATCATGGCAACGGCCCGAGCGCACTGCGCCGCATCGACAGCCTGCTGGCGAAGCAGAACATCTCCCGGTCGGAACGCCGTGCGCTTCTGACCCAACTCCGTGGCACGCCGGGCGCTGCCGCACTCGTCACGCCGCGCGCTGACGACGACTGGGCCGCCCTCGCGCGGTCCCTCATCCAGACGCTCACCTGAGAGGTAATCCCATGACCATGATGTCCCACCCTGCGCTCACGCGCGGGATCGTTGCCCTGCGCGCAGACGCCAGCGGCGATCCGAAGCAGATCTTCGCCGAGCTGCAGCGCAGCTTCGAGGCCTTCAAGGCCGAGCACAGCGACCAACTGGCCGCACTCCGCAAAGGCCAGGAAGACGTGGTCCGGGCCGAGAAGGTCGACCGCATCAATGCGGCCGTGGGCGAGCTGCAGGCCGCAATGGATGCACAGGCCGCGCAGATCGCCGCGCTCCGCATCGGCGGCAGCGGGACGGTGGCCGGCCCGGTCGATGCCGCCTACACCGACGCCTTCCGGGCCCACTTTCGCAAGGGTGAGGTCTCGGCGGCGCTGAACAAGGGCGCTGACGCCGAGGGCGGCTATCCGGCGCCGGTCGAGTGGGACCGCACCATCACCGACAAGCTGGTGGAGGTCTCGCCCATGCGCCAGATCGCCTCGGTGCAGACCATCTCGGGCGCAGGCTTCCGCAAGCTCTTCTCGGCGCAAGGGTTCGGCTCCGGCTGGGTCGGCGAGACCGCGCCGCGGCCGCAGACCAGCACGCCCCAGTTCGGGCATCTCGACTACACCCCGGGCGAGATCTACGCCAACCCGGGCGCCACCCAGCAGATGCTCGATGATGCGGCGATCAACCTCGAGCAGTGGATCGCCAGCGAGATCGAGGCGGAGTTCGCCTACCAGGAGGGCATCGCCTTCGTGGCCGGTGATGGGGTCAACAAGCCCTCGGGGGTCCTGACCTATGCGGAAGGAGGCTCGAAGGCTGCGGCGCACCCTTGGGGTGCGATCCCGACCACTACCGCAGACAGCGCTGCCGCCATCACTGCCGACGAGCTGATCGATCTGGTCTATTCGCTCCCCGGTCAGGCGGCACAGAATGCCCGTCTGGTCGCGAACCGCAACACGCTCGCAAGCATCCGCAAGCTCAAGGATGGCTAGGGCAACTATCTCTGGCAGCCCTCCTTCACCGAAGGCCAGCCGCAGAACGTGCTGGCCTACCCGGTGACCGAGATGGCCGCGATGCCGGACGTCGCCCCCGGCGCCATGCCGGTAGCCTTCGGCGACTTCCGCCGCGGCTACCTGATCGTCGACCGCACCGGTGTGCGGGTGCTGCGCGATCCCTTCACCAACAAGCCCTATGTCCACTTCTACACCACCAAGCGCGTGGGCGGCGGGCTCCTCAACCCCGAGATGTTGCGGGTCCTCAGGATGGCCGCAGCCTGAAGCACCGGCCCGGCGGTGCACGCCGGGCGCCCATCCTTGTCCGAATGGAGGCCGTCATGGCTGTGAAGAAGAACGATCCCGCACTGAAAAACGGTGCGACCGCAATCGAGGACGACGTTCATGGCACCGCTGATCCTGCGCCGGCGGCAGCACTGGAGGATGCCTCCGGTGCGATCATCGAACCTGCAATCACGGATGCGGTTGATGTAAGCCACGAGAGCGTCGATGCCAATCCGCGCGCCGGCACCGCCGCCGCCCAGAATGCCATCGACTGGAACGACCCCAAGCGAGTGCGTCCCGATGAATCCGACTTCACGGGTCAGGGCGTCGACCCCGCCGTCTACGGCAAGGCGGCCGACTGATGCGGCTTGTCCTCGTCACCCCGCCCGCTGCGACGCCGATCACGCTGAGCGAAGCCAAGGCGCAGGCGCGCGTCGCGCATGATGACGAGGACCTGCTCCTCCAGCATTACATCGACGCAGCCACGGCCTGGCTCGCCGGCCCGGCCGGGATCCTCGGCCGGTGCCTCGTCACCCAGACCTGGCGTGCGGAGGTTGACGCGATCTCGGGGCCGATCTGGCTGCCGTTTCCGGACAGCGTCATCGACAGTGCGGTGTTCATCGATCCTGCGGGGGGCGAGATGGAGCATGAACTCGCCCTGCAGGATCAGCGCCTGTTGCTGCGGCCGAGCTTCGGCCTCGGCCGACCCGCGGCGATCACCTTTACCGCCGGCTATGGCGCTCCGGCCGATGTGCCGGCCGCTATCCGTCAGGCCATGCTGCTGCTGGTCACTCAATGGTACGAGCATCGGCAGGTGACTGGTACCGGAGCCGCCTTGCCCTTCGCCGTCGAGGCAATGCTGGCACCTTATCGCAGGATCCGGCTGTGAGGAGGAACAGGACGGTTCGATCATTTGCTCAGCCTTGCTCCAGAAGCATCACGGCTGGGCGATCAATTCTGCGGATCTCGGCCATGTAGGCTCGGCCGGAATAGCCTGACCTTTGCAGATGGCAGGCTAGAAACCCTTGACATGCGACGGCTCGGATCATCGCAGCATAGGCATCACGCAGTTGAAGCAGAAGCACCAGCGCCGCCGTGCGGGGTGGCACTCCATCTACCCGAGGCTCTCCCAGGCCAAGTCGGTGCTGAACGGCGGCAGGATCGAAGCGCCTCAACTCTTCGGTCATCTTTCTCACCGCTCCCTCGGCAAGATTTTTCGCGGTTGGCAGTTCATCAGCCTCGAACAAGACATGTATGCGAGCAGAATGACAAAGCGCGAGAGCGTTGAGAAGCGGCCAGATGCCGGCCAGATCGCTCCATGCTAGTTCGTCTGGTACAGCTGGATCCAGAATCCTGCTGATGTGTTCTTCGAATTGCTCAAGAATGTCGGTGAAACGGATCCTGAGATCAAAGGAAATGCCCGCAAGACCATTCTCGGCATGGGCTATGAAGAGATTCTGCAGACCCGAAAGTTGGCGCAAGATCATCCGAAGTTCATCGCTCCGGCGGTCTTTGGTGATCCGGTCGACTTTGCGATGCAAATCTTCAAGCCGAGTCTCGATCAGGCGCAGGCGCTTCTGCATATAGTACTGATGGGCAACCGAAATACCGAAGCCCAGCCCCGATCCGAGCAATGTGGCAAGCTGAAGCGCCTGCACGTTCTCAACTGCGATTTGCAGATTCCCCAGCCTCTGCTTTATCTGTTCGTTCTGGATGACGCTTATCCAAGAGCCAGCCAGATCAATGGACTGCATCCCCAGCAGCTGTGTCATGCCGGTCTGCAACGTTTCCAGCCGATCGAGGATTCTTACATCGAGAACCGTGTTGAGGCCAGTCCCCAAGAAACCGAGCGGGTTCATCCCGGGCAGCGCATCAGCGAGTTGGCTCAACAGCGGTCCCGTTTGCTGCAAATGCCCAACGATTTGTCCGCTTTCCATATGCTTAATGATACCACCAAAGACCTGCAGCTGCCCGTCGGCGACGCCACGGAGCAGATGAGCGGGGATCTCACGCAGCAGCATCTCGATTCGCCTTCTCGTTTTGCACGTCGAGCATGGCCTTGATCAACGATGGCTCCTTCAGCGCGCCGCAGCTCCCGAAAACCAAGGTCGCCAGACGCTCACGCATCTCTGCGGCCAGCTTTTTCTGTGGCTGATCCCGAAACGCCCACAAGGCCGCACCTCCCAACGCGACCAGGATGCCCGCGCCTCCAATCCAAAGCGAAAACGTGACAAGATCGAACGACTTCCTGCCAAGGAAGCCCCAGCGGCTTGGAACCTCGGCTTGTTCATGTGCGATCAGGGCTGCGCCGATACCTGTCGCAATGATTGCAACTGCCAAGGTGAGCACGACCAATCCCGGCACGAGGGAGAGGAGGCGCGGTCGACGGGGTAGGGCCTCCAGAAGATGAGTCAAGCTGACGGTAGGCAGAGGCGGCTGGTGGCGCTGGTTCCTGAGCCACCCGCGCAACGCCCGTCCCCCTAGAGCGCGCGGTCGCTGCAGCAGTACCCCCCATCGGCTGACTTTTCTGCAGTGGCTGTCGCTCAATGCGACAAGATCGGGAAACGCCGCTTCGACACGCGCGATCAAGAGCGCATCTTCGTCCTGGTTGCTCATGATTACCTGCAGGCCACGCTCCAGTCGCGCCAGGCGGTCGGCGTCAGACGGCTTCCCGTCGAGGTCCGGCACATCGTTCATTCCTAACCTCGCACAGCCAGACTGACAGCGATGCGCGCCTGTGTCTTCGCTCGTTCCGTGGCATCTTCGATTGCACGGGCGGCCACAATTGCAGCGTATCCGTCTCCGAGCGCCGCCAGCATGCCGGCTACCTGATCCAGCTTCCTGTCGCGGACCGGTCCCGCAGGTCCCCTTAAGGCACGGTCATGGATTTTTTTCGCTGCTTCCATCGCCTGCTCCAGCCTGCCGGACGCGAGAGCCTTGGTATAGGCCTCGGCATCGGCTTCGAGCAGTTCCTCGGTGGCTGAGCTACCAAGCTCGCCGTCATTCGATGGAAGGGTACTTTCGCGGGCTCCGAACACATTGCCGAAATCGATATCCACATCCATCAACGAGGCGACCCCCTCGCTCGTGTCGGCGACAGCACCGCTCGCAGCCACCTTGCTTTTGGCAGCCGCCACCCTGCTCCAGGCAATGGACCGAGCTGTGACGCCTTCCATATTCGCAATCTTGGCAGCTACAAGCTCATCGATCTGCTTTGCAGCGTCGTCATGCCTATGTGCGCGAAACGATACGTACAGTTGCAGCAAGGTCCCGAACTGCCGATCCTCCGGCAGCATCGCGACCGTCTCGACAGCGTCCTTGGCGCTCCCCAATTGGGCGTACAACTCGATGCCACTTTCCAGGCGCTCATAGCCGGAGGTATCGTTCTCGGGCATTGCTTTCACCCATGTCGAAACCGTCTCCAAGGCAAGTCTCGGGTCGCTGGCAGCCTGTTTCTGGACTATGGTGCGGATAATATCGAACTGCTCGGCATGATTGTCCTCCAACAAGGCGATCAAACGCTCCGCACCCTGCCAATCGTGCGTAACCGTGAGGCCATCAAGAGCTGCGTCAATTGCGCTCCGGCGGTCCTCCGCGTCAAGGAGGCTGATCTCCTTTTCGACCTCAGCCATCTGTCCCACGGCAGCCAAAGCTCTGATGGCATCTGGAAGGGCATCCGGCGCCTCCCGCGCTGTCTCGATCGACAGCAATGCCGCACAGCTCATTACGTCACGTTCGCAAAGCTGCAACATGGTCAGTTCCCGGAACAAGTCGCTGGGGCGTATGCCGATGATCGGTTGGTCTTCTGCGATCTGCCGTCCTTGCTTAGTGTCTGGGTATTCGGTTCGGATAATGTCGAGCTCGTTCGTTATCTCGCCAAGCAAACTCTGGCGGTCGGCAGTGCGCCGAGGGTCCTCGCTGTCCATGGCGAGGTACCGACCTATGTCAGCTGAAACATCTTCGAACTGTCGCTGAGGATTTTCGTTTCGGCAACCCGAGACCAGAAGCAGCACAAGGAGCCCGACATAAGCTTCGTGGAGTCGGCGCAACATTCTGATCCTTCGCCTGTTACGAGTTTTGAGCATGGTTTCTGCAGGCCTGCAACGGGCTGAGTGATCTGTTGCGAGGAAGACCTCTCAGGTTATTGTATTGTAAAGCTGTCGCGGCGCGGGTCAAATTATCATCCTCGGGCAGCGGTTCGGCCGATCGCGTAGTAGTACGCGCATCGGCATGTCACCGGCACAGGCACCGCCTGCCTTTCGCAGTCGAGGCCCTGCTGGCGCGCACCTCAGGAGCCGGCTGTGACCATGAACGCGGGCGGCTTAGTCAGCGCGTCACCTTCCAAGTCTACGCCATGATCGAGACCGACATGGGTGGCGTCGTCGAGGGTTGGGAGGATCGCTTCGCCCTCTGGGCCCATCTTCGCTATCTGCGCGGCTCTGAAGCCGTCATGCAGGCGAGACTCGTATCGAAGGCACCGGTCATCATCACCGTGCGGCGGTCCGCGCAGAGCGAGGGGATCACATCGGAATGGCGCGGGGTAGTCGGCAGCGTGATCTTCGATCTCAAGGAAGATCCGCGGCCCAGCGAGGATGGCAGGCTTCTCGAGATGCTGGGCGAGGGATGATGATGTAAGCCAGTCGAGAACCGTGCCTTGGGCGGATTGCGCGCGCAGCTCTGGCGGACAGCCTCACCATGAAGGCAGTGGAGCGACGAACATCGCGACGCTGCGCGTGGTGGGTATAAAAGTCGCACAGAGTGGCCTGCTGCCGGTTTCGTGGACACGAAGATAAGATCGTGACCAAGGGACTGGAGATCACA
>NZ_JBHLWE010000026.1:0-4729 GCF_042432925.1 Paracoccus niistensis | reverse complement strand
TGCCGTCGCCCCTGAAATACCGGCCGGCCGCCGCGCCCAGGCGCAGCGCCATCTCGGCCGTCATTGGGTGGCTGTTGGCGCGCCCGCGCACGCCGTCGGTGCCGAAAAGAGATCTGGACATAGGATGATCTTCTGAAGTGATTAAGCTGAGTGATCTTGTCTTAGCCGGAGTCGAAGCGAGAGTGAAGGCAATAATATAACCAGAACTGCGAGTGATCTTACAAACAGCGCAGAGAGCAATGAACACCAGCCATTTATTATCGGATTTACCAATCCTGAGCTAAGGTCCTAAAATAAAACCATCTTTTATCTCGCCTTATCTTAGCTAAGGCGAGATTGCTATTGCCATTATCGCAACGCTATGATTGATCAAATTCGCAGAGAAGAGATGAAAATTCAGCGTCAAATAGGCCGCCCTGATTTTCTTTTTGCCCTTCCCATTGGGACTTTTGTTCATCTACTGTCTTGATCCACCAGAATAAACGCAGCTTTGCTACCTTCCTGCCTTGCTTCTCTACCACGTCAATGCGGCACGAGAAGGGCGCAAGAGCGTTCACCTCTGCAACAGCTGGCTCGATAGCCTTCCGGCGAAGAGCAGCGAAGGGAACGAGCTTACCATGCGGAACACCCAGATAGTCGCGTAGCTCCTCAGGCTCGAAATCATTGTAAAACACATGCTTCATGCCGATCCGCTTGGCGATTATCTCGTAAAGCGCCATCCCGTACTTCGTCCCGAAGCCGTGGAGGATTTGCATCTCAAGCCGGGCAAAGATCTGACTGTCGCGCAGGATCGGCAATAGTTTGGGATGAAGTTCATAAGTTAGCATCGTTGCGACGCCAGGGCCAAACTTCTCCACATCGGTAGGACCCAAGAGATGGACATTGCGCGTTGACCCATCGGACATACGGACCCGCACAACGGTCTGCATCAGACTCAGGATTGCCTCTGTAACACGATCGTTAGAGGTGTGGTTGCCGCGCAGTTCAGAGAAGGGGATGCGAAATTCGCGGCCTTCGGACGCCATATCCGGACCGAAGGCGTTGGAGAGCAGTTGATTGTAAATCCTGCGAGCGGCCAGCGTGATCTTCTCGCCGCCCCGGATTTCAATAAGCTCTGCAGGCTTGATGACTTCGCCACGTCGCTGGAACGCCTTGAGGGTTCCACCCGTGCTATTGTGACTTTTGGGGCGAGGTTCGTTGCGCATGTACTGTGACCTGGGCTTTCTACCGTGTCACAGTACGGCCAACCCTGCCTCTTTGTAAGCCCATCACCCAAGGCTTCTCTGAGGCTCACCTTACCTCGCCCCAAAAGTCACCTTACCTCGCCCCAAAAGTCACCTTACCTCGCCCCAAAAGTCACCTTACCTCGCCCCAAAAGTCACTTTAAAGCTGTTTTATTGTTTAAAATCAATATGTTGCACGGACATAAAAAGGAAGAAATATAAGAAAAAAGAAAACCCCAAGAGTGTCCGTCGTCAGATGATTTGAGGCCGCCGGCGTTGCTGAGGAACGGAAGGTCTGGTCCCTCTGGGGTTAAGGTCAGGCGGCGCGGGCGTGGTGCTGCAAGCGCCGTTGGGTGAGGGTCTGTTTCTTGATCCGCGCCCGCTCGGCCAAGATGGGCTCGCCCCCACCGAAGCAGCCATCTGGACTTGCCCAACTATTGTGGAGAGCGTTTAGCTCACTTCCTGTGTCTTTCGTTCGAATGCGATGGGGCTCTGGAAGCCGAGCGATGAATGCCGCCTGACGGGGTTATGGAACCCGTCGATGTATCTGGCGACGGCGCTTTCGGCCTGCTGGCGGTATTGCCAGGCGACCGGCCAGATCAGCTCCGACTTGATGGTCTTGAAGAACGTTTCCACCATCGCGTTGTCGTAGCAGTTCCCGCGCCCGCTCATCGAGATCAGGATGCCGCGTTTCCGGAGCAGGGCCTGAGGCGTTGATGATGGGCTGGGTAGCCCCTCCTGACGGCACTTGTGCCACTGTGGTCCGGACGGATCAGGAGGGTATGGCTATGAATGAAGTATCGATCATCGGCGTCGACCTGGCCAAGCAGGTCTTTCAGCTGCACGGTGCCACGGCCGAGGGCGAGGTCGTGTTCCGCAAGAAGTTGTCGCGCAAGCAGTTTGTCGCCTTCATGCGAGTGCAGCCCGGGTGCTGCGTCGCGATGGAAGCATGCGCCACGGCCCACCACTGGGCACGAACCTTGATGGATCTGGGGCACGAGGTGCGTCTGATCGCCCCCAAGTTCGTCAAGCCGTATGTGAAGAACCAGAAGAACGACATGGCGGACGCCGAGGCGATCACAGAGGCCGCCAGTCGGCCGACGATGCGCTTTGTCGAGGTGAAGATGCCGGAGCAGCAGGGGCTGGGCATGATCTTCAGATTGCGGGATCTGCTGGTCGGGCAGCGGACGCAGACGGTCAATGCCCTGCGCGGCCATCTCGCCGAGTTCGGGCTGGTCACTGGCAAGGGGCGAGAGAATGTCGACCGGCTGCGGTCCGCCCTGGAGCGGGACGAGGAAGCCGCGGATCTCCCTGCTGCAGTTCATCACATGGCGCAGATCTGCTTCGCCCAGATCGATGACCTGTCCCGGCGCATCGCGGAACTTGACGTCCAGATCGCGGCGGCCAGTCGGCGCTCGCGGTTCTCTGCGCGTCTGCAGACGATGCCGGGCGTCGGTCCCATCACCTCGATGGCGCTGGCCGCCTTTGCGCCGCCAATGGAGAGTTTCCGGCAAGGGCGCGACTTCTCGGCCTGGTTGGGGCTTGTGCCCAGACAGCACTCCAGCGGCGGCAAGCAAAGGCTCGGGCGCACGAGCAAGTCCGGCCAGCGCAACATCCGGCGCCTGCTGATCATCGGCGCGATGGCGGTGATTTCCGGAGCCAAGGCTCGGCCGCCGGCGGAGAGCTCGTGGCTGGGCCGTATCCTGGCCCGGAAGCCGAGAATGCTGGCGGCAATTGCACTGGCGAACAAGATGGCCCGCATGATCTGGGCCATGATCACGAAGGATGAAGAGTTTCGAGGGGGACCGCTTCTGGCGCATTGAGAAACCAGAAGCCCTACCTCGGAAGTGCGGGAGAAGCTGAAGCTGTATGAAATCGATCGAACAGATCAGGGCCGGGAAAATCAGTGTCACATGGAGAGCTTCGAGCTCGGTCTGATGTTTTGATCCTGACCCGCGGATCCCATACCGGCCAAGGGCCATGCGCCCCGAGAAAAGGCCTGACACATGGACGCATTCGATCGTATCATCGCTAAAGGCGTCAGCCCGCTAAACCCGGGGCTACCCACACATGATGTGACCGCCCGGGCAGTGTCGCCCGCCAGACGGCGCTTGCCAGCTTCCAGGAACTCCTTGGACCAGCCGTAGTACATCGAGCTGCTGATGCCCTCACGCCGGCACAGCTCGGCGATGCTGTCCTCCCCGCGCAGGCCTTCCAACACGATGCGGATCTTCTCCTCGGCGGAGAACTGGCGCCTGGCGGCGCGCCGGATGTCCTTCAGGACGGCCTCAGCAGGAGCCTTCTTCGTCGGCCCGGATATCTGCTTCATCTTCGCTCCTTGGCGGTTGCGATGAACCAGATACCCTCCTCTAACAAAACAACCCAGTCTGCCTCATGGGCGCTGATCCGGGACAGGGGCATGAAAGATCGACGACATTCGGCGAGACCGTAGCCTGTATCTCCTGATGGCACTTATTCCCAATCCAATCAGTCCGCCGACCAGATACGCCAACAGAACAACTGGGGCGGACATGCCTAACAGCAGGGCAAGTACCACCAAGGTAAACGAGCCAAGGAAGCCTCCGCGTATGAGATGTGCACTCTCGCCGAGAGGCGCATACTCTGCCAAGATGACTGTCTGAATGACGGCCCCTATACAGATCAGGAAGGGTGAGTGCTGTACGACCTTTCTGACAGGCAGAATAACACGCTCGTCAGTTCCTTCGTCACGAGCAACGATCTCTCCGCCGGCTTGGTTGAGCGCACGGTATACCTTTCCGGTTGAGAGACAGCGAACTCTCTTGCCAACCAAGTTTTGCACAATCGTTCCCGTCCAGCGAGCATCTTCCAACCTAAGGTAGATATAATAGCATGGACTTGCAAGCAAGGGTGGAGTTCCAGTTCATCCAGCGCCCGAAACCTCCTAGTTCGAACAGTACTTGCTAAACAAACAGCTATGTCTGAAGCTACTCTCTAGATATGAGTGAATCCGGCTCTGGTGTTCGGGGTCATGAGGTTGAAAATTTTTACGAGTTATAACTTTTTTCTCCAAGAAACAAGGGTGGTCTCTCTCAAGATCGCCCTTGTTCTGAGCCTCGGGTTTCTACTCCCTATGGCGATGTTGTGCCAAGAAATCGAGCGTCGGTATCAGATCAGCCGATATAAGGGCTCGATGGACAGAGGTGTGTCTGCACATCCCAGTCGGCTTGTCCGCAAAATGTATGTCTTTGTGAAATTATCCGGACTCTCCGAGTTCTCAGCGTTCCTGCTCTCTCCTGCCGGGTGCGGGAAGAGGCACAAAGCCAGCTATGTGCCGGAGCAGTCTCCTTCCTTGATGAGCACATCTTGTGACACCTAAAAAACTGGCTCTCGTGCTTTGAGAGCCCATGAGCCGGCCCCTTGCCCCTCTAATCTATGAGGGACGATTGCGCCGTTGCTGGCGAGTGGCCTGCTGCCGGTTTCGTGGACACGAAGATAAGATCGTGACCAAGGGACTGGAGATCACA
>NZ_JBHLWE010000025.1:0-767 GCF_042432925.1 Paracoccus niistensis | reverse complement strand
CCTTCGTCCTCCATCTGGCTCGAAAGCTACTTCAGGGAGGACCACTTTTCAGGGGGCAGACCAGGAATGCGCCCGCGGCGTTCACTGACCACTAGGATGTTCCGCAGTTCGGCCCAGAGCAGCCAAGGCGCCACGATATCTTCATGCTCTGCGGCAAGCGCCGGCAGATCTATACCATTCTCATCGGGCATCAACCACCCGACAAGCGCAGATGCATCGATCACCAACATCAACGCCGGCCTTCGTCACGCGCTGACAAGATTTCATCTTGCGACAGGGATACGCTCAGTTGGGCAAAACGCGACCGGAGTTGCGTCAGACGCCGCAGCCCGTCACTCCGTCTGGGAGCGCCAACCGGAACCAAGCGAGCGACAGGCGTACCGCGGCGGGTAATTGTGACCGTTTCCCCTGCCTCGGCAGCAGCCAACAACTCGGAGAGATGTGTCTTGGCTTCGAAGGCCCCAACTTCCCGCATGACTTCAACCCCACCAGTCCAGTAGTAGACTAGTTTAACAACTGAGATAATACAATCGGTAACAAGGCCGCCTCAAGGGTAGCGGCACGAGGTGACTACCAAGCTTCGATGGTCAGAGCGCGGCTCGTCGCTAGTACCAAATGTATGCATGCTACTTTAGGACGTTTGAGCGGTGCTCTGCCTACCAACTTTGGACCGCCCGAAGGTGGAGTTTCCGGGCTTGGTCACGACGACGGGCTGGTGACGCCGTCGGGAAAGTGCGGCGCGCTCGGGACGTTGTAGCCGATGGCGC
>NZ_JBHLWE010000024.1:0-21514 GCF_042432925.1 Paracoccus niistensis | reverse complement strand
ACCGACCACCGTAAACACAAACCGGGCTCCGGTCGCGGCTGGATGAAAGACCCGTGGCAGGTCATCCGTCATCAAGGACAACAAGTCCTTCCAGGAGTTCTCCCTCCCCGTCGATTTACAGAAACCAGAAGAACCCTTTCTAATTTCACCACCGCATGAAGCTATTGAAACTCCACTTGTTGAGAAATCTCGGCGTAAACCTGAACAAATGCTGTTTGAACCTCAGATCGACGAGCCGACTGAGACGCCTCAACAATTCCAAGAACGGATAACG
Organism: Paracoccus niistensis; assembly: GCF_042432925.1. Taxonomy (NCBI): domain Bacteria; kingdom Pseudomonadati; phylum Pseudomonadota; class Alphaproteobacteria; order Rhodobacterales; family Paracoccaceae; genus Paracoccus; species Paracoccus niistensis. The sequence goes on along the minus strand of NZ_JBHLWE010000024.1, from coordinate 21,240 downwards.
CGGGTCCTTAAGCAGCTAACAAGATAAAGAAAATAGCCGACGCGGTTTACAAAGCCAAAGCGACCCAAGAACCTATAAGAGGTGGATCTCCACAATCTGACGGCGGAGATCACCTTTTTATCTCCGGTTAACAAGTCCTAAGATGACCACCTCAACCTGCAGGTAATACAGCTAGATCGGATGCTGCGACCAAGCATTCACATTCGCAAAATAAAACATATACGCATACCTTCACAGCTATATAAAGTCATCATGAAAGCGAGGTAGCAACTTATTTGTGCGTATCTCCACTGCGATGAAGATGCTGCTTTCGAAAGATATACTCCCGGTGGTATCGAAGGTAAGGCAGTTGATCGTCCCGAAATGGCGCGACAGGGATTGGAGGCACGATATTCCATAACGTTAGTGTTCTACGATCGGCGCACGACGAAATAACTAGTTCCCCGCTGTCCTCGAATGTAATAAATCCCTGATCGAAGAGATGATCTATATGCGGACTAAGTAGCAGCCCATTGTTGCCGTCGAGCCGCTCGGCATTGGTTGACACCCTCCAAGGCTTCATGTGGCTGGCACGAAGATGTTGAGGGTGAGTAGCTCCCGTCACTCGGCATCTTTTCTCAACGCTCGTGAGATTTGTCTTGAAGATGCCCTGGCCGCGCCGTGCTATTATGATTTGTTCCTTGTCCGTGTCAGTAAGATCGGTGCGGTTGCGAACGACCTCTTCAGCTTGGCTTTCAGCTTTCTCGTCGCTATCTACCGGCTCGCACCACCGGAACTCTCTCCAAACTGGACCAAGAAGATCCACGACAGCGGTCGCCATTGGTTTCGGAACGAAGGCAAGGTAAGCATTTTCGTTGCCATGACCGTTCTTTTGGATCGGGGAATATACGCGCGGCAGTAATGGAGCTAGAATTTGCATATGATCCGAAGGGCGCATTGGTGCTGAGATACGCGTGAAGTTCACGCGAACAAGCCAGCCATCCTCCCCCCAGGCGTTGCCGGCGGCACCAAATTCGATAGGCTTGGGTGCCCGTACTGCAGGGGCGACGCACTCACCCACAGCCCTTATATGAACGTTAGCGTAAACAAAGACGACATCACCTGGTCGAACGCGTTGCATATTATCGTAGAATGCACTCCGCTTCCCTCCCTTCTGTTTGCGCGGAGACCACAAATAATTGCCTTCAATTTCTTGGGTAAATGTTTTCTTGTTGTTGACCCACCAAAAGGAGGTGTTCTCAATGTTCATTCAATTATCTCCAGCCCTGAAAACTTAACGGGTGTTCATTAATGAATTCCAGCCCTGCACTAATATAGGCTCTTTAGCTATATCAACCGTTTTTCTTTCACCGCTCCACCAGCTTCGCCTGCTTCGGGTCGTACGCATACCGCGCGATCGTGCCGTCCTTGATGCGCTCGACAGCTTCATCGATGATGAACAGCGGCACGAGAAACCATTCCCGTGGCACCACCGGACGTCCGAAACGATCGGCAATCTGGATCTCCAGCCGGGCGGGCTCAAAGATGCGGTGGATGAGGTTTTCGAGTTTGGTGCGGCTAATGTTGTAAAGCTCGTAGGTTGCGACAACCTCGACATCGGCCATCAGGAACGTGGGTTGCAGGCGCGCACCCGCGATCCGTTGTTTGACGCTCAAGTTCGTCACGCCGATCTTGTGCACCAGCTCGCGGTTATGCGCGACCATCGGGTGATCGGATTTGCTGCGCAGCACATAGATCGTTCCGCTGGCTTCGTCGCCTGCCTCTGACGCATCGGAGAACAAGGGGCCGGCATCAGGCTCCGTGATCCGCCGCCCGGCCTCGTCTGCGTTAAGCGAGCGCTGAAGTGAGCGCATCAGCATCCTGCTCTCGGTCCCGTTGTCGAAGATCACCCGGAGGCGGGCATCCGTGCGGCCCTGAGGGGTGAGCTCCAGCTCGCCCATCTCCGCCACATAGGCCTTCTGCCCACCGACAATGAAGAACCGGCCCGGCTGGATCTCTGCCTTGAGTTCAAACGGCCGGGTCATGCGCACGCCGGCGTCCAGATCTCGCTGAACCGCCTCGAACAGCGGCTTGAACTTCTCGAATTCCTCGCAGCGCTCGCGGCTGGCCACCTCTTCTGCCGCGCGCTTCTCGGCGCTCGATCGGACATGCCGCAGCTCAGTCAGTCCCGAAGGAGCGGTATCGATCCCCAGCTCTGCCAGCAGCGCCTCGTCATCAAGCTCATCAGCGACGACTGGGACATCGCCGCGGGGTCCCCCTAGCAGGCCCTGCGTGTCCATCGGCTCCAGCAGGGCGCGGCACTCGTCCAGCTCGCGCAGCCGATCGAGCCGCACCGCATAGAGGCGTTCGAAGATGTCGCGGTCCTCACCATGTCGAGGCGGGTGGCCATGCTCTTCATAGAAGCGCTGAATGTCCTCGAACCCGGCAATGATGCGCTCTTCGCGGGGCGTGCGGCTTGGGGCGGCCTTCGACGCGACCTCGACGCCGAGCTCGCTCAGCAGCGCATCATCCTCGTCAGTGAAATCAGCCATACGCTGCCTTTGCCTTCATCCGTGCCAGATAGGCAACACCCTCTGCCATGCGCCGCTCCCATGCGTCCTGCGAGGTAAGCAAGGGCAATCGACCGCGTTCCTGTTTGAACTTGAGCGCGCGCCGTGCAAGGTCCCGCGCCTCTTCCGGGGTCATTGAGATCTTCTTGGCGGTGATGAACGCCGCCACCTGCTTCAGGCTCGCCTCGCTCATGGTCTTCGCCAAGATCGAGTAAGCCTCGCCGAACGGATTGATCCGATCGATCAGGTCGATGTCGAGCTCCCGCACATCCATCGCGAACTTGCGCACGCCATCGATCAGGGCCGTGTTCGAGCCTGTCTCGGGGTCACGGCCCAGCAGCGTTTCCTTTGCCTTCTGGGTGAGGTTCAGCGCAGCGATCGCATGCTGACGCACGGCTTCCTGATCGTGCTCATCGAGCTCGGGGTACTTGTCCTTGATGATCTTGCCCATGCGAACCTGCGTCAGCTCCTCGGGCACAAGCTCCTGATCAAACAGCCCGCGCTCGATCGTTGTCTTGTCCTGGACAAAGGCGGTGATGACCTCGTTCAGATCCTGCTGGCAGATGCGGGTTGCCTCGGGGCTCTTGGGCTCAGTCAGACCCCTGATCTCGATCTGGAAGCTTCCGCTTTCCTCGTTGAAGCCGACGTTGCACTTGCTCGGATCATAGCCGCCCTCCCCATAGTCGAAGCCGGGATCTGCGGTGTTGGTGGGCGCCTTCGGCCTGAACTCAAAGCGGGGCGCCAGCACCTGCTCCATCAGGAGGCTGGCAGCGATGGCCTTCAGCGTGTCGTTGACCGCCTCAGTGACCGCCCCTTCCGAGGCATCCGGCTCAGCGATGAGATTGGTGAAGCGGGCACGGCTCTTGCCAGGGGCGTCTCGGGTGGCGCGGCCGATGATCTGGACAATCTCCGTCAGGCTCGCGCGATAGCCGACTGTCAGGGCATGCTCGCACCAGATCCAGTCAAAGCCTTCCTTCGCCATGCCCAGCGCAATGATGATATCGACGTGATCGCGATTGTTCTTCTGGGCGGGGTCTTTCAGGGCCGCCGAAACCCGGTCGCGCTTTGACCCGTCATCGTCCACCAGATCGGCAATGCGCAGCACGCGGCCATCTGGGCGCTTCACCAGCTGGAAGCCGGTCTCCGGGTCCGTGCCCTGCCAGTCGCCGAGCGCATCAATGATATGCTCGACCTCCCGATGCTTGTCCTTGGTACTTTCGCGCGAGTTCACGTTAGGAATGTGGAGGATTGTCTTTTCGAGTGGGTCAAGCACCTTCAGCAGGTCATCGACATAGGAGCCGGTGTAGAAGAAATAGCCGATATCCAGCGCCTTGAGGTACGTGTAGCCGTTCAGTTGTTCGTAATAAGTGTAGGTGACCGTCTCGAACTTCGCCTCATCCGTGGGCGCTAGAACCGCCTCGGCATCACCGCGAAAGTAGCTGCCGGTCATGGCGACAATATGCACACGATCGCGCGCGATAAAGGCGCCAAGATGCGTCCCGAGCTTGTTCTCGGGGTTGGCGCTGACGTGGTGGAACTCGTCAACCGCGATCAGGCGATCATCGAAGGCCTCAACCCCGAACTTGTCCACCGCGAAACGGAAGGTCGCGTGCGTGCAGACCAGCACGCGATCGGCACTCTCAAGAAAGGCACCCACCGAGTTCACCTTGCCCCCGTCGGTGCCCGGCGAGTTGCAGAGGTTCCACCTGGGCGCCACAGACCAATCCGCCCAGAAGCCGAACTTAGACAGGGGTTCGTCGGCGAAGCTTGATCCGATCGTCTTCTCCGGCACGACGATGATCGCCTGCCGCAAGCCCTGATTATGGATCTTGTCGAGCGCGATGAACATCAGCGCGCGGGACTTCCCACTGGCCGGAGGCGACTTGATCAGCAGATATTGCTCGCCGCGCTTCTCATAGGCGCGCTCCTGCATGGGGCGCATGCCGAGCTCGTTCGCCTTGGTGGAGCTGCCATTCTGCGCGTAAGTGACCGAAACGGATGGAACGAGATCGCTGGTCATTTCCTATATTCTCTAGCTACTTTATTCCCTCGTTCCCAAGCCTCTTCGATGATAGCAGGATCGGATAGAAAGAACTCTCCTCCCAAGGATTGGCTATACGGCTCCCGGCACAATACTTCTTGCATGGCGCGCTCACCAGCCTTCGCATGATCTGAGCTCGGGTAGGCGTCGAAGTTGTGCATCGATCCCGAATGCATAACTTCCCAGCGAAAAGCACACCGGGGTAGTGCTCTATTGTGATCATCACAACGCGTCTGCGGACTTCTTGAGAACCCAGCTTTTACAATTACACGACCATTCGCCGGCTTTCCCAGAAACGCATCCATGTCGCCTTGTAGCCTTAGAATGTACAAGTGCTTAGGCCCTTCGGCTTCTTTGCTAGTAAATGATTGTTGAGAAACTGGTCCGGCCTTGCTTGGAGCGAAGACCTCCTTCGCGGTTCCCGGTGAAGCTTGGTAGAAAGGGTTGCCGCCATAAACTGCGACTTCTTGAAGGTCTAGTTTTAGAATGTTGATCGCCTCTTCCGCCGACAAGCTAACACCGAGCGATCCGATATGTTGCCACGCTCCTGAAGCCACTGCTTTGGGAGCGAAATCACGAATAGCAATACGGCTCTCAGGCGTGACACGCCAAGCACGAGTGGCTTTAACGGCGTAGTTCCACCGATTGCTAACGTCTGGATCTCTGATCTTCTTGTCCCATTCCGCCGGGGCGGAAAACTCCTCAGCGTGACCGAGCTGGTGAGAGCATTGTTGTATACCAATGACCTTCCCCCATTCATCCTTTGAAGCACGGCCGTTACCATAGATCACGACGAGCACACCTGGCTTTGTTCCATTTATGAAGCCGCGCCTCCGCGCCTCACTTGTGAAACCTAGAAACCCTTGAGCTTCCGGGTGAAATTCCCAAAAACCCGTAAGCCAAACGTTAGGCGGATCAGCTTTGATCGCCTCCATCGGAAACATCAATTCGTCCGGTTTATGGGCCTCCTCAAAGGCGGCAACACTCCCGTAGGTGTTCACGACATGCCCTTGCACCGAAGGCATTATCTTTCTGCTGCGTTCCGGCCAGCCATGAGCCTCGAACATGTTTGTATAGCTGCCGTAGTATGTTTCAGCGACTCGTTGTATGGCTTGGGCATCGCCACCTGGAGCGTACTTCGTGTGCTTACTCATTTGGCACCCGCTTATCAGTTATCTTTGTGTACATATCGAACAGCTTTTCTAAACGCTCAGTGTCGTTGCGGAAGCGGCGGCCGATGTAAATGCGCTCCAAAACTTCATCGTTGTGGTCATGGGCGGCGCGGAGGTTGGCCGGCATCTTCTCTGGTTCATAGAGATCAGCGATTGTGGCAGGGAAATGCACCTCGCGCGCTAGGAGGATGTCTTCGGCGCAGCGGGTCAGGTCGGCCTTGTTCTTTTCAGTGAGGCTAGGAAGCGGGAAGGTGTTCCAACCCAGCGTATTTGAGTATCGATAATCGGTCTTCAACTTGCCGCATACCGTAGCGACCCACACAAGGTGCAAGCGCGATGCTATCAATGCCATGTTCCAATGGGGGGCGTCTAATAGAATATATGCTTGGTCGGTGGCAAGGGTCCCGGAAGGCTCACACCCTACCGGAATGTATTCTCGACGCTCAGACAGAATTCGAGGAAGAATTGTCACCACCTCGTTCCCGGTTTGTGAAGACCATCCAAACTTGTGGGGCGTACGGGCGAGAGCGACAGTTGCAGCTCGCTCCGATGAGGAGCGAAACGTTGCAACCTTATGGAGCCTACGCACAATTTCAGGGTGCGTGGATACTTTCGTGACATCGTCATCTTTTACCCAAAGGCAATACCGCTGCATACCTCTGACGTACTCAGCGCCCCCTAATAGCCGGCGGAAATTTTTTTCCCTTTGTTGTTTTTTTAAGCTCAACCCCTCCAGTTGGCCCCTTGTAAAAGACAAGTGCCCACCATCTATTGGCATATTGCCAAATATCATGGTCCCCTTAGGCCCCATAGGCTTTGCGGATGGTTCAATGAAGATGTCTGTACTTGGTACCAGGTATGCGTTTATATTTTCAACCTGCCTGATCTCCTCAATGCCATCGCGTGTGGCTTCCACGATGTATTTAGGTTTTCCCGATCTCTTCCGAACACCAATTATCGATACAATTACGCCGGCATTATTAGAGGCAAGGTTGGTCCATTTGAAGTTTCTGTTCGCAAAGCAAATTTCCAAGTTCCCCTTAAGCACGATCGGCCACAGCCCAGCTACGGCCTTCCCTTGGCAGATCGAGTTAGTGCTAACAAAAGCAAAGTCTGCTCCAACGTCTCTTGCAGCATCGCTGGCTTTCTTGAACCATCCTGCCACGTAGTCGAAGCCCTTCCAGTTTGCCTTGGTGTCTTGAAAAACTCGACGAAGGTCAGTTTTTTGCTCAGTGTCCAGGGACTGGCTGCCTTTATAAGGTGGATTTCCGCAGATATACGTTTCGCCACCCTCATTCTCGAAGTCGATCTGCGCTTGAATAAGAGGGGTGTTGAACAGATCGTCGGCCTGGAACTTCACGCCCCTGCCCGTCGGTGGGCAGACGGACAACCAGTCGAGCCGCAGGGCGTTGCCTTGAGTAATCCAGTTCTGAGCGTCGAGCGGAAGGAACTCGGCCAAGGCCTCCTTTTGCCCGCGATAGAGCACATCACACTGGAACTCAGCGATGATGAGCGCCAGCCGGGCGATCTCAGCTGCGAAGTCCCGCAGCTCGATCCCTCGAAAGTTGGTCAGCGGGATGTCAGTACGACGCTGGGCCTCGCCCCTGCGGCGGTTTATCTCCGCCTCGATTTCACGCATCTGCTTGTAGGCGATGACAAGGAAGTTGCCCGATCCGCATGCCGGGTCGAACACGCGGATCTTCGATATCCGGTTGCGGAGGTTCAGAAGCTTGCGTGCGTTGTCGCCTGCCGCGTCTAGTTCGGTACGCAGATCATCAAGAAACAACGGGTTCAGCACCTTCAGGATGTTCGGCACGCTGGTGTAGTGCATGCCGAGAGCCGATCGCTCTTCCTCGTCGGCAACGGCCTGGATCATCGAGCCGAAGATATCGGGGTTGATGCGGGTCCAGTCCAGATTGCCGATGTGCAACAGGTAGGAGCGCGCAATCCGAGAGAACCTCGGCACATCGGTGTTGCCGGAGAAGAGCCCGCCGTTGACATAAGGGAACCGGTCCGCCCAGCGCGGGATGCCGGCAGATACCCGATCGGCTATCTTGGTATTCATCGCTTTGAAGACGGCGCTGATGACCTCATGCGTGTTTGCGCTGTCCTTGGCGCTCATCTGGTCGATGGTGGTGGTGAAGATCCGCTCACCAGGGAAGATGTCGGTATCCTCGGCGAAGAAGCAGAAGATAAGGCGCGCCATGAAATGGTTCATGTCGTGACGGCGTACTTCGGTGCCCCAGTCAGGGTTATCCTTCAGGAGCTCGACGTAGAGGCGATTGAGGCGGCCGGTCGCCTTGATGTCGAAGGCACTTTCTCGGATCTGCTTGACGGTGGTGATGCCAGCGAGTGGCAGGAAGAAGCCGAAGTGATCGGGGAAGTCGGCGTAGTGGCAGGCGACAGTTTCCCCGCTATTCAGGTCCTCCGCCTCGAAATCCGTGCCGTCGGTCGCGAGGATGAACTTGGCCTTAGCGCGCTTGGTTGCCGGGCTCTCGCGCAGCGCGGCGAGCGTCTGAGGTACCTGACCTGCCGCGCAAGTCGCGATATGGATGTTGTTGGTTTGGAGTACGCCGCCGAGATCGGACTTGTTGGTGGTGCCGGTCCGCAGACGCTTCAGCGTTGTTTCCTTGTTCCCGAAGGCGAGAAGGAAGGCATAGGGAAACTCGCTTGGGTCAAACGGCTGCTCGGCAAGCTCGGAAATGGCTTGTTCAATCTCAACGGCGTTCATTCAATCGTCCAAGGCTTTGCTAAACATCCGCACACGCCGGCCTACGTGCCTTGCGTCACGGTGACGACGGTAAGCAGCGCGCGCGCCACGCTCAAGCGGGCATGATGACACGTCCACGGCACGTCGGCAGCTCGACGGACCCGGCGCTGGGCGTTGTTGTCAGAGACCGGGGACCTGATCAGGCTGACGGCGACCTCCGAACTGAGGTATAGGAGGCTCTGTTAAGCGCTCGGCGGAAGGCACCCGGCACGCCCATGTCGCCGGGACAGGCCATAGAGCCCATCGTTAGGCGCGACCAGCTTCAGTCGCCCGCTGCGGGGCTCCGGGAGGGCAAGCGTCCACTTCCCCTGCCAGCCTCGCCGGTCAGCACACCGGGCGTCCTTCACGCGCCGAGAGAAACGCCAGTAGCTGCTCGCGGGCGCTGGGGCTTCGCTCGCCGGCAGGCTCGGCTTGCCCATCTACCTGCCTCTCAGGGGCCGCCAGCAACGCGACCCCAAGCCGCCGCGCGAGCAGCCTCCGGGCCTGATCACACTCTGAGAACTGCTGGGCTCCCTGGTTCCGCTGTTGCTCCACACGGCTCTCCAAGCGCTGAAGGCGACGCCGCGTGATCATCCCACACTTGCCTCCAGGCGTTCCAGACGCCGGGCCAGATCCGCGGTTTCACATGTCCGCCGGTAGGCATCGATCAGACCCATCACCTGTGCGCCCTCACCGGGCGTCAGATCGCCACGTGACACGGCTTGGACAAGCGCGCCTGCGGCAGCCACAGCGTCGGCAGGGGTCTTCAAAGCGGGAAGCTCGAAAGCGACGTGGCGTCCCTTCGGCGCGGGTACCACACGATCGAGACAAAGCTTGAGGGCCGTGGCATCACCGGCAAGCGCAAGTTCGATCGCGCGGCGGGTCAGTCCCTCGGCCTCGCCATCCAAAAGAGACTGAGCAATTCGGGTTGTCCTGTTCAGCGCGCCGGGCGGGCGGCCGGGTGCTCCCTTGGCAAATCTGCCATCCTTATTTCTGCCTTTATTAACGGACACCCCTACCTCCACATAAGCGCCCCTCTTGATAGCACAACCTAGCGCAATTCGATACGATCCTGAATAGCCGCGGCAAGCAAGACATCAGCTTCCAGCATTGAACCACCTTGCCAGTCAGCGCTTAGACCTGGGAATTCGCCCGCGTGCCTCATCAGATAAGTTCAGGCAGGCGCCAAGAATGGAAACATCCTCCAGTCCGGTCAGGTGAAGTGTTGAGACACTTACGGACACTTCTTCCTGTTAAAGACGTAGAGGTTTAAGATTTTTGCCATACGGGCAAACAGGGGAGAACTGTCGCAGTTGTCTGACACGACCACACCGCAATTTATCTTGCGTTTCTCTCATAGCTCGTGCTCCCGCAGCCGCAAGCCATGAACACCCCGGACCTCGCGGTAATCCTGCCGCGCCTTTCCCGGTACAAGGCCTTTTTGCTTCAGTTGCTGCGTCAACCACCTTTGCGAAAAGGTTGTGTGGAAACCCTGACGTGTCAGCCAGTCATTGAAGCGCGCTAGCATGGGCTCATTCGCTAGAAACTCGCCCGGCACACGCTCGCACTCTTCCGCAATCCAGTTCAGCACCAGATCCTGCTCATCCATGTAATCTGCACTCGCCACCGTAACCGACGCCGGCGCTTTCAGGCCGCTTGCGTAGTATTTTACCGCACCCTCAATCGCCCACTGGAGAATAGCAGGATATTCCTTACGCAGTTCGTCCGTCAGATGATTGTCGCGCGGCAAGAAGCCAGGCTTGCCTAACTCATCAGCATCGTCGGTGAATGTCACGTTGAACGGGATCAGCATAAGGCGGTCGCGCATGGCACGATCGACTGCTGGCAAGTTCGGTGTGTTGTTTCCCGCAATGATGATGGTCGCGTTCAACTTGAACTCGATTGGGTCCTTCCGCATTTCGTTCGCAGAAATGGTATCGCCGCCAGTAAGACTTTTTACAAGCGCGTCATTCCACACGGCACCTGCGAACAACTCGCTGGCGACTATTAGCCGCTTGCCGCGCATGGCTGCGATCGGCGCTTGGTGTTGCGGATTTTTTGTATTGAGGAAGATCGATGCGCTCGCGGTGCCGCCGTAATCGCCCCAAATAGACCTCCAGGTTTCCAGCAGAACGCTCTTCCCATTGCGCCCACCACCTGTGGCAAACGGCAGCTTGTGCTCACGGGTCTCGCCTGTCAGTGCATAACCTGCCAAGCGTTGGATGAACTCGATCATTTCTGGGTCACCCCCGAACACCTCGTCAAGAAAGCGCAACCATCGGTGTGGAACGATCCTGCCTGGTGCAACTGCGGTGAGCTTTGAGATCATATCACTGCGCTGGGCTGGTCGCAGCATGCCTGTGCGCAGGTCAACCACCCCGCCGGGCGTTCCCAGCAGGCTCGGGTCAGCATCGAAATCGTCGTGCACAACTGCACTTGCTTTATTGCTACGGGCCAGCCGTTCCACGGCTGCAATTGTTTGAGCATCCTGTAGTCTGGCGCGCTCGGCTTTCGCCCACTGCCGCATCTTCTTACGGTCAGCGTCAGTTGTAAGCAGCGGCGCAATATCTTCAGCGTAGCTCCTTACATCTTGCACTCGCTCGGCGATAAAATCTCGCACCCGCGTGAACTCCTCGCGCTTTTCGACGCGGCGCCACGCTTTGCCGTCCCACAAGAACCAGCTTCCAAGTTTGTCGACGTACTTGGCATCATCATTCCAGCCCCATGCCCCAAGCTGGCGTGCCAGCGCGTCATGCCCGTGCTCGAACTCCGGGGGTGCCGCTGCAGGCCGGGGATTTCGCGCCCCTGCTGCCAAGCCGCTCTCCAGGGTTTGGGCGACTTCATCAAGCCCCAGCCCCGCCTCGATGGCAGCCTCCGTGAGCGCGTCCTGCACTTTGGCACTGTCCATCCACCCACCGCCGACTGCCTGCCCCAGCCAGTACGCTTGCCGGTTCAGCGTGTCGTTGCGCTCGCCGGGGGCCGCCATCGCGACCTTCCGCGCCGCCATCTCGATCTGGCGCTGAATGCCCTTCGATGTAATTGGCGGCCAGTCGGCGCCCCGCTCCGCGTGTGTCCGGGCGTTCCTTGACGCCTCATGGTCCCGCAGCAGCGTCAGCAGCCACTCAGGGGCGTCGGCAATTGCAATATCATGGGGTGAGGCGATCCACTTGTAGGCCGAACCATCAGGTTTCTCAGAGGGCGGCACGACAACCATGCCGCCTTCACCGCGGATGTCGACGCCGGGCGCCAGTGCACTGGCCGAGTTGCGCACCTCGAAGTCAGGGTAAGCAAACCAGATGTGCAATCCACCAGTCGGAGACTGCGCACGCACCGTCTTAGGCAAGGCTCCGTGCCGCGCTTCCATGCTGCGCAGCCATGCCACACCATCCACGCCGTCTTTGCAGTCAAGATCGAGAACAAAAATACCGTTCTGCTCACCGCACGGAACGCCGATGTTGGCCTCTGGCCATTTTTCCCAATCTCGACGGATCTGCGCTTCCTCACGGGTCATTCCCCATTTCGAACCGGAGAGTTTCTCGCTCTTGTGGCTCTTCTTGGAACCGACGGGAACTGGAAAGACGTAATATCCTTCGTGCGCTAAATTCAGTGTTGCATTCGCTTTCTCAGACAAAATCTCACCATTGCAGAAATTCATGGATTTTCCTCCCTGAGGCTTAGCCAATGGGCAAAGCGCGCACTAATCGAAGGCACGCAGCCCGGTCCACTGCAGCTGTATCGTAGCAGGCCCTAGCTGAGCCATCTCTCGCCAGGGCCTTTTCTCAGTTTTAGCCTTGCTGGTTTCTGATCAATCCCGCGAGCTCGACATAGATCTTCCATGCACCAGTCATTGCGGCTGTCATGTCGCCACCATCTCGCAGCCAAAGTTCACGCGCAGTGATGTAAACAGGCGCGGCGGCAAGCGCGGAAATCCTGTTGGCTTCGGCGAATTCGTGCCATGCTTGTTCAAACTTGTACGCATCGTGCGCCGCCTCTTGAATTTTGTCATTTCTTAGCCATATCTCGCGTGCCGTGATGTACATGCGCGCAAATTCGTCTTTTACAATGTTCCTAACCGCGCCCATCACACACTCTCCGCAGGAGACATCTTTTCCTTTTCCCAAGCTTCCAGATCCTCAAGGCGCCATCTGGCAACCTTTCCGATTTTTAGAGGCTTCGGGAAATTTCCCTTTTTGATGTTGGCGTAGAGTGTCGGGATTGGCGTATCGTACCTTTCCGACACCTCTCCCAGTCGAAGCACTATCTTGCTCATAACTATCCCCTGTTATCCTGCATAAGAGATACATGGGAGTAAGGCTGTAGAATTGGCAATAGCTAAGTATCCGGCCGCCCAATAAACCTTATGTGTTAATCATGGAAAATTACGATAAAAATAGAGCGACGGGAGTAATTATCCCGCCGCTGCCGGTTAGTTATTATTTTGCTATGCTCCTAGAAATTCTGCCCACGCTTCCATAAGCGGCCTACGCCGTTCGAGCATGTCCCCACGCCAGTAGGATTTCTCGGCTTTCGAACCGATGCGGTGCGCAAGCGCCAGTTCGGCAAGCTCGCGGGGGAAGTGCCCGATCTCCGATGCGAAATCCCGGAACGTGCTGCGCAGGGCATGCGGGACGGCCGGCTTGCCCGTCTCCACATCCCGCCACCCTGCCTTGCCGGGCTCGTCACCCCGCTTGATCGCCTCAGCTTCTGCCTTGGCCTGCATGCGACGAACCACGGCCGACAAGCTCATATCCGACAGTTGTCTGCCCTGCGCCCCTGGGAAAACGAGTGGCTGCCCCGGCGTCCTCGGGGTCGCCTGGATCAGCTTCATGGCCGCGCTTGAGAGGGCGATGCGGTGCGGCTCACCGGCCTTCATGCGCGCTCCTGGTATCGTGATCACGGCGCGCTCAAGATCGACCTCACCCCAGGTCAGGCCGCGTATCTCGCCGCTACGGCTCGCACAGAGCGTTTGAAGCTCCAGAGCACGCGCGGCAGTTCCCGGCATCTGACGCAAGGCGGCGAACCAGTCCGCGGCTTGTTCGAGCCGCAAGGCAGGATGCTTGCCACCTTTCCGTTGTTCGGGGAGGACGTGTTCCAGGTTGCCTTTCCATGAGGCCGGGTTTGCCATGTTGGCCGGGCGACACTTCATCACGCGCGCCCAGTTCAGAACGGCCTCAATTCTCCCGCGCACCCTGCTCGCCGTCTCCGGCACCTTAAGCCAGATTGGCAACAAGACCTTCTGCACATCCTCAACGTCGACTTCCGCGACCGGCTTTTTTCCGATGATGGGAAAAACGTACTCCGAAAGCGTGCTTTCCCACTGAGCAGCGTGTTTCTTGTTGCGCAGTCCAGCTTGCTTGCTGGGGAGGAACCGGCGTGCGGCTTCCTCGAAAGTCAAAGCTTTCGCGCGCTCCGCCTCTCGCGCTTTGGCGGCCTCCTCACGAGCCTGCAATGGGTCAGTCCCGGCATAAGCTTTCGCATGATGTAGCTGCGCCTGCCGCTTGGCCTCGCTCAGGCTGATCGTCGGATACGGGCCAAGCCCGATGTTCCGCCGCTGCCCATCCACCGTTACCCGGCAAAGCCATGAGCGTGAGCCCTTGGGCGTGATCTGCAGCGCCAGCCCTTTGACGTGCCCAATGAAGAACAGCCGATTGCCGGGCTTCCCGTCATGGCGCAACGCCTTCACATCCTCGCTGGACATGTCCGGTTTCCGTTCGCGCATCCTCGCCCTCCATCCCACTGCTTACGACCGCTTACGACCGCACTGATATGAGATGTGGGTATGGCTGGCTCAAGACAGGTAGAGTATAAGAGAATTTAGTACAGCTTTAAATTTTATTCCTATCAGTAGGTTATATGAATTTATTCTTTCTTTTCAGCACCGGTCCGGTGAGAGTGGAATAATAGTTATAATCCCACCGCCTCCGCCATTCGCCGTCGCAAAAGCGTTCTCCCAGTCTCCCGTCGGTTGGATTTTCTTGTTATTCTGTGGCCTTGTGACGGGGAGGCTGTTCACCAGCCCTGCCCCCGTAGAGGCGAGATCTGTTCTCTCTTGGCCCATGTTCTCTAGACCTGTTGCCTGTGCAGCTTCGGTGAACAGGTCAGCAAGGGGTTGAAACTGCTTGGAAGACTCAGAAGCGATCCTGCTTCGTTAGACATCAGCGGCAGCTAGGAAGACGGAACAGAAGTCGAACTCTCGCCGAGGATCCAAGGTAGATGACGCGGCTAGCCCCTCACTCGGCCCAGTCTTGTTTGACGAACTGAACAGCCATGCTCATCCCGTCAGTTCGTCTGTAGGCCCCCTACATGCCACGCAGGACGGACAGCACCGGGCGGAAAGCGGCCTGACGGTGACGCGGCAGCTCTCATTGAAGAATGGCTGAAGCGGACATCTAGGGGGGGTGCCAGTGCTGCGATCAGCCAGGCGAATGTCAGGAGCTCAGATCGTTTGTCACATCACATTCTGCGCCGCAGCCCATCTTTCCTGAGACAACCTTCCGTTGTTTGATGCAGATTCCGGGGCAGGACATGTCAGCGATCCAGGACACTGCCACCGCTGGCTTGGAACCGTAGGTGGGCGTAGAATGGTCGCATCCGGTGCCAGGGCGAGGAGGTTGTCATGCAACTCGATGCCAGTCAGGTCACAGTGATGCTGCCGGTCCGCGATCTTGCGCGGGCGCGCGATTTCTACGAACGGGTGCTGGTCCTGCCAACTGGAGAGGAGCGGCTCGACGGAAAGGTGGTCTACCACTGTGGTGGCACCGAGTTCGCACTGTTCCCGAAAGCCGAAGGAACCAAGGCCGAGCATACCGCACTGAGCTTCCGGGTGGACGACATCCGCGCCGCGATCGACCAGCTCGAAAGTCGCGGGGTTGTGTTCTCGGACTATGACCTGCCGGGGTTCAGGACGGTCGAGCATGTCTGCGTGCTGAGCTCAGAGAAGGCGGCGTGGTTCAACGATCCCGAGGGAAACATCCTCTGCCTTCACGAGGATATCCCGAGTCCTTCTGCCTGACCGTCCAGGCGGCGCACGGGCCTTGTGCCGTCTGCGCGTGTCCGGCGTCTGGCCGGCTGCTTCTCCTCCGGCTATATCATGCGGCATGACCGATATCCTGCCTTCATGCCCCGAATGTGGCTCGGCCTACACCTACCAGGTGGATGCGCTCCTGACCTGCCCCGAGTGCGGCCATGAATGGCAGCCGGCGGCCGACTCTGACCAGGCTTTGGAGGTGCGTGACAGTGTGGGCAATGTCTTGCGCGACGGTGACACGGTCACCGTGATCAAGGACCTGAAGGTCAAGGGCTCGTCATCGGTCGTCAAGGTCGGCACGAAGGTCCGTGGCATCCGCCTTGTGGACGGAGACCATGATATCGACTGCAAGATCTCCGGTATCGGCCAGATGGGGCTGAAATCCCAGTTCGTGAAGAAAGTTGCCGATTAGGGCCGAGGAACAGTGCTCCATTTCATTTGCTTGAGCCTGCTTGGCGCCTGTTCCTGATTTGCAGGTGACATGAGTTGAAATACCCTTGGGTTACCGCACGCAACCGAGGCGATCGCCATGACAATATCCGATGAACGCGGGACCGGGCCATCGGGCACCAGCGTCTTGGCGAAAGCTCACGGCAGCACCGGAAGGGGCCGGACAGAAGTTGGGGACCTCGCAGCCTTGCCGTTACAAGCTCGTCAAGGGGGTGAGGAGATTGAGCCGTCCCGAACCGTGACACGGCGGGCGTCGGCTGGCGCGTCCGATGATGAGCGCTCCAGTGCGGGTCGCGTGGGTATCAGCACGGAGCCGCCGGAGAATGCCAGTTCTGCCGCGGCAAACCCAACCGATACTCCGGACAGCACCGATGTTTCGCGGGTGAAGAAACCCAAGGACAAGAAGAGAAAGAAGAAATCCGCTGCGGATGAAGGTGCCGACCTCGGGGCGTCGCTCACGCCGGGCGGTAGCGCGCTGCCCAACGTACCGAAGGCTGGTGCAGTTTCTTCCGATCCGGCGGGGATGATGGTTGCAGAGGGCATCGACACCAGTGCGCCGGGCTTGCTCGGATCTGACTTGCCGACCGAGCCGCCGCCCCGGAAACGGAACAAGAATGCCGCCGACGAGGATGGCAAGCCGCTGGGCACCTCGAAGGCGGTGGAGACGATGTTCCGCAATGCCGTCCGCGCCGAGCTGGACATCATCGCCCTGGCTGCGACCAAGGCCAACATCATGATCTCGCTCAACGGCTTCATCATCTCGGCGCTGATGATCTCGGGAGCGTTCCTGTTCAATTCCTCGCCCGGCTTCCTGATCCCGGCAGGGGTGTTCCTGCTGACCTCGGCAGCTTCGATTGTCTTCGCGCTGCTGGCGGCGTCGCCCGAGCGCGCCGACCTGGTCGCCTCGATCTGGGACTGGGGGCGGGACGTGGTGGCGCGACGCGCCCGGCTGCGCGACATCCGCGATTATGTGATGCGCGGCCGCGATGCGCGCCCGGCGGAGGAGCTGAACCTGCTGATCTACGAGGATCGCGTGCGAATGACGCGCGATGAGCACTGGAACCGGATGCAGGCGCTGCTGCGCGACCGTGACGGAATCTACCACAAGATGACCGACCAGCTTTACTGGCTGGGCCAGATGGCCAACCACAAGTTCAAGCTGCTGAACGTGTCCTACACCGTGTTCCGCTGGGGTCTGCTCGCCTCTGTCCTGACCTTCTTTACCGTCAAGTCCACGGTCGCGCTGTTCCCCGGCCTCACCGGCGAGCGGCCGGTGCGGCTGCAGAACCTCGGGATCGCCGAGTTCAGTGACATCTACGAGCCTTCCGCCGTCCAGCAGCTGCCCGACAGCCGCATCCTTGTGGTCGAGGATGAGGCCAAGCGCGCCGTCAGCGTCATGACGCTGGCCGAGGACGGCAGCCTCGTCGAGGACAGCACAGCCGACCTGCGCCTGACCCGCGCCTTCGGGCGCAAGCTCTCGGATCTTGAGGGGCTATCGATTGACCGGGCCGAGAACATCTATGCGATTACCTCGCATTCGGCGACGGAAAAGGGCGAGCGGTCGCCCGACCGCGAGCAACTGCTGCGCTTCCGCATCAGCGGCAGCAATGTCGGCGACATCGCCAGCGTCACCAACCTGCGTGATGCGCTGGCCGGCAACGCGGCACTGGCCGAGGCGCTGCAGGTCGCCGCGGGCGAACCGGTCGAGATGGGAAAGCTGAATATCGAGGGGCTGGCCTTTCACCAGCAGACCGGCCAGCTTCTGCTGGGGCTGCGCGCGCCCAAGGCAGGCGATCGCTCGATCATCATCCCGATCCGCAATCCTGGCGCGATGTTCGACGAGGCGGCAGCGCCGGCCTTCGGCGCGCCGATCCTGCTGGACCTCCAGGACGGTGGCATCCGGGCACTGAGCTTCGATCCGGTGCTGGGTGCCTTTCTGATCGTCAACGAGATCGAGGGCGACGACGACAACAAGGTGTCGCAGCTCTGGACCTGGAGCGGCGATCCTGCAGTCGCGGCCGAGCCGATTGCGCTGCCCGAGATCATCAACCTCAACAACGTCGAGTCGATCGACTCGGTGATGGTCCACGGCGAGCCGCGGTTGCTGATCATGAGCGACGAGGGCGACCCCAAGAAGAACCGCCCGGCGAAATACATGATGCTGGACTACGAGCAGCTGGGCGGGTGAGGTCTTGTGCCCTGAGCACTGCCCAAGGCCTCGCCCAGGATTTCGGCCTACAGCGTCTTCCGGCCGAGCTGGCGTTGAGTTCACGGATACGCTCCACCACCTTGGCAAACGACCTGGTGCTGGTGACGTTATCGTTCTCGGACCCAGGGATACTCCCACACGAGCATGGGCCGCCGCCGACGATACAACAGGTTCTGTGCCACGCCATTGCGGCACGGAACAACCCAGATGCTGGCCCGATCTGGACCTGTCCCGGTTCTGTTCCGGTCTTCTGAAAGCGATGCTCGCCATGAAGGAGACGGAATATGGCAACGACACGCAGCGACGAGTTCAAGCGGGATGCGGTTCGCATCGCGCTCACCAGCGGGCTGACACGGCGTCAGGTGGCGTCTGATCTGGGGATCGGACTCTCGACGCTCGGGAAATGGACCCGGGCGATTTCCGATGAAACGAAGGTGCCGGATCGGGATGCAGACCTGCTGCGAGAGAACGAGCGGCTGCGCAAGGAAAACCGGATACTGCGCGAGGAGAGGGAGGTGCTAAAAAAGGCGACTCAGTTCTTCGCGGCTCAAAAGCCATGAAGTTTCAATTCATTGCCAATTACCGTGGCAATCTGCCGCGCAGCCGTCTGTGCCGCCTGATGGGGGTGACTGACCGCGGGTTCCGGGCCTGGAAGCAGCGGCCGCCGTCGCAGCGCCAGTGGCGTGACATGGGTGATCCTGGCGCATATCCGTGAACAGCATCGCCGCAGCCTGGGCAGCTATGGTAGGCCACGCATGACCGAAGAACTCAACGAACTGGGTCTTCGCGTCGGCCAGCGTCGTGTCGGGCGACTGATGCGCCAGAACGGCATCCGGGTCCTTCGCAGCCGCAAGTTCAAGCGCACCACCGACAGCGATCACGCCCTCAACATCGCACCGAACCTTCTGCAGCAGGACTTCACCGCGAGTGGGCCGAACCAGAAGTGGGCGGGCGACATCACCTATATCTGGACGCGCGAGGGCTGGGTCTACCTGGCCGTCATCATCGATCTGTTCTCACGGCGCGTGGTCGGCTGGGCGATCAGCAGTCGAATGAAGCAGGATCTGGCGCTTCGGGCGCTGAACATGGCGATCGCGTTGCGTTGCCCGCCACCGGGCTGCATCCATCACACGGATCGCGGCTCGCAAACACTGTGCCCATGACTATCAGAAGCTACTGCGCCACCACGGCTTCAAGGTTTCGATGAGCGGCAAGGGCAACTGCTATGACAATTCGGCGGTCGAGAGCTTCTTCAGGTCGCTGAAGGCCGAGCTGGTCTGGCGCCGCGACTGGCAAACCCGGCGTCAGGTTGAGATCGCTCTCTTCGAATACATCAACGGCTTCTACAACCCGCGCCGCAAACACTCAGCCCTCGGCTGGAAATCACCCGTGGCCTTCGAACAGAGGGCCGCCTAACATGAGCACCTGATCGGAACAGAACCGGTGCAGGTCCAGTACACCGACGCCTTGGAAACGAAGTACCGCTGCTCGTCGGTGAAGCGTACGGCCAACTCGCGAGGGGACAGCTCCGGCTGCTCCAGAGCCAGCGCGATGACCTTGGCCCGGACCGCGTCCGGGATGCGGTTCCAGATCTGGCTTGGCCGGGAGGGGCGGTCCTCCAGCGCCTCGGGTCCGCCCGTCTGGTAGAGGTCGTACCACCTGTAGAAGGTCGCTCTTGGGATCCCGAGCTTCTCCAGGGTGCGTCGAACAGGGAGAAATGATCCGAGGCCTCTCGGCACCGGACGACCAAGCGTCAGAACAAACGCCTGTCTCGCGCATCCGAAAACTTGCTCGCCTTCATGCGACTCCGCTCCTCTCCCAGCCGGGAAAGCGTAGCGGAAAACGCCAGCCTCAAACGATCCAGTTTCTGGGGTTCAGATCATTCTACGGCTTGGAGGATCCAGAGGTCCGGTATTCGAGTTGCAGAAAAGGGCAGCCAAGCGCCCGCCGCCATGGTCACCATCCTGTTGGTTTGAAGGCGAGGGAGACGGAATAAAAACCATGACCGGGAAAGACATGGGATGGGCGATAACGCTTATGCGGGTCGGCTACTTGGGCCGGGGACTGGTCTATCTGTCCGTTGCGGGCATCTCGCTCTATTCGATCTGGCGAGGTGGCCAAGCGCAGGACACGTCGTCCGCGCTCGGTTGGCTCGAAAATACTTGGGTGGGAGGAGCAGTCCTGTTCCTTATCCTGGTAGGAATGCTGGCTTATGCTGTCTGGCGCGTGGTCGATGCTGCCTATGACCTTGAGGATTACGGCAGCGATGCAAAGGGCGCTGTCGCCCGGGTCGGAATGGTAGTAACCGGCGGCATTCATCTGGGGATCGGTGTCTTGGCCTTTTCCCTGCTGTTTGGCGGAAGCGAAGCGGACCAAGGTTCCAGCATCCCGCGTTATGTCGGCACCGTCATGCAGTGGCCCGGCGGCCGCTGGCTTATCGGTCTTGTAGCCCTGCTTATCCTGGGAGCAGGCGCTTATTATCTGCGTCAGGGCTGGCGGAACGAGTATCGCAAGCACCTGCGGGCCAACGATTTCACGACCCGCTGGAATTCGATTCTGAAGGCGGGAGTTATGGCTCACGGCTTGGTCATCGGCGTGATCGGATTTCTCTTCCTGCTCGCGGCCTGGCGTTCCGATCCCCAAGCAGCAGGAGGTGTGGGGGAAGCCTTCTCGTGGCTCTCGGACCAGGCCTATGGGCGGTTTCTTGTTATCCTCGTGTGTGTCGGTCTGGTCGGGTTTGCGGTCTTCTGCTTCGTCAACGCAGCCTACCGGATCGTTCCAAAAGCATCAGGACCGGACATTCAGAGCCTGGCCGACGCGCTTGCACGCAGACTCCCGGTTTGAGGGCTTTTTCGGAGGCTTTAGCGAACCCAAAGAGGGCGCTGATTAAAGCCATCCTCTCACGTCGCGGCTCTCAGGCTTAAGCATCGAACGCCCGCCTCCAGAATGGGTCGTCCATCAGCCCCGCAGTGAGCGGTCGCACGCGAAGTTATGAGCGGCACTGGACCCCGGTCCATCTCGACGTGGTTGTCGAGGATCTGGA
>NZ_JBHLWE010000023.1:0-17859 GCF_042432925.1 Paracoccus niistensis | reverse complement strand
CCGGTAGCTCGTCAGGCTCATAACCTGAAGGCCGCAGGTTCAAATCCTGCCCCCGCAACCAGTCTTAGCGAAGATCCAGCCGCCTCCCACGAGGCGGCTTTTTTGTTGTCCGCCCCCGCCAGCATCGCCACCAGGTCGCCCTGCAGGTCGAGATCGTTGCGGCGATGCTCCGGATCCCAGCGCACCACGATGCGCGCGATCAGCCGGTGCAACTCGTCCGAGGCGCGGCCCGCCACCTCGCCGCCGGAGAGCGTCCGGGCGAGATCGTCGACATGAGCGCGGTAGAGCGCCGTGAGATCCTCGGAGATCCCGATCAGCGCCTCAGCGTCGGTCTCGGCCTCCATTCGCAGAGCCGCCAACTGGTCCTCGGTCTCGGTCAGCCACTCGAAGACAGACGGATTGGCGTGGCCCGCGCCGATGGCGTCGCGGAAACGCTGCCGCTTCTGCTCGAGGCTGCGGGGGGCACTGGTGCGCCGGGCAATGCGATCGCTCGCGCCCTTGTTCTGCTCGGCCAGGTGCGAGTGTAGTCGCGGCGGAACTGGCTCACGGCCTCGTCCGTCATCAGCGCCGAACGGCGGCCGTCGAGCACGATCTCCTCCACCGCCGCCTTCGAGAGGCCGGGCATCCCGGTGCAGACAGCGGGCCCTTTCTGCTTGGCGTTCGCGCAGTAGTAGCCTTTCGAGGCTCCTGATCCGGCAACATGGCCTGCTGCCGATTTCGTGGACACCAGGTTAAGTTTGCATAATGCGGGTCTCGAATGCCACTGGGCTGAGATAGCCCAGCTTCGAATGGCGTCGCTGCGGATTGTAGAGGCGCTCGACGTAGTCGAACACGTCGGCTCGGGCGGCGTCACGCGTGCAGTCGACCTTGCGGGCAGTCCGTTCGGTTTTCAGCGAGGAGAAGAAGCTCTCCATGGCTGACCTCGCCATGGTCACTCGGATCAGTGGCGCTCCCATGGCTCGATCCCACACGTTGCCGGCCCGGCTCATTGAGCAGGTGATACCGTGGTCGTGGAGCAGGCGCTGGAACTGCTCGCTGGTGTATTGCGAGCCCCGATCCGAATCATGCAGTAGCGCGTCAGCCTTCCCGCGCCGCCAGACCGCCATCATCAGGGCATCCATGACCAGAGATGCGTCCCGGTCGCCTTTCATGGACCAGCCGACGATGCGACGAGAGAACAGGTCCAGCACGACGGCGACATACAGCCAGCCCTCGGCGGTCCAGATACAGGAGAAGTCGGCCAGCCACTTCTGGTTTGGCCGATCGGCCGCAAAATTCCGGTCGAGGCCTCGCCGGTTCTCTCGGGCCGGTGGCGTTCACCGGCTCGATGTCGGCGGTAATCGAGCGCTCACCGTCATCTCTGGGCCTTCCGCGTCGCTTCGGCCGCGCTCTCATGGCATTCTGGCGCATCAGCCGATCGATCCGGTGAAGCCCGCAAGCCAGTCCGTCCTCGAGCACGTCACGCCAGACGCGGCGCGCGCGAATCCGGTCCGGTCACTGGCCTTGTCTCGATCGCCATGACGAGCTTGGCATCATGGATCTCACGAGTGCTGTTCGGGCGGTTGAGCCAGGCGTGAAAGCCTGACCGCGAGACCTCCAGCACCTCGCACAGCCAGCTGACCGGCCAGATGCGACGGTGCCTGGCGATGAAGGCGAACCTCATGTCGCCTCGCGCGCGAAAAAAGCGGCCGCTTCCTTGAGGATGTCACGCTCCGCCCGGAGCCGGGCGACCTCTTTCTTCAGTGCCGCGATCTCGGCCTGATCGGCCCGCATCTGCCCATTGCCGGGAAAAGCTGCCACAGGAGCGGCCGTCAACTCTCGCATCCAGCGCCGCAACACGCTCTCCGCCACATTCAGGTCACGGGCAGCCTGCGCCACCGCCACGCAGCGCTCGGTCACTAGCCTTACAGCCTCAGTCTTGAACTCGCGGCTGAACTTCCGTCTCGTCACGTGTAGTCTCCAGTCCCTTGGTCACGATCCTATGGTCGTGTCTACGAAACCGGCAGCAGGCCACAGTGCCCGATCACGGATCGGAACGCCTCCGCCCCCATCCTGACCCCCTTGCCCTGGACCTGAGCAAATGTCTTGCTCGCCATCTGCTTGGCCCCGAGAAACACCGGCATGCCGACCGTGCCTTCGCCGCCCACTGGCGGGCGTTGATGCTGTGCAGAACTCGTGCGCGCGGCACCATGCCGGCCTTGCGAGCAAAGCCGCCTTGGATCGGACCTGCCCGTTAAAGATTGATCGGCGAAACGATCCTGCTACTTTCTGGGGAGTATTCGCAGCAAGCTGCCGGTGTGAGCGTTTTCACCAACCACTCACGCCAAGGCACAGGGAACAACGACATGGCCGCTGTTGCACGACTGTCCGCCCTGCAAGAACGCACGATCATGGTGGTCGAGGATGAGTTCTTCCAAGCCAAGGACCTTGCCCAGGCCCTGGCGCAGGCGGGCGCGCGGCTCATGGGGCCCTTTCCCTCGCTGAGCGCTGCGATGGAGGCTTTGGAGAGCGGCAACACTGTTGATGCGGCGGTGCTGGACATCAACCTGAGGGGCCGGGTTGTCTATGACGTGGCCGATATGCTGGCCGAACGCGGCATCCCTTTTCTGTTCGCCACCGGCTACGATCCCGATCTGGTTCCTGCGGCCCATCGGGATCGGCCGGTCTGCATCAAGCCGTTCCGGATCGAAGTCCTTCTGGCCGCTGTCGCGGACCTCGTTGCTGGCCCGTCAACCACCGACGGACAGCAGCAGGCGCAGAAGCTGTCTTAGCTCGACGGGTTTTTCGGCGCGTGGGGCCTGCGCGTAAGCATGGGGAATGACTTCAGCGTCATAGCCAGTGACAAAGACGAAGGGGATGTCGCGGGCGATCAATGCGTCCGCTACCGGCCAGACCATTCGCCCTTGCAGGTTGACGTCCAGAACCGCCAGCGACGGCAGGGGACTGTGATCCAGCAACTCCAGCGCCGTGTCCACACGCGGCACCGGGCCAATGACTGTCGCGCCTTCGCCCGCAAGCCAGCTTCGCAGTTCCCCCGCAAGAAGATAATCGTCCTCGACCACCAGAACACGCCGGCCCCACAGGGCGCCTGTGCTCCGGAGCTTCCCTGACAGGATCCGGGAGTCAGGCATGCTTGTCCCTGGTGGTGGGCTGGGCCTTCTCCATGCTGGTCGAGACCGGGATCGTGATCGTGCAGCGCACCCCCTGGGGAGTGAGGTCGTAAGCGACTTCGGCGCTGAGCTGATATGGCAGTGCCTGCTCGATCAGCTCGCGGCCATAGCCGTGGCGCGTCGGCGGACCATCGGCTTTGCCCTTTGTGTCGGAACTTTCCGGCAAAGCCACGACAACGCCGCTTTCCAGCCACTCGACTTTCAGCCGGGGCAGCCCGTCCGAACCCGGAACGAGCGACCAGTTGATTTCCAGCAGACCTTCCGGCGTCGACAAGGCTCCATACTTGAGCGCATTGGTGGCCAGTTCGTGCAACCCCAGCGCCAGTGTCTGCACCGTCGAGGACTGCAGCCGGATCCCCTTGGGTCCGCGCAGCCTCACCTGCGGGCCGTTGTGGCTGCCGTCCAGGGCCCCATGTGCGTCAAGTTCCGAGCGGATCAGCTCATCGAAATCGATGCGGTCGTTTTCGTTCAGGCGCGAGAGCAGGCCGTTTACCCTTGCCAGCGCCCCAAGACGGTCACCGATGCGCTCGTTGAAGTCGTCCAGCGAGGTACTGCTTGTCAGCGTCTGCTCCATGATCACGCGGACGACGCCAAGGAGGTTGCGAGTGCGGTGCTGCAGTTCGGCCACCAGCACCGTCAGCCGCTCGGCCGAGGCTGCCTCGTCGGTGGCGTCGTGGCCCACGCCTGCGATCCACAGCACCCGGCCATCCGGGTCGCGAATGGGAAAGCCCGTTTCGCGCAGAAGGCGGACCTGCCCCGTTGCGGGACAGGCGATGCGATACTCGAAGGGATGCCGCTCGCCTTGACGGACACGTTCCAAGGCCTCGCTGGCGCGCTCCCGGTCCTCGGGCAGGATCCTGTCGAGCCAGTTGTGCAGGGTGTCGCCCTGCAGCACCTCGTCGAGCCCGATGCCGTAGATCCGCTCGAAGGCCGGGCTGATATATTCGAATGCGAGCGTTTCGGCGCTCCTGATCCACAGCACGTCCGAGGAGGCCTCGCCGAAGGCGGTCAGGCGGGCCTCCGTCTCGCGCAGCCGGGTCTCGGCACGAACCCGCTCGACCGCGACCCAGATCCGCTCGGCTGCCTCGCGGAGTGTTGTGACCTCCTCCCCGGTCCATTCCCGCGGCGCGGTGTCGGTGACGCAGAGCGCGCCCACCAACCGACCTTCCTTGATGAGCGGCGCGCCCATCCAGGCGGTGATTTCCAGTGCGGCCGCGGCGGGCCGCTCGGTCGCGGGCACCAGGGGCGAGATGCGGGTGTCCGTGATCACCTGGCAGTCGCCCTGGCGCAGCATCTCGGCCTGCCACGCGAGGTCCGCAATCTGATGCTCGCCCGCCAGCGACGGCGCGCCCTCCCGGACGTGATCGCGCTCGACCCGGGCCGTTCCGGCCTCCTCGTCCACCTCGACGTAATAGGCGCGGTCCACGTCCAGATGCTCGGCCAGGATCTGCGACGCCGCACCCAGGATCGCCGCCGGATCGGTCAGCGGCCGCAGTGCATCCGACAGCCGCAGCAGAAAAGCCTGCCGTGCCTCGCTGGCGCGCAGCGCGGCCTCGGTGGCGCGCTGGCCGGTCACGTCCTGGCCGATCTTCAGGAAGCCCGTGTGCTGGCCATTCGGCCCCCGCAAGGGCCGGGTCGTGCCGTTGATGAAGACGCGACTGCCGTCCTTGCGCAGATGCCAGCGCACATCAGGCGCCAGACCGTTTTCCAGGGCGGTCTGGCGCTCCTGGGCGGGCTGGCCGGTTTCGCGGTCTTCGGGGGTGAAGGTGATGTCCATGGGACGACCCACCGCTTCGTCCTCGCTCCAGCCGAAGACCTGCTCGGCTCCGGGCGGCCAGGTCTCGATCCTGCCGGCCGTGTCGGTGGTGAAGATCGCGTAGTCGCGGGCGGTTTCCACGATGGCACGGAACCGCTCCTCGCTGCGGCGCAACCGTTCCTCGGCTTCGCGCCGGGCGGTGACGTCGACAAAGGTGACGACCACGCCCGCGATGAAGTTGTCGGTGCTGCGATAGGGCAGCACGCGGGCAATATAGCGGGCATGGGTGTCGGGATTGTCGATCTCGCGCTCGACCGGCGCCAGGGTGCGCAGCACCCGGCGGGCGTCCTCGGCCAGCCCGTCATAGCCCACGCGCGCCTTGATATGGGCAATGGGGCGGCCCTCGTCGGATTCGACCAGGTGGAAGATATCGACGATGGCGGGGGTGAAGTTCGTGACCCGCAGCTCGCTGTCCAGGAACAGCGTGGCAATCTGGGTGGATTCGAGGAAGTTCTTGAGGTCGCTGTTCGCCCGCCCGAGTTCCTGCACCCGATGGGCCAGCTCGCCATTGACGGTGGTCAGCTCCTCGTTGACGGACTGCAGCTCCTCCTTCGAAGTTTCCAGCTCCTCGTTGGCGCTCTGCAGTTCCTCGTTCAGCGACTGGTATTCCTCGTTCGAGGACTTCAGTTCCTCGTTGGTGCTTTCCAGCTCCTCAATGGTCGCCTGCAGGCGGTCGCGGGTCAGGCGCAGCTCGTCTTCCAGCCGGCGCAGGTGCTCGTCCCGGCTGCCGGGATCGATGCTGCTGGTGCGGCCAGGATCAGGCGATGCGCCACAGTCCTTGAAGACCACAAGGAAGCCTTGCTGACTACCAGCCATGGGGCTGCGCGGCTCGACGATCAGGTCCACCCGTAGACGATGGCCATTGCTCCCGATCTCGAGCCCGCTCACCTCGACCGGCTCACCATGTTCGGACGCGCGGCCCAGAGCCGCGCGCAGTTCCGCCCGCAGGACCGGATGGGCGAGCTGCAGCAGGTTCAGCGACGCCGCCCCGCTGGCCGGGGCGAGAAAGCGCCCCATCTGCCCCGAAAAATGCAGCACGTTGTGGGCCTCGTCGATGACAACAAAGGCGGGATTGTGCCGCTCCATCGCATGCTCGGCCCATCGGGTCAGGTCGCCGGCACTGCGGGAATCCCTGGCCGCGACCTCGGGCTTTGCGTGGGACACCCAGCTCCGGTCGACCGCCGTGAACGGGAAGTCGGGGAAGACACGCGTCGCCGTGTCCAGCCGCCGGAAGATGCGCGAGCGCGCCTCGATCGGGGCGAAGAGGTTCTGATGGCGCGAGGCGTTTTCCGAATTGCCGAGGAACAGGAAGCCCCCCGGCCGCAGCGCGAAGTGGAACAGCGGGATCACCTTTTCCTGCAGGTCCGCGTCGAGATAGATCAGCAGGTTGCGGCAGGACACGAGGTCCAGGCGCGAGAAGGGCGCGTCCTTGATCAGGCTGTGTTGCGAGAAGATGCACATCTCACGCAGTTCCTTGACGACACAATAGATGTCGCCTTCCTTGACGAACCACCGCGCCAGCCGTTCCGGCGTCATCTGGCCGGCGATGCTGTCGGGATAGCGGCCGGCCCGTCCCCCCGACAGCGCCCGCCCGTCCAGATCCGAGGCGAAGATCTGAACCTGTGGCGGATCGTCCAGCTTCGCGCGGTGCTCGGCCAGCAGGATGGCCAGGGAATAGGCCTCCTCGCCGGTCGAGCAGCCCGCGACCCAGACCCGCAGGGGCTCGCTGCCGCGCTTGCCCTCGAACAGGCGGGGGATCACCTCCTGCTCCAGCAGCCCCCATTCCTTCTTGTCGCGGAAGAACTCGGTCACGCCGATCAGAAGATCGTTGAACAGGTTCTGAGGCTCGTCGGCCGAGGTGCGCAGCAGTTCGATATAGGACGGCAGATCGTCAATCAGCAGCGCCTGCATCCGGCGCTGCACCCGCCGCAGGAAGGTGCCGCGCTTGTAGCCGTGGAAGTCGTGTCCGGTCTTCTGGCGCAGCAGCCCGGCGATCGTGTCCAGCGCCTGAGCCGCCTCGACGACGTCGGCCGCCCCGGCATCCTCCGCCTCGACCGAAGTTTCGGGCGGGTGGCGCAGGGCCTGCTCGATCAGCGCGGAAAGGCGCGCAGGGATCTCCTCGACCGGAAGGACGGCATCGGCCAGCGTGGCTGGGCCGTCGCTGTGGGCCAGATCCTCGGGCACGCATTCGGCCAGCACCACGCCGCCCACAACCTTCAGCTCGCGCATGCCAAGAGTGCCGTCGCCATCGGTGCCGTTCAGGGCGACGCCGATCACCCGCTCACCCTGGTCATGCGCCAGCGAGACCAGGAAGCTGTCGATGATGCCCTGCAGTCCGGGAGCCTGGTCGGTGGGCTGGGCGACGAAGCACGCCCCCTCGACTGTCACGACCATGTCGGGCGGGTTGAGGTAAAGCCGCTCCGCCTCGACCGTCATTCCGTCTTCGATCCAAACCAGATCGTGCCCGCTCTCGGACGCGGCCTGCCGGAAGCTCTCCTCGTCGAAGGCCTCCATGTGCTGCATCACCACGACCAGGGCGGCATCCACCGGGGGCAGAAGCCTCAGCAGCGCATGAACCGAACCGGCGCAAGCTGCCGAAGCCGTGATCGCCGCGACGACCTGTGCAGGCTCGCTCCGGTCGGAAACCGTATCCTTGGACATCTCTACCCGGCCTTTCGCATCCGTCATCGCGAAACACGCCCCCTCATGGCAGGACGGCCCCAGGCATCTGGGCGGCGGAACGTGCAGCTATCTGTCATCGGCAGGCGGTCCCTTCAAGCCTGATCCTGACCTCCTTCGTCGCCCGAGGGCTCGGGCGGCCGCATGGACCTGAGCACCGCGCGGCGGATCGTGTCGGCATAGCGGCGGTATTCCTCGGCCCGTTCCTGATACATCTCGGCCACCGCGCGGCGACCCGCCTGCCGGCCATCCTCGGCCATGCGCGACACCAGCTCGGCCCGTTCCTCGATGACCCGCAGGGCCACCCGCAGCGCCTCGTCCACCGCGCTCTCCTGCTCGTAGGCAAGGACCTCGGCCGTCTTGGCATGGCCCACCTGGCAGCGGAAGCGCAGCGGGCCCGGCTCGCGCAGCTGCGACAGCACGCCTCCGCAGTCGGGGCAGACCAGCGGCGAGGGGTCTGCGATGCGGCCGAGAACCCCGCTGTCGACCCGCTCGCCCGCTGCAATGTCCACCTCGATCCGGATCTCGGGGGGGATCGGCACGTGGGGACCGGCAGATTCGCGCGCGAGGTCGGCCAGCACGTCGCCGATCCGCGCCCCCGGCGCGACCAGATCGGCCGACACCGCCCTCAGACCCGCCAGCGGCATCTCGTCGGCGATGGCGTCCCCGGGGTCCTGCACCAACGCCATCCCCCCGCAGCGCTTGATAGCCGACAGGCCCGCCGCGCCATCGTTCAGCATCCCGCTGAGCAGCACCCCCACGACGCGTGGCCCATAGGCCACCGCGGCCGAGCGGAACAGCGGGTCGATGGCAGGACGCGCCATGTTCTCGCGCGGGCCGCGGCCCAGCAGGATACGGCCTTCGGCCAGCAGGAGATGGCGGTCGGGAACGCCCAGGTAGATATGGCCGGGCTCGATCTGCATCCCGTCCTCGGCCGGTCGCACGGCCATGTGCCCGGCCGCCTGCGCCACGGTGGCAAGGATGCCGATGCTGCGGGCGGGGATGTGCAGCACGACAAAGACGGCCGCCGGAAGGTCGCGGGGAAGACCGCCCAGGATCTGCTTCAGCGGGGCGGTCGCGCCCGATGATCCGCCGATGACGATGATGTCGCGGTTGTTCATGCATCGCTCCCTTTCTTCATCGCCAATCAGAAGAAACTGCGCCCGGTGGTGGCGTGTTCCCTTGCGGTGGGCTTGTCATCGCGGGGAACGCTGCTTCGCCAGTTCAGCGCCTGCCTCACGGGGAAGGGAACCATGCCGGATCTTGCGATGGAACGTGCCCATCTTGCCTTGGCCGAGCGCGACATCCTGGAAGGTGAGGATCGGGTCTTCCGGCAGGAGGAACTCGTGGCGCTCATGCGGTCACGGAATCAGGATACGACCGAGGCCGAAGCGCTGCTGCGGTTACTCCGGGAAACGCTGCTGATATGGAGGGCGCATCGGGACCAGATCCTTCGCACGATCGCCAACCTGCAGAACTGAGCCTGCGCCTCACCCAAGGCATGTATCGCATCGCTCGTGCCATGGGACTGGAAGGCTCTGATTGCCGATCTGACTGGCAGGCCTGTCTCTGCCGGACCTGCCAGTCTGCCTGTCCCTGGCGATCCTGACGACTTTCCTTCCCGAATACGCGTACCGAGAAATGCAGGAACCGCATCGCCGAACTGGTCGCGATGATCAGCGAGCGGCAGTGATGGAACTCTTTCCAGTCCTTCGCGGCCGCTTGCGACTGTGTGCGGTTAGAGCCAGGTACTCCTAGATGTGTGCTCGACTTTTCTTGACCTATCCCAACTTCAGCAGGTTCCCGATTGCCGTGTGGACCTGCGCCGTGTCGAAGGGCTTGGCCAGGAGTGTAGCGGCCCGTGTCGGCAGTTCGTCAGCATCCGCGCGGAAACCTGAGATGAAGAGTACCGGCAGATCACTACGGCGCTCGCGCAGCAACTCGCAAAGGCGAGGACCATTTAGCTGCCCTGGCATCACGCAATCGGTGACCAGAAGGTCGATACTCGCGGGATCCAGTGCCTCTGCCGCTGCGTCGGCGCTGTCAAAGCTCGTGACTGCGCAGCCCAGTTCGCCCAGCATACCGCAGGTGACATCGCGCAGGGCGTCGTTGTCCTCGACCACGGCCACGCGCAACCCGGTCAGGTCCACCGACGCGGCAGGCGGAGTGTTCTGGGCCAGCCCCGCGGGGTTCTGCATCGGCGGCAGGTAGAGATGCACGGTCGTGCCCTCGCCCGGCGCGCTCTCGATCCGCAGCCCGCCCCCCGACTGGCGCAGGAATCCATAGATCGAACTCAGCCCCAGCCCCGTCCCCTTGTCCGGTCCCTTTGTCGTGAAGAAGGGCTCCAACGCGCGGGCCTGGGTCTCGGCATCCATGCCCGTGCCGCTGTCGGCAACCGACAGGCGGAGGAAGGCCTGCACCGGCAGGCCTGCCATCGCGGCCTCATCCGCATCCAGTTCGACCAGCCGCGCGGTCACCGCCAGGCTGCCGCCGTCGGGCATCGCGTCGCGGGCGTTCACCACCAGATTGACGATCGCGCCCTCGAACTGCGAGGCGTCGATCCACACCGGCGGCAGGTCCGCGGGGATGTCCAGCGTCGCGGTGACGGTCTCGCCCAGCACGCGTTCGAACAGCCCGCGCAGGCGATCCATCTCCGATGTCACGTCCAGTTCGCGAGGTTGCAGCTTCTGCCGGCGGGCGAAGCCCAGCAGCCGCTTGGTCAGGTCGGCGCAGCTTTGCGCGGCCTGCAGCGCCAGTGCCAGCCGCCCCCGGCTGCGGTCGTCCAGCTCGGCGGTGGCCTGCACCCGGTCCAGCGAGCCGATGATGACGCCCAGCATGTTGTTGAAGTCATGTGCGACCCCGCCCGAAAGCTGCCCGATTGCCTCAAGCTTCTGGGCATGGGTCAGCTGCTCCTCCAGCCGCTTGCGGCTGGTGATGTCGGTGACGACGCCCGAAATCATCAACCCGTCCTCGCCCTCGTCGCCGGCGCTGGCGCGCTCCATCATCCAGCGCTCGTCGCGGCCGCACTGGATGCGGTATTCGATCTCGTAGCCTTGGGGCAGCGCGGCCAGCGCCGCCGCCAGCCGCGGCCGGTCGTCGGGATGGACGCGGTCCATCCAGTCGCCGATGATGAAATCGGGATCGTCCGCCGCCCCGCAGAGCACCTGGACATTGCCGCCGACGAAGCGGCGCGCCTCCTCGCCCGGCTCGATCACGAACAGCGCCAGCGGCAGCGCGTCTAGCACCAGCGCCTGGGTCATCAGCGTGCGTTCCAGCTCGCGCGCGACCTCGGCCTCGCGGGCGCGGACGGCGAGGTTCTCGGCCATCAGCTGGCGCTCGGCCTCGGCCTTCAGGGCGATCTGGCGGCGCTGCTCGTAAAGCTGGGCGAAGACCTGCACCTTGGACCGCAGGATCAGCGGCTCGGCAGGCTTGAGGACGTAATCGACCGCGCCTGCGGCATAGCCGCGGAACTGGTGCGAGGTCTCCTTGTCGACGCCCGACAGGAAGATGATCGGCACGTGGCGCGAGCGTTCGCGCTGGCGGATCAGCTCGGCGGTCTCGTAGCCGTCCATGCCGGGCATCCGGACGTCCAGCAGGATCACCGCGAATTCGTGGCGCAGCACGGCGCGCAGGGCCTCGGCCCCCGAAGACGCGGTGACGACCGGATGGCCGAGATCGGCCAGCACGGCCTGCGCCGCGACCAGGTTGGCCTCGTCGTCATCGACGACGAGGATCCGGGCCGGCGCGTCGGCCGCGGCGCCGCTCACGCCACCGTCCCCCGCGGCTTGCGGCGCTTGATCCAGGTGCGCAGCACCGCGATCAACTCCTCCTTCTCGACGGGCTTGGACAGGTAGTCCGAGGCCCCCGCGTTGAAGCAGCGCTCTCGGTCCTCGGCCATGGCCTTGGCCGTCACCGCGATCAGCGGCAGCTCGCGGAAGCGGGCATCCGCGCGGATGCGCTGCATCACCTCGTAGCCGTCCATCTCGGGCATCATGATGTCCACCAGCACCGCCGCAAGGTCGGGCTGGGCGTCCAGCAGGGCCAGTCCCGCAGCCCCACTTTCGGCGCTGACGACCTCGATGCCGTGGTCCTCGAGCAGCGCGGTCATCGAGAAGATGTTGCGGATGTCGTCATCGATCACCGCGACCCGCTGGCCGTCCAGCAGTTCGTCGCGGCAGCGCACGGCGGTGATCGCGGCGCGCAAGGATTCGGGCAGGCCGTCCCAGCGCAGCTTGAGCGTGGCCACCAGCGCGTCCAGCAGCCGGCCCTCGCCCCCCGTCTCGCTGCGGATCACCAGCTCGGCGCCAAGGCGGGCGATGGCACCGGCCGCCGTGGCGCCGGGCGCGGCGTCCAGCCCCACCACGACCGGCGGCGCGTCCTTGCGCGCGGCCAGCGCCGCCAGCAACTCGCCCACCGCCTTGTCGGCGGTCGCGGCGACGACCATCACCGCGTCGGCGGGCGTCTGCAGCGCGGCCGCGGCCTTGGCGGGGGTCACCTCCTCTAGCGCCAGTCCCTCGATGCCGTCCAGCAGCGGGCGCAGCTCGGCGGTCACGCGGGCGCCCGGGCGGACCATGACGACCCGCCACGTGCGGCGGGTGGCCTGCGCCCTGAGGCTGTCGAAGACCTCGATCAGCCGCTCGCGGCTGACGGGCTTGCCGGAATATTCGATCCCGCGCCCGCGCAGCCGTTCCTCGTCATCGACGACGGAAATCAGATGCACCGGCAGGTGGCGCATCTCGCGGTCAGTAGTGATGCGGTCCACCAGCGCCCAGCCGTCCACGTCGGGCAACTGGATGTCGAGGCTGACCGCGTCGGGCCGCTGGTGGCGGATGACCGAGGGCAGTTCGCGTCCGCGGGCGATGATGAGGCCATCGAAGCCGCGCTCGGTCGCGATCTCCTGCAGGATGCCGGCGAAGACCGGGTCGTCCTCGACGATGGCGACCAGCGGGCGACTGCCGTCGCGGCGGGCCGGAATGGGGGCCGGGGCAGGGGTCTCGGACATCCAGCCGGTGGCGCGCGGGGCATCGACGGAGACCGGCCGGTTTCCGGCCGCAGGCCCGGACACCGCCTCGGCCTCGGCGCGCGCGGGCTGCGGGGCTGCCGCAGGCCGGGACGGGGCGGGTTCGGGCGGCGCGGGCAGGGCGGCGGGGACCGCAGGCAGGGACAGGACGTCGCCTGCCTCGGAGTCCGCAAGCCCGCTTTCCAGCGGCAGGTACAGGGTGAAGCGGCTGCCCTGGCCGGGCGTCGATTCCAGCCGGATCTCGCCGCCCAGCAGCGTCGCCAGTTCGCGGCTGATCGACAGGCCCAGTCCGGTGCCGCCATAGCGGCGTGAGGTGGTGCCGTCTGCCTGCTGGAAGGCCTCGAAGATCACCTGCTGCTGGGCCGGCGCCACGCCGATCCCGGTGTCGATGACGGCAAAGGCCACCCGGCGCGAGGCCGCCGCAAGGCGGGCGTTGCGGAAGCCCTGCCCGGCGGGGGCAAGGTCCACCTCCAGCCGGACGCTGCCGCGTTCGGTGAACTTGATCGCGTTCGACAGCAGGTTCTTGACCACCTGCTGCAGCCGCGGGGCGTCGGTCGTCATCATCGCCGGCAGGTCGGGCGACAGCTCGATCACGAAGTCCAGCCCCTTCTGCTCGGCCATGGCGCGGAACTGGCGGTCCATCGTCTGGGCGAAGTCGGGGAAGCGCATGGATTCGAGGTTCAGCACGATCGTGCCGCTCTCGATCTTGGACAGGTCGAGGATGTCGTTGATCATCCGCAGAAGGTCGTCGCCCGCCGCATGGATGGTCGAGGCCTGCTCGATCTGCTTTTCCGACAGGTTGCCGCGGCCATTCTCGGCCAGAAGCTTGGACAGGATCAGCAGGCTGTTCAGCGGCGTCCTGAGTTCATGGCTCATGTTGGCCAGGAACTCGGACTTGTACTTCGAGGTCAGCGCAAGCTGCTCGGCCTTGTCCTCCAGCTCCTCGTTCTTGACGCGCAGGGCTTCCTGCTGCTGGCGCAGCATCTCCTCGCTTTCGCGCATCCGGGTGGCCTGTTCTTCAAGCCGCTCGTTCGACGAACGCAGTTCGTCCTGCTGGCTTTGCAGTTCGGACGCGAGGATCTGCGACTGGCTCAGCAGCGTCTCGGTCCGCATCGAGGCGCTGATGCCGTTCAGCACGACGCCGATGGATTCCACCAGTTGGTCGAGGAAGGCGACATGCGTCTCGGTGAAGCGGTTGAACGAAGCAAGCTCGATGATCGCCAGCACGCGCCCCTCGAACAGCACCGGCAGCGCGATGATGTTCAGCGGCGTGGCCTCGCCCAGGCCCGAGCGGATGCGGACATAATCCGGGGGCACGTTGGTCAGCAGGATGCGCTCGCGTTCCACGGCGCACTGGCCGATCAGTCCCTCGCGCGGGCGGATGCGGCTGGCCAGGAACTTGCGCTCGGTCATCGCATAGGTGGCGGCCAGTTCGAAGACGGGGCCGTCGTCATCCTCGGCGGCAAGCCAGATCGCGCCATGCTGGACGTTGATCAGGGGCGCCAGTCCCGACAGCAGGACGTTGCAGACGGTTTCCAGGTCGCGCTGGCCCTGCACGAGGCGGGTGAAGCGCGTCAGGTTGGTCTTCAGCCAGTCCTGCTCGCGGTTGACCTCGGTCGTGTCGCGCAGGTTGGCGATCATCCGGTTGATGTCGTTCTTCAGCGCGCCGACCTCGCCCTTGGCCTCGACCGAGATCGAGCGCGTCAGGTCGCCCTCGGCCACGGCGGTCGCCACCTCGGCGATGGCGCGGACCTGGGTGGTCAGGTTGTCGGCCAGCTGGTTCACGTTGTCGGTCAGGTCGCGCCACAGGCCCGAGGCGCCCGGCACGCGCGCCTGGCCCCCCAGCTTGCCCTCGATCCCGACCTCGCGGGCGACGTCCGTGACCTGGTCGCCGAAGGTCGCCAGCGTGTCGATCATCTCGTTGATCGTCTCGGCCAGGTCCGCGATCTCGCCCTTCACGTCCAGCGTCAGCTTGCGCTTGAGATCGCCGTTCGCGACCGCCGTGACCACGCGCGCGATGCCGCGCACCTGGTTGGTGAGGTTGTCGGCCATCAGGTTGACGTTGTCGGTCAGGTCGGCCCAGGTCCCGGCCACGCCCGGCACCTGCGCCTGGCCGCCCAGCTTGCCCTGGGTGCCGACCTCGCGCGCGACCCGCGTCACTTCCGATGCGAAGGCGTTCAGCTGGTCCACCATCGTGTTGATGGTGTTCTTCAGGGCCAGGATCTCGCCCCGCGCATCGACGGTGATTTTCTTCGACAGGTCGCCGCGCGCCACGGCGGTCGTGACCTCGGCGATGTTGCGAACCTGTTCCGTCAGGTTCGAGGCAAGGCCGTTCACGTTCTCGGTCAGGTCGCGCCAGGTGCCCTCGACGCCCTCGACGCGGGCCTCGCCGCCCAGCTTGCCCTCGGTCCCCACGTCGCGGGCGACGCGCGTCACCTCGAAGGCGAAGCGGTTGAGCCGGTCGACCATCGTGTTGATGGTCTCCTTCAGCTCCTGCATCTCGCCCTGGACCTGGACGGTGATCTTCTTGGACAGGTCGCCGCGCGCGACGGCGGTCGTGACCTCGGCGATGTTGCGGACCTGGCCGGTCAGGTTCTCGGCCATCTGGTTCACGCGGCCGGTCAGGTCGGCCCAGGTGCCGGCGACGCCCTCGACGCGCGCCTGGCCCCCCAGCCGCCCCTCGGTCCCCACCTCGCGGGCGACCCGCGTCACTTCCGAGGCGAAGGCCGAAAGCTGGTCCACCATCGTGTTGATGGTGTTCTTCAGTTCCGCAATCTCGCCCTTGGCATCGACGGTGATCTTCTTGGACAGGTCGCCGCGGGCCACGGCGGTCGTGACCTCGGCAATCTCGCGGACCTGGCTGGTCAGGTTGGTCGCAAGGCCATTGACGCTTTGCGTCAGACGCCGCCAGGTTCCCGCCACGCCCTCGACCTCGGCCTGGCCGCCGAGGATGCCCTCGGTTCCGACCTCGCGCGCGACCCGCGTCACTTCCGAGGCGAAGGACGACAGCTGCTCGACCATCGTGTTGATGACCTGCTTGATCTGCAGGATCTCGCCCTGGGCATCGACGGTGATCTGCTGGGTCAGGTCGCCCGAGGCGATGGCGGTGGCGACCTTGCTGACGTCGCGCAGCTGGATCGTCAGGTTGCCGGCCATGCCGTTCACGCTGTCGGTCAGGTCGCGCCAGGTGCCAGCGACGCCCTCGACCCGCGCCTGCCCGCCCAGCTTGCCCTCGGTCCCGACCTCGCGGGCGACCCGCGTCACCTCGGAGGCAAAGGCGTTCAGCTGGTCTACCATCGTGTTGACGGTGTCCTTCAGCGTCAGCAGCTCGCCCTGGACATCGACCGTGATCTTCTTCGACAGGTCGCCACGCGCGACGGCGGTCGTGACATCGGCAATGTTGCGCAGCTGCCCCGTCAGGTTCGAGGCCATGGCGTTCACGTTGTCGGTCAGGTCGCGCCAGGTGCCGGCGACACCCTCGACGCGGGCCTGCCCGCCCAGCTTGCCCTCGGTCCCGACCTCGCGGGCGACCCGGCTGACCTCGGAGGCAAAGGACTTCAGCCGGTCCACCATGGTGTTGATGGCGTCCGCCGTCTGCAGCAGGTCGCCCTTCAGCGGCCGGCCGGCAAGCTCCAGCGGCACCGATTGCGACAGGTCGCCCTCGGCCACGGCGCGGACGACGCGGGTGATCCCCTCGCCGTGAAGCATGCTGCCCTGGATCAGGCCGTTGACCGAATCCACCGCCTCGCGCCAGCCGCCGGTGGCGCCTTCCAGGTGGATGCGCTCGGTCGTCTGTCCCTCGTGGACGACCGCCTGCTGCAGCCGCGCCAGTTCGGCGACCAGCGCGCGGTTCTGATCGGCCAGCATGTTGTAGGCCTCGGCGAGTTGCGCGGTCTCGCCATCCTCGAGCAGGGTGATCGAGAAATCCCCGCGCGCGATCGCACGCAGGGCCGCGGTCAGTCCGACAGGGCTGCCGTCCGTCTGGGTCAGGTTCTGGGGCATGGTCGTTCCGTGGTCAGTCGGCATTGCGCAGGCGGGCCGCGCGCTGCAGCACGGCGGTCAGGTCGTCGGGCATGCAGGGCTTTTCGACCACCGCCACCGGCTTGAGCGCGGCGACGGCAGGATCGTCGGCAAGGCCGCTGTCGCCCGAGATGAAGATGATGGCGATGTCCTGGTCGCGGACCATGGTCCCGGCCGCCTCGATCCCGCTGGCTCCGCCCTTCAGGTTGGCGTCCATCAGCGCGATGTCGGGCCGGTGCTGCTGCGCCAGCGCGACCGCGTCGGGGGCGGTGCGGGCGACGCCCACCACCTCGAAGCCGGCGTCCTCGACGAGGTCAGCCAGGAACATCGAGACAAGGACCTCATCCTCGGCGATCAGCACACGGAGCTTGGCAGACGTGGACATGCGGTTCTTTCGATTGGGCTAGGAATGAGAGCGCGTTGACAGGTATGGCACGCAGCATCTGGCCGCAATCGTCCGTCTGCAGCTCTCGAGGCTTCGCAGCCCGGATCGCGCCGCATGCCTCAACTGAAAAACATGGCCGTCAAGAAGGTCGTGCTGATGATGTGAGCGCCCCCCGATGGCATCTCTGTGGCGGGGTGGGTCTGCAACGATCCACAGAGGGGGCGGTCACGTCATCACAGCCGCGGCAACCTGAACGATCAATGCCGCTGAGGGGGTCTTTTCCGCCGCTGTCACGCGTCTGTCATTCTTCGAGATCCAGCCTTTGCCTGCGGAATGGGCGGCGTCCGGGCCTGTGGCAGCCAACGCAGTTGCGATCCTCCTTCCTGCTGCCATCTCGACACACCGAGCATGATCGCTCCCACTCACCCTGGGTCCAGGGTAGGGCCAGGCGCCGCTTTTCTGTTGTCGCGAAATCAGGCACGCTCCCGCTTGACGCCACCACAGCCGGAAGGCGCACGGATGCCCTGCCTGCTCGTCAACATCGACGTGCCCGACCTCGCCCGAGGGACCGCGTTCTAAGCGCGGCCTTCGGCCTTGAACCGGGCAGGCGCATCGGCCCCCGTGCCATCGAGTTGCTGGGGCTGGATGCGCCGATCTATCTTCTGGAACGGCAGACCGGATCCTTTGTGGACCCGGCAGGCAGTGGCACGCGAAGTTATGAGCGGCACTGGACCCCGGTCCATCTCGACGTGGTTGTCGAGGATCTGGA
>NZ_JBHLWE010000022.1:0-21585 GCF_042432925.1 Paracoccus niistensis | reverse complement strand
CGGCGCAGCGCTATTGCCCGGCCGGCGTCTACGAGGTGGTCGAGGACAAGTCGGTGCCCGAAGGTGCGCGCTTCGTGATCAACTTCCAGAACTGCGTCCACTGCAAGACCTGCGACATCAAGGACCCGTCGCAGAACATCGTCTGGACCACGCCGCAGGGCGGCGACGGGCCGAACTATCCCAACATGTGATGCGCCCCGGGCCGCCCGGCGTTGCCGCCGGGTGCGTCCCCGTCTAGGGTCGCGGGTCATGTGTCAACCTGTGCTGCGGGGCATTGCCGTTCGATGAAGCCCATCCTGAGCCTGGCGATCGCCGCGCTGATCTCGACCGCCCCTCCTGTCCTTGCCCGGCCCGGCCTCGCGCCGGCCGGTGGGACGCCCGTCCTCCGGATGACGCAGGCCCAGCCTGCAACCGGACCGGAGGCGCAGACGCCGCCCGGCAGCGACACCCGCCAGGGGCTGCGGCCCGCACCGATCCGCGGCCTCGCCGGCGCCTATCTCGCCGCCCGGCAGGCCGCGACCGACAGCGATTTCGCGGCCGCCGCCCGCTATTTCGGCGAGGCGGTGGCGGCGGACCCGGCCGAGCCCTTCCTGCAGGACGGCGCGCTTGTGTCGATGATCTCGGCCGGGGAAATCGACCGGGCCGTGGACCTGGCCAACCGCCTGGCGCAGGCAGGCGGCGACGAGACCGAACTGGGCGTGCTGCTGCGCCGGGTGGACCTGGCCCGGCGCGAGGACTGGGCGGGCGTCCTGGCCCTGCTGGACGAGGGGGGCCCCTCTCCCAGCGCGGGGGGGCCGCTGCTGGACGGCCTGTTCCGCGCCTGGGCGCTGATGGGCGCGGGCCGCGCCTCGGAAGCCTTCGCCACATTCGAGCAGATGGGCGAAGGGCAGGGCGTGGCGGGGATCGCGGCCTTCCAGCTTGCGCTCGCGCGCGCCATGGTCGGCGATTACGAAGGCGCGGCGGCGGCCCTGGACAACCCCGAGGCCTCCTCGCACCTGCAGGGTGTGCTGGCGCGCGCCCAGGTCCTGTCGCAGCTGGAACGCAACGACGAGGCGATCGCCATGCTCGACGGGCTTGAGGCGATCGAGAACGAGCCGGCGCTGGTGGACCTGCGCCGCAGGCTCCAGTCGGGCGAGACGCTGCCCTTCGACGTGATCGGCAACGCCCGCGAAGGGCTGGCGCAGGTGCTGGTGACATTCGCCGGGGCCCTGATCGGGGACGAGGAAACCGATCCGCTGGCGCTGATCTATGCGCGGCTGGGGCAGTCCCTCAACCCCGAGATGCCGGACGCGCGGCTGCTGATCGCCCAGCTTCTGCAATCGGCGGGCCAGTTCGACCTGGCCGAGCGCGAGTTCGACGCCCTGCGCGAGGCCGGCCAGATGCGGCCCGCGGCCGAGCTGGTGCGCATCGATTCGCTGGTCCGCGCCGAGCGGATGGACGCGGCCGAAGCCGCCGCCCATGCCCTGACCGAAGCCTATCCCGACTATGCCCAGGCCTGGGTCGCGCTGGGCGACGTGCTGCGCCAGCGCGACAAGTTCGCCGAGGCCGTGCCCGTCTACGACCGCGCGCTGGAGATCCTGCAGGCGGGCGAGGACCCGCAGGCGACCTGGTTCCCGCTTTACGCCCGCGGCATTGCCAAGGAACGCTCGGGCCAGTTCGACAGCGCCGACGCCGATTTCCAGGCCGCGCTGGAACTGCAGCCCGACCAGGCACCGATCCTGAACTATCTCGGCTATTCCTGGGTGGACCGGAACGTCCGGCTGGACGAGGGCCTCAAGCTGATCGAGCGCGCGGTCGAGCTGCGCCCCGACGACGGCTACATCCTCGACTCGCTTGCCTGGGCCTATTACCGCCTTGGCCGCTATGCCGAGGCCGTGGCGCCGATGGAGCGTTCCGTCGCGGTCATGTCCGACGACAGCCTGGTCAACGACCACATGGGCGACATCTACTGGATGGTCGGGCGCAAGCGCGAGGCCGAGATCCAGTGGCAGCGCGCGCTCAGCCTCTACAAGCCCGAGGACACCGACACGGACGTGGACCGCATTCGCGCCAAGCTGAACGTCGGGCTGGATGCCGTTCTGGAAGCCGAGCGGGCAAACGGCGGCACCTTGCCCGAGGGCTTCGGCCTGCCCGAACCGGAGCCTGCCACGGTTGAGGCCTCTGGCGGCGCCGTTCCGCCAAGGCCCTGAGGCGCTTTCCGCCCTCATGATCCGCACCGAGCCCGCGCCCGCCAAGATCAACCTGGCCCTGCATGTCACGGGGCGGCGTGCGGACGGCTATCACCTGCTCGACTCGCTGGTGGTCTTCACCGAGCTCGGTGACCGGGTGACGGTCGCACCGGGGCCTGCCGCGCTGGCCGTCACCGGCCCCTTCGCCGATGCCGTGCCGACCGGCGAGGAGAACCTGTGTCTGCGCGCCCTGCGCCACGTGGGCACGCAGGCCGCGGTCACGCTGGAGAAGAACCTGCCCCCCGCATCGGGCATCGGCGGGGGCACGGCGGATGCCGCCGCCGTCCTGCGCGCGCTGGGCGCCGCGCCGGATCGGCCCGAGACCCTGGGCGCCGACCTACCCGCCTGCCTGCTCAGCCGTCCGCTGCGGATGCAGGGGGTGGGCGAAAGGATCACGCCTGTCGCCCTGCCCGACCTGCATCTGGTGCTGGTGAACCCGCGCGTGGAAACGCCCACCCCTGCCGTCTTCGCCGCGCTGGGCTGCCGCGACAACGCCCCCCTTCCCGACCTGCCCGCGCTGCCGGATGCCGCCGCGCTGACGGAGTGGCTATCCGCCACCCGCAACGACCTGCAGCCGCCCGCGCTGGGTCTGCGCCCGGTAATCGCCGATTGCCTGGCCGCGCTGTCGGCGCAGAACGCGCGGCTGGCGCGGATGTCGGGCTCGGGCGCGACCTGTTTCGGCATCTTCGCGGATGCCTTTGCGGCCCAAGGTGCCGCGCAGGCCATTGCCGCCGCGCAGCCGGGCTGGTGGGTCCGCGCCACCGTCACCATCCCGGGGCTACCCTCGGGCGGCGCGGGCGGCTAGGCTCTGCCCCGAGAACCAAGGGGAAGGCTGCCATGCTGCGACTGGGCGTCAACATCGACCATGTGGCCACCGTGCGGAACGCGCGCGGCACCCCTTGGCCCGATCCGCTGCGCGCCGCCCTTCTGGCGCAGGAAGCCGGGGCCGACGGCATCACCGCCCATCTGCGCGAGGACCGCCGCCACATCGCGGACGCCGACATCGCCCGCCTGTCCGAGGCGCTGAACGTGCCTCTCAACTTCGAAATGGCCGCGACCGCCGAGATGCAGGCCATCGCCCTGCGCCACCGTCCCCACGCCGTCTGCATCGTTCCCGAAAAGCGCGAGGAGCGGACGACCGAAGGGGGCCTCGACGTGGCAGGCGACGAATCGCGCTTGGCCGGGTTCATCGCCCCCCTGTGCGAGGCGGGCAGCCGCGTGTCGCTGTTCATCGGCCACGACCCGCGCCAGATCGAGGCCGCCGCCCGCATCGGCGCGGCGGTGGTCGAACTGCACACCGGCGCCTATTGCGACCTCGACACCGAGGGCAACCACGCCGCCCGCGACGCCGAGCTGGCCGGGCTGGCAGAGGGCGC
This sequence comes from Paracoccus niistensis, assembly GCF_042432925.1. Lineage (NCBI taxonomy): Bacteria > Pseudomonadati > Pseudomonadota > Alphaproteobacteria > Rhodobacterales > Paracoccaceae > Paracoccus > Paracoccus niistensis. The sequence goes on along the minus strand of NZ_JBHLWE010000022.1, from coordinate 17,981 downwards.
GCGGATCGCCGCCGCGCTGGGGCTGGAGGTTCACGCGGGCCACGGCCTGACCTTCGACACCGTCGGCCCCATCGCCGCCCTGCCCGAGTTGCGCGAGCTGAACATCGGCCATTTCCTGATCTCCGAGGCGATCTTCATCGGTCTTGGTCCGGCGATCCGGGAGATGCGGGCGCGGATGGACGCGGCGCGCAGTGGCCCCACCCCATGATCCTCGGCATCGGCACGGACCTGTGCAACATCGACCGGATCGCCGACGTGCTCGAGCGGCACGGCGACCGCTTCCGCAACCGGGTCTATACGGAGCGCGAACTGGCACGGGCCGCGCGGCGGGCGCATGAGGCGGGAACGCTGGCCAAGCGCTGGGCCGCCAAGGAGGCCTGCAGCAAGGCGCTGGGCACGGGGCTCGCCATGGGCATCGCCTGGCGGGACATGGCGGTGGACAACCTCGCCTCGGGCCAGCCGACCATGGCGCTGACCGGCTGGGCGGCCGAGCGGCTGGCGGCCATGACGCCGCCGGGACACCGCGCCCATGTCCATGTCACCCTGACCGATGACCACCCCTGGGCGCAGGCCTTTGTCGTGATCGAGGCCGTGCCCGAAGGCGCCTGACGTTCACGCCCGCGCGTGCGGGACGCGCTTTGCCTTGACTTCCGCTGCCCGGCGCGCCCAAGAACCTCGCCATCCGACATGGAACGAGAGAAAGCATGGCCCGCACCAAGACCGCGACAAAGGAAGGCGGCATCTGGGAAACGGTGAAAACCGTCTTCTGGGCGCTGGTCATCGCGGGCGTGTTCCGCACGCTGTTCTTCCAGCCCTTCTGGATCCCCTCCGGGTCGATGAAGGACACGCTGCTGATCGGCGACTTCCTGTTCGTCAACAAGATGGCCTACGGCTATTCGCGCTATTCCTGCCCCTTCGCGCTTTGTCCCATCGACGGCCGCATCCTGGGGTCGGAACCCGAGCGCGGCGACGTGGTGGTCTTCCGCCACCCGACCCGCGGGGTCGATTTCATCAAGCGCGTGATCGGCCTGCCCGGCGACACCGTGCAGATGCAGAACGGCCAGCTGATCCTGAACGGCCAGCCCGTGCCCCAGGCGCCCAACGGCGTCTTCGTGGAACCCAAGCTGCCGCAGGGTCCCGCGCGCACCCTGCCCCGCTGCACCAACGAGCCCGTGGCCGAGGGCGGCGATTGCGAAACCCCCCGCTTTACCGAGACCCTGCCCGAAGGGCGCAGCCATGACGTGCTGAACATCGTGGACAACTGGCCGCTGGACAACACGCCGGTCTTCACCGTTCCGGAAGGCAGCTATTTCTTCATGGGCGACAACCGCGACAACTCGGAAGACAGCCGCGTGCCCGCCATCGCCGGGGGTCTGGGCTTCGTGCCGGCCGAGTTCCTGATCGGCCGCGCCGACCGGGTGATCTTCTCCTCGGCGGGAAGCTCGCTTCTGTATTTCTGGACCTGGCGGCCGGACCGCTTCTTCCACGGGGTGCACTGAGGTGGCGCGGTGAAGCTCTCGTCCGAGCTCGCGGCATTCTCGGCGCGGCTGGGTCACGACTTCGCCGACCCCGCCCTGCTGGTGCGCGCGCTGACGCATGGCAGCCTGTCCTCGGCCACGCGGCCTGACAACCAGCGGCTCGAGTTCCTGGGCGACCGGGTGCTGGGCCTGACCATCGCCGAGGCCTTACTGAAGGCCGACCGGGGCGCGACCGAGGGGCAGCTGGCCCCCCGCCTGAACGCGCTGGTGCGCGGCGAGACCTGCGCCGAGATCGCGCGCCAGATCGGCCTGGGCGAGGTCCTCAAGCTCGGCCGGTCCGAGATGATGACCGGCGGCCGGCGCAAGGACGCCCTGCTGGGCGACGCGATGGAGGCGGTGATCGCCGCGGTCTATCTCGACGCGGGCTTCGAACCCGCGCGGACGATGATCCTGCGGCTCTGGGGCGCCCGGATCGCGGGGGCCGAGGAGGCCGCTTTCAATCCCAAGACCGCCTTGCAGGAATGGGCACAGGCCAAGGGCATGGCGCCGCCCTCTTACGAGGTGGTGGAACGGTCGGGCCCCGACCACGCGCCCCATTTCCGCATCATCGTGCGGCTGGACGACGGGCGCGAGGCAGAGGCCAGCGGCACCGGCACCAAGCGCAGCATCGAACAGGCCGCCGCCAGCATTATGCTGGACCAGATCGGGGATAACGCATGACCGAGAACGAGACCGCACCCGAGCAGGCGCCCGAAGGACCGACCCGCGCGGGCTTCGTCGCCCTGATCGGCGAGCCAAATGCCGGGAAATCCACGCTGCTGAACCGGATGGTCGGGGCCAAGGTCTCGATCGTGACCCACAAGGTGCAGACGACCCGCGCCCGCATCCGGGGCATCGCCATGCATGGGCAAAGCCAGATCGTCTTCGTGGACACGCCCGGCATCTTCCGCCCGCGCCGCAGGCTCGACCGGTCGATGGTCGCGGCCGCCTGGGGCGGGGCGGCGGATGCCGACATCGTCGTGCTGCTGGTCGAGGCGCATCGCGGCCTGACGGACGGCGTGCAGGCGATCCTGGATTCGCTCAGCGAGAAGGCAGGCGGGCATCCGGTCGCGCTGGCGATCAACAAGATCGACCGCGTGAAGGCCGAGGAGCTGCTGGCGCTCTCGAAGCAGATGAACGAGGCCTTTCCCTTCGTCCGCACCTTCATGATCTCGGCCGAGCGGGGGCATGGGACCGACGACCTGCTGGCCTGGCTGGCCGCCGAGCTGCCGGAAGGCCCTTGGCTCTACCCCGAGGACCAGATCGCCGACCTGCCCATGAGGATGATCGCGGCCGAGATCACGCGGGAAAAGCTGACCCTGCGGCTGCACGAGGAAATCCCCTACCAGCTGACGGTGGAAACCGAGAGCTGGGAAGAACGCCAGGACGGCTCGGCCCGGATCGATCAGGTCGTCTATGTCAGCCGTGCGGGCCACAAGGGCATCGTGCTGGGCAAGGGCGGCGAGACGATCAAGGCCGTCAGCCGCGCCGCCCGCGAGGAGCTGGTCGAGTTCATGGGCCGTCCCGTGCACCTGTTCCTGCGCGTGGCCCTGCGCGAGAACTGGCTGGACGAGGCCGAGCGCTATACCGAGATGGGGCTCGATTTCCGCGACGGGAACTGATGGAGCCGCGGCTGACCGCCGGCCTGCGCGTCGCCGCGCTGCTGCGGCGGGCGGACCTGGAAGGACGCGGTGCCTATGTCGTCCACCGCGGCGATGACACGGCGGGCGCGCTGGCGGTCAGCGTGGCCCGCCCCGGCGGGACGGCCGAATTGTGGGCGCAGGAATACGACCTTTCCGCCGATCGCCGCGCATGGGTGCGGCAGGCCGAGGGAACGGCGCGCGACATCGACGCTGCCATCGCCCGCAGGCGTGCCGCCGATCCCGACCTGTGGGTGATCGAACTGGAACTGCCCGAGCAGGTCGCAGTGACGGATCTGCTGGATTGAGGAAGGGGGCGCTGCCCCCGCCGGCTGACGCCGGCTCCCCCAGGATATTTAGGCAAAAGAGAAGCCTTACCTTGGGGCATGGGGGCCTCCGCGGACATGGCTGGCTTCAGCTCCACTCCTCGTGACTGAGCCTCCTGTTTTTCTTCTTTGTGAAAATATCCCGCGGGGGTTCCGGGGGCGCGAAGCCCCCGGTGCCGCGTCCCCGCTTGCACTCCGCGCCGCGCCACGGAACAATCCGTGACCATGAGCTTCCGCTTCGTCCATGCCGCCGACATCCACCTCGACTCGCCGCTGCGTTCGCTGGCGCTGCGGGCGCCCCAGGTGGCCGAGCTGATCGGGACCGCCACCCGGCAGGCCTTTGTCGGCATCGTGGACCTGTGCCTGGCCGAACGGGTGGACGCGCTGCTGCTGGCGGGCGACCTGTATGACGGCGACCAGACCTCGATGACGACGGCCCGCTTCCTGGCGCAGCAATTGGGGCGGCTGGATCAGGCGGGTGTCGCCGTCCACATCATCCGCGGCAACCACGACGCGCTGTCGCGGATCACGCGGGAACTGGTGCTGCCGCCTTCGACCCATGTCTACACCCACCGCGCCGAGGCCGTGCCGCTGGATCGTCCGCAGGGCGCGGTCCCGGTGGTCCTGCACGGGCTCAGCTTCCGCGAGCCCCGGGCCGAGGCCAGCCTGCTGGGCGACTATCGCCCGCCGGTGTCCGAGGCCGTCAACATCGGCCTGATGCACACGAGCCTGGGCGGCGCGCCCGGCCATGACCCTTACGCGCCCGTGACGCCCGCCGACCTGGGGCGATCGGGCTTCGATTACTGGGCGCTGGGGCATATCCACAAGCCGTCGCGGCAGGTGGTCGGGCGCACGCAGGTCGTCATGCCCGGCATCCCGCAGGGACGCGACATCGGCGAGGCCGGTCCGCGCGGCGTCGTTCTGGTCACCGTGGCCCCCGACCGCACGATCACTGTCGAGGATCGCCTGACCAGCCTCGCCGAATTCGCTACGGTGCCGGTGGATGCGACGGGCGTGGCGGACTGGGCCGCTCTGGTCCGGCGCTTGCGCCGGGCGCTGGAAACGGCACGCGACGAGGCGCGCTCGCCGCATCTGGTGGCGCGGGTGGTGCTGACCGGGGCCACGCCGCTTGCCTGGCGCATCCGGCGCGACCTGGACCTGCTGCTGGCCGAGGCCCAGGCGGCGGCCGAGGCCACCGGGCGCGCCTGGATCGAGAAGCTGACCTCAAGCTGCACCCTGCCGGCAGAGGAGGCGCCGGTCGTGGACGGCTCGCCCCTGGTCGCGCTGCGGCGGCTGATCTCGGGCGAGGTGCTGGGCTCGGAAGCCTTTGCCGCCGACCTGACCGCCGCCGCGCAGGAACTGATCGGGCAGCTTCCGCCCGAGTTGCGCGGGGCCTTCGGCGAGGACAAGGGCGCACTGGACCGCACGCTTGCGGACCTCGCGCGCGAGGGCGCGGACGAGGTGGTGGCGCGGCTTGTCCCCGACCGGGCGGACGGCGCGGACTGATGCGGCTGCGCCGGCTGGACCTGACGCGCTACGGGCGCTTTACCGACCGCAGCCTGGACTTCGGGCCAGGGGAACCGGGCCGACCCGACCTGCACATCGTCCACGGGCCGAACGAGGCCGGCAAGTCCACCCTGCTGAACGCCTGGCTGGACCTGCTGTTCGGCATCCACGCGCGCAGCAGCTACAACTTCCTGCATCCCTATGACGCCATGCGGATCGGGGCGGTGCTGGACCTGCCGGACGGCCAGCGGGAACTCGTTCGCGTCAAGAAGACCCGAGACTCCCTGGTCGATCCGGCCGGGCGGCCCGTGCCCGACGGGATGCTGCGGGCGGCGCTCGGCGGGATCGAGCGGAAGGACTGCGCCGACATGTTCGCGCTGGACGCGGGCACGATGGAGGACGGGGGCGAGCTGATCCTGTCCAGCAAGGGCAACCTGGGCCAGCTTCTGTTTTCGGCCAGCGCGGGGCTGGCGGAACTGGGCGACAGGCTGGACCGGCTGCGGGCCGGCGCGGACGCCTTCTACAGGAAGTCCGCCCGGAAAGGCACCCTCAAGGACATGCGCGCCGAGTTGGAGACGCTCGTGGCCGAGCGCAAGGCTCTGGACGTGCAGGCGGCCGAGCACCGTGCGCGGCGGCAGACGGCTGACAAGGCCGAGGCCGAGCGCGACGCCGCGGCCGAGGCCCATGCCCGCACCGCCGCCGCCCGCGACGCCGCGAAAGCCGCGCTGGAGGCGCTGCCCTGGCTGGCGGAGTGGAGCGCCATCGACGCGGAGCTTGCGCCGATGGAAGGGCTGCCCGACGTGCCCCCGGACTGGCCCGCGCGGGTGGCCGCTCTGCTGGCCGAGGACGTGGCGCTGCGGACTGAAGCCACCTTGAACGCCGAGCGGCAACAGGGGCTGGTGGATGCCTTGGCGGCGCTGGTGCCGGACGACACGGCGCTGGCGCAGGCCGAGGCCGCGGGCTTCGACGAGGACCTGAAGGCGCGCTGGATCGCCGCGCGCGACGACCTGCCCCGCCGCCTGCAGGAGCTTGCCGCCGCCCGCCAGCGGATCGAGGGACTGGGTCGCCAGATCCGGCCCGGCGCGGATCCCGCCAGCCTGGAGGTCGGCGCCGGGACGCTCGACCGGCTGGCCGAGCTGATGACGGCGCATGAGGGGCTGTCGGCGCGTCTCGCCTCGGCCCGGGCCGAGGTGGCGGCGCGGGTGGACGAGCTTGCGGCGGCGGGTGGCCCTCTGGACGAGGAGGGCGCGGAGGATGGCACAACAGCGCTGCGCGAGGCGCTGGCGCCCCTGCGCCGCGCCGATCTGGCAGGCAGGCGCGATGAGGCGCAGACCAATGCCGCCGAAGCTGCCGCCCGCCTCGATGCGGCACTGGCACGACTGGTGCCCTGGAAAGGCGACGCGGCTGCGCTGCGGGCGCTGGAGGTGCCTTCGGCCGAGCGGCTGGGGGCCTGGGCGGCGCGGCTCGACGCCGCTACTGCCGCGCGCGAGACGGCGGCCCGCGCAGCCGCCGACCGGGCCGAGGACGCGCGGCGCCGGGCGGCCGAGCGCGACGGGCTTGCCGACAGCATCGGCCCCGCCGATCCGCAGCGAGTGGCCGAAAGCCGCGCCCGGCGGGACGCGACATGGGACGCACATCTGGCGGCGCTGGACGCCGCAACCGCCCGCGCCTTCGCCGAGGCGATGGAGGCGCATGACCGCGCCGTGTCCGCCCAACTGGAACGCGCGGCCGACATCGGCCGCCTTCACGGCGCGCGCGAGGATGCCGCAACGGCCGAGCGGCTGGCCGAGGCCGCCGCGCGGGATCTCGCAGTTGCCGACGCGGGGCTGGCCGAGTTGCGCGCGACCCTGGCCGCTCGCGCGGGCGCGATCCTGCCCGGCCGCGACCCGGCCGATCCTCTGGCGGACCTGTCCGGCTGGCTTGTCCGGCACGAGCGGGCGCTGAACCTGGCCGACGAGGCCGAAGCTGCCGCCCGCGCCGCCAAGCGTGCCGAAACCGAAGCGGCACAGGCCGAGGAAGCCTTGCGCGCCCAGTTGGAGGCCGCAGGCGAGACCTCCGGGGGCGAGTTGCGCGCGCTTGCCGCCCAGGCCCAGCGCTTGCTCGACCGCCACGAGGCGGAGGCCGCGCGCCGGGCCGAACGGTTGCGCCTGACGCGGGAACTCGCCGCACGCGGGCAGGCCGAGACGGCGGCGCGACGTGCCCTGGACGACTGGCAGCGTACTCTGACCGAGGCCTGCACCCCGACCTTCCTGGCCGAGGCCCCGCCCGATGCCGCCCGGTTGCGCGCCCTGCTGTCCCCCCTGCGAGAGCTTGGCGCGGCGCTGGCCCTGGCCGAGGACCTGCGCCACCGCACCGAAGCCATGCAGGACGACCAGCGCCGCTTCGCCGAAGCCGTGGACGCGCTGGCCGCCGCGCTGGACCTGCCCCCCGGCGACCCGCTGGCCCGCCACGCCGCTGCCGCCGCCCGGCTGGCCGAGGCCCGTCGAACGGCCGAGCGCCGCGCGGCGCTGGCTGAGGACCTCGCCCAGGCAGAGGCTGCCCGCCACGCACTGGCCCAGCGCCGCGCGCGGCTGGACGCCGAGGCCGCGACCATCACTGCCCATCTGGGCGCCCCGGACCTGACCCATGCCCAAGCGGCGCTGGCCCGCATCGAGCGCCGCGTCGAGCTGCGCGGCCGCGCCGCGCGGCTGGACGCGCAGATCCGCGCCGCCCTGGGTGTCTCCTCGCTGGATGAGGCGCGCGCGCGCCTTTCCGGCACCACGCCCGACGAATTGCGCGCGGCGCTGGTCCGGGCCGAGGATGCGCAGGCCGAGACCGAGGCGCGGCTGGACGCCGCCCGTAGCGCCCTTTACGCCGCTCGTCACGCGCTGGACGCGGTCACGGGCGACGACCGCGTGGCGAGGATCGAGGCCCGCCGCCGCGCCCTGCTGATGGAAATTGAGGAGGAGGCGCGCGCCTGGCTGCGCCTGCGGGCGGGGGTGATCGCCACGGACCACGCGCTGCGCAGCTATCGCGACCACCATCGCAGCGGGATGATGGCCCGGGCCTCGGACGCCTTTGCCGCCATCACGGGCGGGGCCTACCGGGGCCTGACCTCGCAGCCGGGCGAGGGGACCGAGCGGCTGATCGCCATCACGGCGGATGGCGGGTCCAAGGAGCCTGGTGCGCTGTCCAAGGGCACGCGCTTCCAGCTTTACCTCGCGCTGCGCATCGCGGGGTTCCATGAATGGGCGGGGGCACACGGTCCGGTGCCGGTGATTGCCGACGACATCATGGAAACCTTTGACGACAACCGGACACGGCTGGCGCTGGGGGCGCTGGCCGAAATGTCGCGGTCGGGGCAGGTGATCTACCTGACCCACCACCGCCATGTCTGCGAACTGGCGCGCGAGGCCTGCCCCGAGGCGCGCATCCTGGAACTCTGTCCCTAGGCTGCCAGCGCCGCCCGCAGGTCCCAGTCCATCCCCTCCAGCCGGTCCCGCATGACCGGCGCGCCTGCCAGCAGCTTGCGCGCGGCCATGTGCCGCCCGGCCTGGTTCACCGTCTCGACCGCGATCAGCCGCTCGTCGCGGAAGGCCAGCACCGTATCGACCGCGCCCGTGGCGTCGGTCAGGACATGGGTATCGTCCCAGCCGGTGGACAGCCCTGCGATCTGCAGCTTGAGCGGCCCCTGGTCCGACCAAAACCAAGGCAGCGCGTCATAGGGCGGCTGCCCGGCCCCGGTGATCGTGCGGGCGACATGGCGGGCGTGATCGACCGCCGCCTGCACCGATTCCAGCCGCGTGGCGATGCCCCCCAGCGGGAAGCTCGCGCAGTCCCCGATGGCGAAGATGCGCGGGTCGCTGGTGCGCAGGTGCCCGTCCACGACGATGCCGTTGGCGACCGCCAGCCCGGCCTCGGCGGCAAGCTCCATGTTCGGGCGGACGCCCACGGCCAGCAGGACGAGGTCGGCCGCGACTTCCTGTCCATCGGCCAGCGCGACGCCCTCGGCCGCCTTGCCGCCCAGGACGGCGGTGCCGAGCGCGCCCAGGCGGACATCGACCCCCGCCGCGCGATGGAAGTCGAGGAAGCGCTGCGAGATCGGCGGCGTCACGGCACGGGACATCAGCCGGTCGGTGGCCTCGATCACGGTGACATGGATGCCGCGCGCGGCGGCGACAGCCGCGAATTCCAGCCCGATGAAACCGCCGCCGATCACCGCGGCGCGGCGGACCCCCTCGGCCATGGCGCGCAGCCGGGCGGCATCGGCCAGGCCGCGCAACTCGTGCACGCCGGGCAGGTCGATCCCGGGCAGCGGCGGGCGCAGGTTGCGCGCGCCGGTCGCCAGCACGAGATGGTCGAAGCCCAGCCGCTCGCCACTGTCCAGCACCACCTCGCCCGCCGGCCGGTCGATCCCGGCGACGATGGTGCCGGGGCGGTAATCGATGCCGGCCGTTTCGAAGAAGGAGGCGGGTTTCAGCGCCAAGCGGCTTTCGTCGCCGTCCTTCATGTAGGCCTTGCTCAGCGGCGGACGCTGGTAGGGCAGGCCGGGCTCGTCCCCGAGCAGCGTGACGGGTCCGGCGAAGCCTTCCTGCCGCAGGCTGGCCGCGACCTGCAGGCCCCCCTGCCCTGCACCGACGATCACCACCCTGTCCGACATGCCTGTCCCCGCACCGCTCGATCGCGCGGACTTTGCGGAAGCGTCGGGTCGGGCGCAACCCCTCGGGCCCTACAGCGGCCAGCCGCCCCGGCGCATGGCCGCCAGCATCCGCGCGTCCGCATCCGGCGCCTGCGCGTCGATCGCCTGCGTCTTGAGAAACCAGTGGACATAGCGGTCGAGCGGGAGAGACGCCGCGGCCGCCGCCCGGCCCAGCGCGGCCTCGGCGCCCAGGTCGGCCACGTTCAGGGCTGCGTGGTGAAAGTCGATCTGCGCGAACAGGACGGCAGGCTTGCCCAGGATCATGCCGTCGAAGGCGACCGCGCTGTTCTGGGTAGCGACAAAGGCGCAGTCCCGCAGCAACGCCATGGTATTGCCGCCCACAACCAGCCTTGGATACCGGGCCGCCAGCCGGTCCAGTGCGGCATGGTCGGCGGCATCGTAGCTTTCCGACGGGTGCAAGGTTGCCACCACCGGCCGGCCGGTGCGGCAGACCGCTTCCAGCATCTCGACAGGGCTCATGGTCTGGAAGGACCGGGTCCGGCGCAGGTGGCCCTGCAGCGGCACAAGGACGTGATCCCCGCGCCGGGGCTCGGGACCCGGCAGGACGCGGGCGCGCAAGCGGCGGACGAAGGCAGCGGCTTCCTCGGCATCCACCGCCTCGGGGTCGAACCGCGCCTGCGCCACGGCAAAGCGCCAGCGCTGGGCCACGGGCTCGATGCGCCAGAAGGGATAATGATAAGCGCGGCGCAGCGTCAGGGTGCGGGGATGGCGGGGCTGCTTCATGTGAAGCAACGCGTAGTCACCCGGAGGAGGCGGGCTGTCCTGCGCCTGCGGCGAGGCGCGCTCGAACAGCACGCGCCAGCCCCGTGCCTGGACCGCGCGCGCCAGCACGGCCATCGCCGGGAAGGTCCCCGCCCGCGCCGTGCGCAGCATCTGCCCGTGAAGATAAACGCGAAGGGTGGGAGGCGGCGGCATGGCGGCAGCGTAATCGGCGCGCCCGCGTTGCGGAAGCGGGCGCGCGCCCATATCTGGGGCCCGCAAGACCAAGAAGGGGAAGACAGCATGACCACGATCCTGGCGGTGCGCCGCGGCAATGAGGTCGTCGTCGCGGGCGACGGGCAGGTCAGCGTGGGCCAGACAGTGATGAAGGGCACGGCGCGCAAGGTGCGCCGCCTGTCGCCCGGCGGGCGCGAGGTGGTGGTGGGCTTCGCGGGCTCGACCGCCGACGCCTTCACCCTGCTGGAGCGGCTGGAGCGCAAGCTGGAGTCCGCGCCGGGCCAATTGCAGCGCGCCTGCGTCGAACTGGCCAAGGACTGGCGCACCGACAAGTACCTGCGCAACCTGGAAGCCATGCTGATCGTCACCGACGGTGCTCAGGTCTATGTCGTGACCGGCGCGGGTGACGTGCTGGAGCCGGAACATGACGTGGCCGCCATCGGCTCGGGCGGGAACTTCGCGCTGGCGGCGGCGCGGGGGCTGATGGAAACCGACCTCGACGCCGAGACGGTCGCCCGCCGCGCCATGGCCATCGCGGCCGACATCTGCGTCTACACCAACGCCAACCTGGTAGTGGAGCGGATCGCCGCCTGAACGCAGACCCGGTCGGGAAGAACCGGCTCAGCCCTCCGCGCCGGCCTCTCCGACCAGCGTCGCCCCCGTCCAGGCGCCGTCTCGCACCAGACCGCGCAGCGTGTCACGCGCCAGTCCCAGCACCGCCGCGACCGCGCCCGTCACCGGCCGCCGCACGGCATGGGCCAGATGCACATGGCGGCGCAGCTGCGGGTCGCGGATCGGCCAGACCTGCAGCGCGCCCTGCGCCGCCTCGGCCGCGACCGCGTTGCGCGGCAGGATCGACCAGCCCATCCCCTCGGCCACCAGCGCCTTGATGTTCTGGTAGGAATCCACATCGATCACCGTCGCGAGCGGCTGCCCCAGGGTGGCCGCCTGGGCGTCCAGCAGCGCACGCAGCCCGTGCCCCTCGCCCGGCAGGATCAGGCCGGCCCGCAGCGCCACGGCCAATGGTAGCGCCTCGCCCGGCATCTCGGCGGCCCGCGCAGGCGCGCCGATGACCACCAGTTCCTCCTCCAGCAGCCGCTCGGTCAGGATGCTCCGCCCGGCTGCCTCCTCATACAGCACGGCGATGTCGATGCGTCCCGCCTCCAACCAGTCCAGCACGAAGCCGCTCATCGCCTCGGCCACGCGCAATTCGATCCGGGGATGGCGGGCGCGGACCGCCCGGATCAGCGGCACCGCGAGGATCTGTCCGATGGTCCCCGGCAGGCCAAGCCGCACCAGCCCGGCCGGGTCGTCGCGCTGGCCCCGGATCTCCTCCTCGGCCTGCGCCAGCTGATCCAGCATCAGCCGCGCGTGCCGCGCCAGCGCCTGACCCGCTTCCGTCGGCTGCACCCCCTTGGGCGTCCGCAGCAGCAGGGCCGTGCCCAGATGCGCCTCCATCCGCTGCACGTGACCCGACAGCGCGGGCTGGGCCACGCGCAGCACCTCGGCCGCGCGCGTCAGGCTGCCCTGCTCGATGATCGCCAGGAAATAGCGCAGTTGCCGCAGCTCGATCATCCATATCGTTCCGTTATGGCGGGCAGATGCATCATGTATTTGGCTTATCGCCTCCGCCAGTCCTAATCTGCCGCCCAGCGACAGGAGGCCCGCGATGATCGCCCAGCCCGCCGACCAGTATCAGGACATCCGCGACGCGGTGCGCGCCCTGTGCGCGCAGTTCCCCGACGACTACCACCGCCGCGTGGACGAACAGCGCGCCTATCCCGAGGAATTCGTGGACGCGCTGACCCGCGCCGGCTGGATGGCCGCCCTGATCCCCGAGGAATACGGCGGCTCGGGCCTCGGCCTTGCCGAAGCCTCGGTCATCATGGAGGAGATCAACCGCTCGGGCGGCAACTCGGGCGCCTGCCACGGGCAGATGTACAACATGAACACGCTGGTCCGGCACGGGTCCGAGGAACAGCGCCGGACCTATCTGCCGAAGATCGCCAGTGGAGAGCTGCGGCTGCAGTCAATGGCCGTGACCGAGCCCACCACGGGCACCGACACCACCCAGCTTCGCACCACCGCTGTCCGCAAGGGCGACCGCTACGTGATCAACGGCCAGAAGGTCTGGATCAGCCGCGTCCAGCATTCCGACCTGATGATCCTTCTGGCCCGCACCACCCCGCTGTCCGAGGTCAGGAAGAAATCCGAAGGCCTCTCGATCTTCCTCGTGGACGTGAAGCAGGCGGTGAAAGGGGGCATGACCGTCCGCCCGATCCCCAACATGGTCAACCACGAGACCAACGAGCTGTTCTTCGACAACCTGGAACTCCCGGCCGACAGCCTGATCGGCGAGGAAGGCAAGGGCTTCAAGTACATCCTGACCGGCCTCAACGCCGAGCGCACGCTGATCGCGGCCGAATGCATCGGCGACGGCTACTGGTTCATCGACCGGGTGACGAAATACACCAGCGAGCGCACGGTCTTCGGCCGCCCCATCGGCCAGAACCAGGGCGTGCAGTTCCCCATCGCCGAAAGCTTCATCGAGATCGAGGCCGCCAACCTCATGCGCTGGGAGGCCTGCCGCCTGTACGACGCCCGCCAGGATTGCGGCGCCCAGGCCAACATGGCCAAGTATCTCGCTGCGAAAGCAAGCTGGGAGGCCGCGAACGCCTGCCTGCAGTTCCACGGCGGCTTCGGCTTCGCCGCCGAATACGACGTGGAACGCAAGTTCCGCGAAACCCGCCTTTACCAGGTCGCGCCGATTTCCACGAACCTGATCCTGTCTTACGTGGCCGAGCATGTCCTCGGCCTGCCGAGGAGCTTCTGATGCGCCCCCTTGAAGGCCTGACCGTTGTTGCCATCGAACAGGCGGTGGCCGCGCCCTTCGCCACCGCCCGGCTGGCCGACGCGGGCGCCCGTGTCATCAAGATCGAACGCCCCGAGGGCGATTTCGCCCGCGGCTACGATTCCGTCGCGCAGGGCCAGTCCAGCTATTTCGTCTGGCTCAATCGCGGCAAGGAGTCGCGCGTCCTCGACCTGACCACGCCCGAAGGCAAGGACGCCCTGACCGTCCTGCTCGACGGCGCCGATGTGCTGGTCCAGAACCTCAAGCCGGGCGCCTTGGGACGGCTGGGTTTCACCCCGGAACGGCTGGCGCGGGACTGGCCCCGGCTCATCACCTGCTCGATCTCGGGCTATGGCGAAAGCGGGCCGATGGCCGACCGCAAGGCCTATGACCTGCTGATCCAGGCGGAATCGGGCCTGTGCTCCATCACCGGCGGCCTGGACGAACCCGCCCGCGTCGGCATCTCCATGGTGGACATCGCCACCGGCGCGACCGCCCATGCCGCGATTCTCGAGGCGCTGATCGCGCGGGGCGTCACAGGAAAGGGCGCGGCGATCTCGCTCTCGATGTTCGACGTGCTGGCCGACTGGCTGACTGTGCCCCTGCTGCAGCACGAGGGTGGGCAGACGCCCAAACGCGTGGGCCTTGCCCATCCCTCGATCGCGCCCTACGGCGTCTTCCGCTGCAGGGACGGGGCCGAGGTGTTGATCTCGGTGCAAAGCGACCGCGAATGGCGCAAGCTGGCCGAAATCTTCCTCGGCCAGCCCGGTCTCGGCCGCGATCCCCGCTTTGCCACCAACACCGCCCGCGTGGCGAACCGCGCCGAAACCGACGCGGCCGTCGCCGCCGCCTTCGCCGCCCGCAGCCTGCCCGAGGCCACCGCCGCCATCGAGGCTGCCGACATCGCGTTCGCCACGGTCAACGACATGGACGGCCTCTCGCGCCACCCGCATCTGCGGCGTATCACTGTGGACACGCCGAACGGCCCCGTCAGCTATCCCGCCCCCGCGCCCGTCTTCGCGGGCGAGACGCGCGACTATGGCCCCGTTCCCGGACTGGAGACAGCATGACCGACCTGGACATCGACCACCTGCGCCAGTGGATCGGCCGCGAGGAAACCAAGTCCGAGCTGCTGACCCCCGCCGCCGTGGACCGCTTCAACGCGACCTTCGACGTCACGGGCGAGCCCCGGGACGGCGACGCGGCCCCTGCGATGATCCACCTCTGCGTCGCGCCGCCCGCCGCGCCGACGGCGCAGCTCGGTCCCGACGGCCATCCCGCGCGGGGCGGCTTCCTGCCCCCCGTGCCCCTGCCCCGCCGCATGTGGGCCGGCGGCAGATTCGCCTTCACCGGCGACATCCGCGTGGGCGAGACGGTCACGCGGCGTTCCACCATCCGCGACGTTTCCGTCAAGCACGGCCGCACCGGCACGCTCTGCTTCGTGACCGTGGACCACCGCATCGACAGCAACGGCCGCGAGGCTGTCCGCGAACGCCAGGACATCGTCTATCGCGGCACCGACTCGGGCCGCGCCAAGCCCGCCGATCCCGCGCCCCACGGCGCCCACCGCCGTCAACTGGAACCCTCGGCCGCGCTTCTGTTCCGCTACTCGGCCCTGACCTTCAACGGCCACCGCATCCATTACGACGCGCCCTATGTCCGCGATGTCGAGGGCTACCCCGGCCTGATCGTCCACGGCCCCCTGCAGGCGACCCTGCTGGTCCAGTTCGCCGAACAACTGCGCGGCCGCCGCCCCGCCCTTTTCGAGTTCCGCAGCCTGTCGCCCCTGTTCGACGACGCCGACTTCACGCTGAACGCGGCCGAGGACGGCGAGGCGCTGAGCCTCTGGACCTCCTACGCCGACGGCCCCGTCGCCATGCAGGCCCGCGCGACCTGGTGACTTGGCGTTTCCGCCCCGGCTGCATAAGTCGGCGGCAACGAAACCCCGAGGATGCCATGACCGACCTGACCCCCCGCGAGATCACCGCCGAGCTTGACCGCTTCATCATCGGCCAGGCCGAGGCCAAGCGCGCGGTGGCGGTGGCCATGCGCAACCGCTGGCGCCGCCAGCAGCTGGCCGACGACCTGCGCGACGAGGTCTATCCCAAGAACATCCTGATGATCGGCCCGACCGGCGTGGGCAAGACCGAGATCTCGCGCCGGCTGGCCAAGCTCGCCCACGCCCCCTTCGTCAAGGTCGAGGCCACCAAGTTCACCGAGGTGGGCTACGTCGGCCGCGACGTGGAACAGATCATCCGCGACCTCACCGACGCCGCCATGGTCGAAACGCGTGAGCGGATGCGCGAGGCCGTCAAGGCCCGCGCCCGCGAGGCCGCCGAGGCCCGCGTGATCGAGGCGCTGGCCGGCGAGAACGCCCGCGACCAGACGCGTGAGCTGTTCCGCGGCAAGCTGCGCCGGGGCGAACTGGACGACACCGTGATCGAACTCGAACTGAACGACACCTCCAACCCCCTCGGGATGGAGGTTCCGGGCCAGCCCGGCATGGGCCAGATGATGGACCTCGGCGCGCTGATGAAGGCCTTCGGCGGCCGCCGCGTGCGCCGCAAGGTCACGGTCGCCCAGTCCTACGACCTCTTGATCGCCGAGGAAGCCGACAAGCTTCTGGACGACGAGCAGATCAAGGCCGCGGCCCTCGAAGCCGTCCAGCAGTCCGGCATCGTCTTCATCGACGAGATCGACAAGGTCTGCGCCCGCGCCGAGACCCGCGGCGGCGACATCAGCCGCGAGGGCGTCCAGCGCGACCTCCTGCCCCTGATCGAGGGCACCACGGTGTCCACCAAATACGGCCCCGTGAAGACCGACCACATCCTGTTCATCGCCTCCGGCGCCTTCCACGTCGCCAAGCCCTCGGACCTGCTGCCCGAGCTTCAGGGCCGCCTGCCGATCCGCGTCGAACTGCGCGCCCTGACCGAGGCCGACTTCGTCCGCATCCTGACCGAGACCGACAACGCCCTGACCCTGCAATACGCCGCGCTCATGCGGACCGAAGGGCTTGAGGTCAGCTTCACCCCCGACGGCATCGCGGCCCTGGCCCGCATCGCCGCCGAGGTGAACGGCAGCGTCGAAAACATCGGCGCCCGCCGCCTTTACACGGTGATCGAGCGGGTCTTCGAGGACCTCTCCTTCACCGCCCCCGACCGCAAGGGCGAGGCGATCACGGTTGATGCCGGTTTCGTCGAATCCCAACTCGGCGACCTCGCGCGGTCCGCGGACCTGTCGCGCTACGTGCTCTAAGGGGAACCCCGGCGCGGCCAGCCCGTTGACGCATCAACGGGCCGGTCGCGCCCCCTTACCCACGGAGCCATCCCGATGAACTTCTTCGGCAGCATCTTCGGCCTGATCATCTTCGTCCTCGACATCTGGGCCATCGCCTCGATCATCAACTCGGGCGCGACGGGGCGCAGCAAGATTATCTGGGTGCTAGTCGTGGCGATCCTGCCGGTCGCGGGGCTCATCGCCTGGTGGATCGCGGGGCCGAAGGCGAATTATGGGGGACGGAGGTGAGGCGGGGTCGAAAAGCGTTGCGATACTCGGACCAGCTATACCTCACCGTGAAACGAAGGTTCACGCTTCTAATCCGACCACATACTTATGGCACCCGCCGATCATTCGGCCGGCAAGCCTTCACTCACCTTATAGTTTGCACTTTTCTTTAAAGAGTGTACTTGACCTTCTGTAAGGCCCCGAAGAGATGGCGCTAAGACACGATACGCATCAGTTACAGAAGTACGTGAAAGGAAATACTCGACAAAGAAAGCTGGAGTCGCTATCGGTTACAACAACGGAGGCGATGCGCTCGACATGTGTCAAGCTGTTTACAGCATTGGCAATTAGCCGCGAGTCTCCGGAAAGACCAGCTTCTGCAAGAGCTTCTATGAATCTCGACACAAGGTCAGAGTGCTGCCTCTCTATTGTATGTATCGGGTCATCTGCATTCGAGATAGACGCAAGTAAGCGCTCTCTTTCCTGCTCCTCCCTGCTCGCTGCAATCAACGCCCTGAATATATCCTCAGTCTCAGGTCTTTGGCTTGGAAGCAGCGGAAGTTCACGTGGGTCACCCTCAAGGCTCACGATGTTGAGGGCAAGAGAGAATGCCAGACTGAAGTGAGTATATAAAAGGATTGTCCTTGGGCGTGAGTCTAAAATCGCGAGAGTCTCATCAAAGGCTGGAATATCCTCCACCTGCGCAAAGCTACGATCTGCTTTCCCGACAACAAGACTGCTCAGGCTAGCAGCAAGAAGCAATCGGCGCCCAGCGTCCATTCTACCCTCCGTCCGCAATTCCGCGTCCGATAGATTTCGCATTGAACGCGAATACGATAAGAAAACTTAGCAGGCCCGCCGCAAACGAAAGAAACTGGAAGAGAGCTGATAGCTCAGCATCTCCGAGAGACTGATGAAAGTCGCCCCCATCTGTGGCCCTGGCCTGCCCCAATGAGGTGGTCCGTTTGCAATCTTAGTGCATGACGGGTTTTGGCGCTACGG
>NZ_JBHLWE010000021.1:0-40099 GCF_042432925.1 Paracoccus niistensis | reverse complement strand
GATCAGTCTCCTCGCGGAGCCTGAAGCACCCAGCAGCAGGCAGACCAATGGGTCCTGACCCTAAGAAAAGCCGCGGCCTTCTTGGCGAGAGAGGGAAGCCTATGACCTTCGGCTTTATCGAGGCGGAGAAGGCCAGCTTTCCGATCAGCCGGATGTGCCATGTTCCGGGTGTCAGGCAGAGCGGCTTTTTTACCTGGCAGGATCGACCGGCCCGTCACTGCCAACATTGGGACATGACCTATTTGGCACATATCCGCACGACCTTCGCACTGTCGAAAGGGACCTACGGCAGCCCGCGCATGCACCGCGACCTCGTCGACGAGGGCCATGAGACCGGGCGGCATCGCACGACGTGGCTGATGCGCGAGAACCAATTGATCGCGCGTCAGAAGCGGCGCTGCAAGCGCACGACGGACAGCGAACATGCTTGGCCAGTCGCGCCCAATCTGATGGCGCAGGACTTCACGGTGGACGGCCCCGACCGGAAATGGGGAGCAGACATCTCCTACATCTGGACGGCAGAGGGCTGGCTCTACCTCGCCGTCGTGCTTGATCTCTTGTCCCGGCGCGTCGTTGGTTGGGCCACGAGTAATCGTCTGAAGCGCGACCTTGCCGTCGAAGCCCTGCGCCGTGCTCTGATGGCTCGCAACCCTCAACCAAGGCTGGTCCATCATTCCGATCGCCAATCGCAATACTGCTCGGTCGACTATCAGGCCTTTCTGCGCAAACGCGGCATCCTGATCTCGATGAGCGGACGTGGGAACTGCTACGACAACACGATGGTGGAAACGTGCTTAGAGACTATCAAGTCAGAGTTGATCTGGCTGATCGCCTGGCAATCTCGTCAACAGGCCGAAAACGCCGTCGGCAGATATATCGACGGGTTTTATAACCCCGTCAGGCGGCATTCATCGCTCGGCTTCCAGAGCCCTATCGCCTTCGAGCAAAAAGCCCGAGAAGTGAGCTAAAGGCTCTCCACCAAAGGCGGGCAAAGTCCATCAAGCCCCGGAACACTACACGGGTCGTCAAGCAGAACGGCGCTGTCGCCCACAGCGTCTTCGAATTGCAGCGCGGCACGTTCTGAGACAACCGTCACGCGACCGCGCCCCTTGTCCTTCTGGAACTACATAGAGCGGAAACAGACGACAGGGAGCGCGAACCGAGAGCCCCACAAGGGCGTTGCGGCGCGCCATTGCGCCGCGACCGAAGAACCCTGTGAGCCGTGCAAACCTCGCCCTCTAGCACCATGAACAGGATTACCAGGACGAGGCGAAGCCGCTGATTGATCACCCGCGCGGGGCGCGATTTTGGCGTGGCGTTGTTCCCTCTCTGGAACTGGAAGCTGCAAAGCTGGCCTCGCTGGCAATCGACATATACCGAGCTGGCCCCGCCATCGCCGCGGTGCAACCGACAGGCACTGCACCCTGCGGCCATGGCGGCGATTTCGCCAACCCCGATGCGGATCGGCCGTGGTCCGCGCGACCGAGGGTCAGATCAACGCACCGGGGTTGAGTTTGGTGCCCGCAGGGACCAAGGCAGGGCCGGGCAATCACAGTAACCGGGCAGGAGACCGATGGATCGCGTCCAGAAGATCGCCGCAGGCAGCATTGCCGTGGGCCTGCTGGTCCTCGGCCTCAAGTTCCTGGCCTGGCGGTTGACCGGCTCGATCGCGCTTTATTCGGATGCGCTGGAAAGCATCGTGAACGTCGTCACGGCGGTGGTCGCGCTGCTGGCGGTCCGCACCAGCGCCAAGCCCGCAGACGCCTCGCATCCCTACGGGCACGGCAAGATCGAGTACTTCTCGGCCGTAATCGTAGGGGTGCTGATTGTCGTGGCCGCGCTTCTGATCCTGAACGAGGCCTGGCACGGCTTCCGCGACCCCAGGCCTCTCGACGCCTCGCCCGAAGGGCTGCTGGTGAACGGCCTGGCCAGCGTCGTGAATGGCGCCTGGTGCTGGGTGCTCATCCACCGGGGCCGCCGGTTGCGGTCCCCTGCCCTTGTGGCGGACGGTCGCCACCTGCTGACGGATGTCGTCTCGTCGGTCAGCGTTCTGCTGGGCGTTCTTCTGGCAAGCGCGACGGGCTGGAGCAGCCTCGATCCCGCGCTTGCCGCGCTCGTGGCGCTCAACGTCCTGTGGTCGGGTTGGCAGCTGATGCGGGACTCGGTCGGGGGGCTCATGGATTCCGCCGTGCCCGATGCCCTGCTGGGCCGCATCCGGACCCTGATCTCGGCCAATGCCGAGGGCGCGATTGAAGCGCATGACCTGCGCACCCGCCACGCCGGCCCGATGACCTTTGTCGAGTTCCATCTGGTGGTTCCGGGCGACATGACCGTCTCGACCGCGCACGACATCTGCGACCGGCTGGAGCGCTGCATCCGCAAGGAGGTGGAGCCCGCCCATATCACCATCCACGTCGAGCCCGAGGAAAAGGCCAAGCACTCGGGGATCATTGTTCTGTAAGGGCGATGGCCGGGACCGCGCCTGCCGGGGCGGCTTCTCGCTGTCAGGACTTCGGGTGCCAGCAACGTCGACCGCATTGGCCAGCAAAGGCTCAGGTTTTGACCGGGCGCTGCAAGGCTAGGAACGTTCCAGCCCTCGGGTGGCCAGCGCAAGGCCATCCACGACCGCGGTGAAGGCTTCCGAACGGTAAAGGGCCGCCCCCTGGCATTGCGCCTGCGCGAGTTCGGACACCATCCGCATCAGGCTGGAGCCACCGACCAGGATCACGCTGCCGATCTGCCCGGCAGGCACCTGAGCGAGGGCGAGCGTCTCGGTGATCGCAACAGACAGGTCGTCCCGGCAGCCTTGCAACGCCGCCTGCAGCGAGGCGGCGGACAGGGGCGCGGACAGCCCCGGCTCGATGAAGCCCATGCCGATCCGGGCATCGCCGCCGCCGTTGGCGGCGATCTTGCCGTGCTCGACCGCGAAGGCCAGTTCATGGCCAAGTTCATGCTCCAGGACTTCGACCAGCCGTGTCAGCCGCTCGGGCGCGACTGCCAGACGTGCAAGCTGCGCCGCCTGACGGCGCGTCGCGGCCGTGTAAAGGAACGGGATCCGGGCCCAGGTCGCCAGATCGACATAGATGGCATTGGGCACCGGCAGCCGACCCGGCCCGGCTTCGCGGCGCAACTCGCCCCCGTGGCCCAGCAGGGGCATAGCATGGGCCATCGACAGCACATGGTCGAAGTCTGTCCCGCCCAGCCGGATGCCATAGTTGGCGAGGATGCGCACCCTGCCCTCCTCGGCGCGGAACACCGAGAAGTCCGAGGTGCCCCCGCCGATGTCCACGACCAGCCCGGTCATGCCCGCTGCGCCAAGGTGGTGACAGGCCAGCACGGCGGCCTCGGGTTCGGGCAGGAAGCGCACCTCTTCGAAACCTGCGGCCAGGTAGCAGTCGCGCAGGTCGGCCTCGGCCCGGGCATCTCGCACGGGGTCAGGGTGGAAATGGACCGGACGGCCGGAAAGGGCACGGGTGTGGCGGCGGCCGGTTGCGGCTTCGGCCCGTTCGCGCAGCACAGAGAGAAAGGCCGTGATGATCTGCGCCAGTGTCCGGCGCTGGCCGCCGACAAGCTGGGTTTCATGCAGCAGCGACGTGCCGAGCGCGCTTTTCAGCGCCCGCATGTAGCGGCCTTCCTCGCCGGCGATCAGCGCCTCGCCCGCGGCTTCGCCGATCCGCATGGCGCCGCCCCGTGGGGGGAAGAAGACGGCAGTGGGCAGGGTGTCCGCCCCGGCCTCGATCGGGATGCGGCGCGGACGGCCCGCGTCCAGCACGGCCGCGGCAGAGTTCGAGGTGCCGAAGTCGATGGCGAGGATATCAGAGGGCATGGCGGGCGTCCTGCTGCGGAAAGCCGCCGGGCCTAGCGGGTTCCTGCAGGACGGGCAAGCCCGCAGGGACCATACGCGGGAAAGGGCTGCAGGGCCTCCCTTGACTTTGCTGCGGAAACGCCCATGTTGCCCCTGTCGTCACCCGCTGCCGCGTGAGCAGCCGCAGGACCTTTGTCCTTGCCAGGGCCGACGCCTCAGACTGGTTCCCCATGTCACGCAGGGTTGCCGGCGGGTTTCGTATCTGACCCGCGACCCCTCGCTTGCCGCCGGCGTCCTGCCGGGGCCTTTCGCGCGTCCCGATACGGGGGACGGCGACCAAGGACATGAGATGACCGAAGACACCACGACGCGCGCTCCGCGCGCCCGCTCCAGCCAGCCCCGCCGCGACGGCGAGTTCCAGAAGCCCCGTTCTGCCGGCTTCGATGCCCGCCGCGGTCCCGGCCGCGCCAAGAAGGCCCGCGCCGAGGCCGAGCCCTTCATCCGCCGCGCGATCCCCGAGATCGACACTCCCTTCACCCGCATGGGCATCGACCCGCGTGTGGCGATCAACCTGTCCGAGCTTGGGCTGAACGAACCCACCCCGATCCAGTCCGAGGCGATCCCCGCGCTGGTCGCTGGCCGCGACCTGCTGGGCCTCGCGCAGACGGGCACCGGCAAGACGGCGGCCTTCAGCCTGCCCATGCTGACCCGCCTCGTCGTCAAGGGCGAACGCGCCGAGCCGTTCAGCTGCAAGGCCTTGATCTTGGCCCCGACGCGCGAACTCGCGACCCAGATCGCCCAGAACGTCGAGGGCTTTGCCCGCGGCACCGGCATCCGCAGCTTCCGTGTGGTCGGCGGCGCCTCGATCAACGTACAGGTGGACCGCCTGTCGCGCGGCGTGGACGTGCTGATCGCGACGCCTGGCCGCCTGATCGACCTGATCGAGCGCAAGGCCGTCCGCTTCGACCAGACCCGCTATCTGGTGCTGGACGAGGCCGACCAGATGCTGGACATCGGCTTCATCCACGCGCTGCGCCGCATTGCCCGGCTGCTGCCACGCGACCGCCAGACAATGCTCTTCTCGGCCACCATGCCGAAGCTGATGGAGGAGCTGGCCGAAAGCTACCTGACCGATCCGGTCCGTGTCGCGGTGAACCCGCCCGGCAAGGCCGCCGACAAGATCGAGCAGGGCGTGCATTTCGTGAACCAGGGCGACAAGGCCACGCTGCTGGCCGAGTACCTGTCCAGGCACCCGGGCGAGCTGGCCATCGTCTTCGGCCGCACCAAGCATGGCTCGGAAAAGCTGGCCACGCTGCTGCAGAAATGGGGCCACAAGGTCGCTGCCATCCACGGCAACAAGTCCCAGGGCCAGCGTGAGCGCGCCCTTGCCTCGTTCCGGGCGGGCGAGACGCAGGTGCTGGTGGCGACGGACGTGGCCGCGCGGGGGCTCGACATCCCCGAGGTGGCGCATGTCTACAACTACGACCTGCCGAACGTGCCGGAAAACTACGTCCACCGCATCGGCCGAACCGCCCGCGCGGGTCGTGACGGCCGCGCCGTGGCCTTCTGCGCCCCCGCGGAGGCGGGCGAACTGAGGGCCATCGAGAAGGCCATGAAGGCCGCCATCCCCGTGATCGGCGGCGAGCCGCCCGTGGGTCCCATCCCTGTCGCCCGCCCGCAGGGCCGCCCGGCCAGCGCTACCAAGCGCCCGCCGCGCCGCCCCTCGCGCGCGCCCCGCGCCCAGCAGCGGCAAGGCTGACCGTTGAGGCACCCGGCATGCCCGGGTGCCTCTCCTTGGAAAGCGTGCCGCAGGGAACCGAACGTTTCCTGCGGCACTCGTAGTTCTTCTTCGTGCAAATATCCCGCGGGGGCTCCGGGGGCGCGAAGCCCCCGGTCCGACGTCACAACCCTGTGCCCCCTTGCATCCCCACGCCTCGCTTGGCACTCGCCCGGGCATGGCCAAGCTCTATTTCCATTATTCCACCATGAACGCGGGCAAGAGCACGCTGCTCCTGCAGGCGTCCTACAACTACCGCGAGCGTGGCATGACCACGCTGCTGCTGATCGCCGCGCTGGACACCCGCGCCGGTCCGGGCCGGATCGGCAGCCGCATCGGCATCGCCGAGGACGCGCTGGCCTTCGCCCCCGACACGGACCTGTTCGAACTGATCCAGCGCGAAGGCGCTGGCACCGCCTGCGTCTTCGTGGACGAGGCGCAATTCCTGACCGCTGCCCAGGTCTGGCAACTCGCACGCGTGGCCGACGACCTGGACCTGCCGGTCATGGCCTATGGCTTGCGCACCGATTTCAGGGGAGAGCTGTTCCCCGGCTCGGCCACGCTGCTGGCGCTGGCCGACGACCTGCGCGAGGTTCGCACCATCTGCCATTGCGGGCGCAAGGCGACCATGGTCGTCCGGCTCGGCCCCGAGGGCACGCCCGTTCACGAGGGCGCCCAGATCCAGCTTGGCGGCAACGAAAGCTATGTTTCCCTCTGCCGCCGCCACTGGCGCGCAGCGATGAAAGGCTGACGTTCAGCGAATCTTTACCCGCTGCTGCCAGGCTGCCCAAGCCGGGTCACGTTGCGGGTCGGGGCCGGGTCGGGTAACGCTGGTGCCAAACCACGGAAAGGAACATTCATGCGCGCGCTTCTGTCCCGTGTGCTTGCCGGCGCCGTCACGGCCGCCCTTTTCAGCCCCCTTGCGGCATTCGCCCAGTCCTTCGACACCACGGCCCGGGCCGCCTGGGTCTATGACGTGGCGACCGGCAGCGTGCTCATGGAAAAGAACGCGCATGAGCCGATGCCGCCCGCCTCCATGTCCAAGCTGATGACCCTCTACATGCTGTTCGAGGCGCTTGATCAGGGCCAGGTGACACTTGAGACGACCTTCCCCGTCTCGACCAAGGCCAAGCAGATGGGCGGCTCGACGATGTTTCTGGACGAACTCGACCGTCCCACGGTCGAGGAACTGATCAAGGGCATCATCGTGCTGTCGGGCAACGACGCCTGCGTGGTCGTGGCCGAGGGGCTGGCCGGGACCGAGGAGGCCTTTGCCCGCAAGATGACCGCCCGGGCACATGAGCTCGGGCTGGAGGACACCCAGCTGGTCAACTCGTCGGGCTGGCCTGCGCCGGGCCACGTCATGTCGGCCAGCGACCTCGGCAAGCTCGCCCAGCATCTGGTCGAGGACTTTCCCGAGTATTACAAGTATTTCGCCCTCGATACCTTCGATTTCGACGGCCGGGCGCCGGCCAACACGCGCAACCGCAACCCGATCCTGGGACTGGGCGTCGGGGCGGACGGGCTCAAGACCGGGCACACGCAGGAAGCGGGCTACGGCCTTGTCGGATCGGCGGTGCAGGACGGGCGACGGGTGATCTTTGTCGTCAACGGCCTGCCGTCCGAGCGCGCGCGGTCCGAGGAGTCCGAGCGCATCGTCAACTGGGCCTTCCGCCAGTTCACCATGAAGACCGTGATCCCCAAGGGGGAAACCGTCGCCTGGGCCCCCGTCTGGCTGGGCCAGTCCCGCCGCGTCGCCCTGACCACCCCCGAAGGCGTGAACGTCCTGATCCCCGCGGGCGCGGCCTCGGGCGTGACCGCCGAGGCCGTGTTCAACGGTCCCCTCGAGGCCCCCTTCGAGGCCGGCCAGCGCGTGGGCGATCTCGTCGTCTCGGTCCCCGGATCGGTCGAATCGCGCCTGCCGCTGGTGACCGCGAACGGGGTGACGCGCGCGGGCTTCGTGGGGCGGCTGCAGAATGCCGCGATGCGCCTTGGCCAGCGCGCCGTCGCGGCCGTTGGCGGCTGAAGACGGCCACGCGAGTGTTCATCAGCTTCGAGGGGATCGACGGGTCGGGCAAGTCCACCCAGGCGCGCCTGCTGGCCGAAGGCCTGCGATCGGAAGGCCATGAGGTCGTGCTGACGCGCGAACCCGGCGGTTCGCCGGGGGCGGAACAGATCCGCCGCCTTTTGGTCGAAGG
The DNA here is from genome assembly GCF_042432925.1 of Paracoccus niistensis. Classification (NCBI taxonomy): domain Bacteria; kingdom Pseudomonadati; phylum Pseudomonadota; class Alphaproteobacteria; order Rhodobacterales; family Paracoccaceae; genus Paracoccus; species Paracoccus niistensis. The sequence goes on along the minus strand of NZ_JBHLWE010000021.1, from coordinate 32,319 downwards.
CCGCGCCGATCGCTGGTCGCCGGAAACCGAGCTTCTGCTGTTCACCGCCGCCCGCCGCGACCACCTGGAACGCACGATCCGACCCGCTCTGGATCGCGGCGCCTGGGTTGTGACCGACCGCTTTGCGGACTCGACCCGCGTCTATCAGGGCGTCGCACGGGCCGACCTGGCCGAGGCTGTCGAGGACCTGCACCGGCTGATGATCGGCACCGAGCCCGACCGGACCTTCGTCATCGACCTCGACCCTGCTCAGGCGCTGGCAAGGGCGACCGGGCGCGCGTCCCCTGCCATTGGCACCGCGACCACCTCGCACCCCGTTCCGCCCAGGAACGGGAATGCTGCGCAGAGCCACAGGGAAGCCGTCACCCCTGCGGAGAAAAACGGGCAGCGTGGCCCTTCGACTGGCAGCGAAACGGACATTGCCGTCGAGGACCGCTTCGAAGCCATGGGCCTCGGCTTCCAGCAGCGCCTGCGCGATGGCTTCCGCGCCCTGGCCCTCGCTCACCCGGACCGCGTCCGGCTGATCGACGGCAGCGGCCCGGCCAAGGCTGTTGCCGCCCGTGTCAGGGCCGCGCTTTGAGCGACGATCCCGAAAGCCCGATCGAATCCGACCGCGTTCCCGGCGCCCCGCATCCGCGCGAAACGCGGCGGCTGGTCGGACAGGATGCCGCCGTGGCCGCCTTTACCCGGGCCGCCGCTGCGGGTCGCTTGCATCATGGCTGGCTCATCACCGGCCCGCGCGGCACTGGCAAGGCGACGCTCGCCTGGGCCATCGCGCGTTGGCTGCTGGCCGAGGCCGGCACCCCCGACCTGTCGGTCCCCGAGGATCACCCGGTCGCCCGCCGCCTGCGCGCCCTGTCCGAGCCGCGCCTGCACCTGGTCCGCCGCTCCCTTGACGACAAGGGCCGCCTGCGGAGCGAGATCGTGGTCGAGGACATCCGCAAGCTCCTCTCCTTCTTCCACATGAGCGCGGCCGAGGGCGGGCGCCGTATCGCCATCATTGACGCCGCGGACGACATGAACACCGCCGCCGCCAACGCCGTGCTGAAGATGCTGGAAGAGCCGCCCGAGGGCGCGGTCCTTCTGCTAGTTGCCCACCAGCCCGCACGGCTGCTTCCCACGATCCGCTCGCGCTGCCGCGAGCTGCGGCTGATGCCGTTGTCGCCCGAGGATATGGCGGCGGCCTTGGCCCCCTTGGACGTGCCGGGCGACCCGGCGCGGCTGGCGGCGCTGGCGGGCGGCTCGGTCGGCGAGGCGCTGCGGCTGGCGGGACAGGACGGGCTCGACCGCTACGCCGATCTCGTCCGGCTGTTCGCCACCATGCCCGCGATGGACCGCCAGGCCGCCGCCGGTTTCGCGCAGGAGGCCGCGGGCCGTCCGGGCGCCGAGGGCGATCCCTTCGACCTGACCATGACGCTGCTCGACCGCTTCCTGTCGCGGGCCGCCCGTGCCGGGCTGATGGGGCCGCCCCTGCCCGAGGCCGCCGAGGGCGAGGGCGCGCTGCTGGCCCGACTGTCCCCCGATGATCGCGCCGCGCGCCACTGGGCCGCGGCGCAGGCGGACCTGTCCGCGCGCGCCCGTGCAGGCCGGGCGGTCAACCTTGACCCTGCGGCGCTGGTGATGGATATGCTCCTGACCCTGGCGCATGGCCCCGGCGGGACCGACGCGGCGGGCCGAGGATGACATGATGACCCAAGCCCCCGAAACCCCGCCGCAGCTGGTGGACAGCCACTGCCACCTGGACTTTCCCGACTTCGACGGCCAGCAGGCCGAACTGGTCGCCCGCGCCCGTGCAGCCGGCGTGACCCGCATGGTCACGATCTGCACCCGCCTGCGGCTGGAACCCCAAGTCCGCGCCATCGCCGAGGCGCATAAGGGCGTTTTCTACGCCGCGGGTACCCACCCGATGCAGGCGGCCGAGGAGCCGCTGGCAGCCGTCGAGGAACTGGTCGCCTTGTCCGCGCATCCCAAGTTCGTGGGCATCGGCGAGACGGGCCTCGACTACCACTACACCGCCGACAGCGCCGCCATTCAGGCCGAAAGCCTTGAGATTCACATCGAGGCCGCCCGCCGCACCGGCCTGCCACTGATCATCCACTCGCGCGACGCCGATGATGACATGGCGGCGATCCTGACGCGCGAGCACGCTGCCGGGCCGTTTTCTGCCGGGATGCATTGCTACACTTCGGGGCCGCAGTTGGCCCGGACGGCGCTGGACCTCGGCTTCTACCTGTCCATGTCGGGGATCGCCGCCTTCCCCCGCTCGACCGAGATCCGCGAAATCTTCGCCGCAGCGCCGCGCGACCGGGTGCTGGTGGAAACGGATGCTCCCTTCCTTGCCCCCCCGCCTCATCGTGGCAAGCGCAACGAACCGGCCTATGTCGCCCATACGGCCCGCGTCGGAGCCGAGCTTTACGGCATGACGCTGGCCGAGTTCGCGGCCCTGACCAGCGCGAACTTCGACCGGCTGTTCCCGAAGGCCGCCGCATGATCCGAGCCACGATCCTGGGCTGCGGGTCGTCGGGCGGCGTCCCGCGCCTTGGCGGCCACTGGGGCGAGTGCAATCCCGAGAACCCCAGGAATCGCCGCCGCCGCTGCTCGCTGCTGCTGGAACGGACGGGAGCGCAGGGCACGACGCGGGTGCTGATCGACACGGGACCGGACCTCGTGCCGCAGCTTCTGGACGCGGGCGTGGGTCTGCTGGACGGGGTGGTCTGGACGCATCCGCACGCCGACCACATCCATGGCCTCGACGACCTGCGCCAGATCGTCCACAACCGGCGATCAATCCTGCCGGGCTGGGCCGACCGGCCGACGGCGGCGGCGCTGCACAAGCGCTTCGGCTATGCCTTCGAGACGCCGGAGGGTTCGCCCTATCCGCCGATCCTGGAACTGCACCTGATCGGCGGGCCCTTTGCCGTGCCCGGCAAAGGCGGCCCCATCCACTTCACGCCCTTCACGGTCGATCACGGCATCCCTGCATTGGGCTTCCGCATCGCCGAGGAAGCGGATGGCCCTGCGATGGTCTACCTGCCCGATGTGCTGGCGATCCCCGAGGATGTCTGGCCCGCAATCATGGAACCCGAGGTCTTCATCTGCGACGCCCTGCGCCGCACGCCCCATCCCAGCCACGCGCACCTTGCGCTGGCGCTAAAGTGGATCGGGCGTTCGCGCGCCCGGCGCGGCATCCTCACCAACATGCACATCGACCTCGATTACGACGCCGTCATGGCCGAGACGCCGGACCACGTCATCCCCGCTTATGACGGGATGACGATCGAGCTGTGAGCGCCCTTTTCGACGTCATCTTGCCGGTCTTCCTTGTGATCGGCTTCGGCTATCTTGTGGCTTGGCGGGGATGGTTCGGTCCTGCCGCCGTGGACGGCCTGCAACGCTATGCCCAGAACTTCGCGGTGCCGGTGCTGCTGTTCAGCTCCATGGCGGCGCTGGACCTGTCGGCCGAGTTCGACCCCTGGCTGCTGCTGTCCTTCTACGCGGGGGCGCTGACCTCGTTTCTGGTCGGCTGGATCATCGCGCGCCGGGTGATCGGCCGGACGCCCGAGGACGCGGTGGCCATCGGCTTCGCCTGCCTCTTCTCGAACTCGCTGCTGCTGGGCATCCCGATCATGGAGCGGGCCTATGGACCGCAGTCGCTGGCCGGCAACTTCACCATCATCGCGCTGCATTCGCCCCTGCTCTACACGCTCGGCATCACGGTGATGGAGTTCACGCGCGCCCATGGCACCGGCGTCGCCCCGGGACGGGTGGCGCTGCGGGCGCTGAACGGGGTGCTGCGGACGCCGCTGGTGATCGGCATCCTCTGCGGGCTGGCGATGAACCTGCTGAAGACAGCCGGGCTGGTCATGCCCGAGGGTTTCTGGGCAGCGATCGAGATGATCGCCCGCTCGGCCCTGCCGGCGGCGCTGTTCGGCTTGGGCGGCGTGCTGCTGCGCTATCGGCCGCAGGGGGACGCGGCCTCGATCGCGCTGATCTGCGGCTGCTCGCTGGTCCTGCATCCCAGCCTGACCTGGGGGCTGGGGACGGCCTTCGGCCTGGATACGGGCGCTCTGCGCTCGGCGGTGGTGACGGCGGCGATGGCGCCGGGGGTGAACGCCTATCTTTTCGCCAACCTCTACCAGTCGGCCATCCGCAGCGCGGCCTCGGCAGTGCTGATCGCGACGGCCCTGTCGATCCTGACGATCTGGGGCTGGCTGGCGATCCTGCCCTAGACCTGCACCTCGTAATAACCCAAGGCCGGGCCGATCTCGGCTTCCTCATAGCGGAAATGCGACCGCACGGCGCGGTCCAGCGCCGCGAAGCCCTGTGCGCAGGCCTCGAACCGAACAGGCGCAGGGTCCAGCGCAAGCTCGTCCGCCGCCTGGGCCAGTACCTCGATCAGGTGCTCGAGGCCGCGATGCTCTTGACGCAGCCGGATCAGGACGGCGTTCAGGCCCTCGTTCCCCTGCACCTCGAGCTGCGGATAAAGGTGGAAGTCCTCGATCTGATGGTGCGTCGTGATTGCTCGGCAGGAGGCCCCGCAGGCCGTGCCGAACAGCCGCAGGTTCTGCGCCATCGGCATCCCGCGCACGGCGGGCGCAAGCTCGTCCGGCTGCCTCAGCCCTGCGCGGATGTCGCCCATTAGGGCGCCCACGGCGGACAGGTCGCGCAGGTACCAGCGGTGGATGGCCGCCAGCCCCCGGCCGTTCAGTTCCTGGAAGGGCGACAGGGTGAAGGCGGGCGCCCGGGGGCGCGCCGCCTCGTCCTCGATTTCCTCGGGCGTCATGCCGGCGTCAAGCCGCGCAGCCGTTCGCCCCGGCGGCGCAGCAGCTCGACCGTGGCCAGCAGCGCGATCGAGAAGATCACCAGCAGCGTGGCGACGGCGAGGATCGCGGGGCTGATCTGCTCGCGGATGCCGTTCCACATCTGGCGCGGGATGGTCTGCTGGTCGGGGCCGGCGATGAACAGGACCGCCACCACCTCGTCGAAGGAGGTGACAAAGGCGAACAGCGCGCCCGAGATCACGCCCGGCAGGATCAGCGGCATCGTGACCTTGAAGAAGGTCGTCCGCGGGTTCGCCCCCAGCGAGGCCGCCGCCCGGTTCAGCGACTGGTCGAAGCCGATCAGCGTCGCCGTCACCGTGATGATGACAAAGGGGATCCCCAGCGTCGCATGGGCGAGGATCACGCCGAGGTAGGTGTTTGCCAGGCAGCCCGAGTTCGACAGCACCGGCGCCAGCAGACGCCCGAAGGTCGAGGTCGTGTCCACGCAGGCTGACGAATAGAAGAAGAACATCCCCGTCGCCGTGATGATGATCGGCACGATCATGGGCGAGATCAGGATTGCCATGATGATCCGGCGGAACGGCATCTCCGGCCGGGAGAGCCCCAGCGCCGCCAGCGTGCCCAGCACCGTCGCCAGGATCGTCGAGAAGATGCCGATGATGATCGAGTTCTTCGCCGCGCCGATCCAGCGCGCGTTGTTCCAGGCGTCCGCCCACCAACTGCCCGTGCGGGGCGCGTCGGGGTTCGCCATGCCGAAAGTCAGCAGCGTGTCGTACCACCGCAGCGAATAGCCCTCGGGGTCGAAGGAGCGCATCTTCTCGGTGAAGGTGAAATAGGGCTCGGCGTTGAAGCTGAGGGGGATCACCACCACGATCGGCGCGATCAGGAAGAAGAAGATCGCCACGCAGATCGCGATATAGGCCCAGTGCCAGATGCGCTCCAGCGGCGAGGCGTAGGTCGGCAGCGCCATCAGGTCACCCCAGCTTGAGATTGTCGATCCCGACCAGCCGGTCGTAGATCCAGTAAAGGACAAGGACGCTCGCCAGCAGGATCGCGGCAAGGGCGGCGGCCATCGACCAGTTCAGCGTCTCGGTCATGTGCATGGCGATCATGTTGGAAATCAGCTGCCCCGACGAGCCGCCCACCAGCGCCGGCGTGATGTAGTAGCCCACCGCCAGGATGAAGACGAGCAGCGCCCCTGCCCCGAGGCCCGGCAGCGTCTGCGGGAAGTAGACGCGGCGGAAAGCGGTCCAGCTGGACGCGCCGAGGCTGCGGGCCGCGCGCACATAGCTGGGATTGATCGTCCGCATCACCGAATAAAGCGGCAGGATCATGAAGGGCAGCAGGATATGCGTCATGGCGATGATCGTGCCGACCTGGTTGTAGATCAGCTTCAGCCGCCCGTCCTGCCCGACCACGCCAAGCCAGACGAGGATGTCATTCACCACCCCCTGCTGCTGCAGCAGCACCATCCAGGCGGTCGTTCGCACCAGAAGCGAGGTCCAGAAGGGCAGCAGCACCAGGATCATCAGCAGGTTCGACTTGCGCATCGGCAGGGTCGCCAGCAGATGCGCGATGGGGAAGCCCAGCAGGAAGGTCAGCCCGGTGATCACAAGCGACAGCCAGAAGGTGCGCTGGAACAGCATCACATAGACCTGCTGCCGCTCGGGCACCTGCACGATGTTGTTCTGGTCGTCCCGTGTGCGGTCCACGGCGGCCAGGTAGAAGTTCGCCGTATAGGCGGTCGAGGCCGAGCGCATCGCGCGCCACAACATCGGGTCACCCCAGTCCTCGTCGGCCTCGATCAGCGCCTCGCGGAAGGGCGGCTCGAATCCGGCGCGCGCCTTGCGGCCCGTCGAGGTGAACAGCGACCGCGTGCCCGGTACGTCATAGTTCATCCGGGTGCCCACGATACCGATCGTGCGGTTGTCGGCCGCGGTCTTCAGATCTGCGGCCAGCGCGGCAAAGGCGGCCTCGTCCGGTTGGGTGCCGGACGGGTTCTCGGCGAACCAGGCCGAGATCTGCGGCATGTTGGCTGCGAAGCCGTCGTTGTAGATCGAGCGGTGCAGCATCTGCCCGATCGGGATCACGAAGGTGACGACCACAAACAGCAGAAGCGGGGCCACCAGCAGGAAGGCCCGCCTGCGCGCCCGTGCCGAAGCGCGGGCCAGCGCGCGGGCCAGCGGCTGCCCGTCGGCGGTGGTCAGCCGCGGGCTCGCGCCGGAGGCTCCGGCAACCACTGCGGCATGGGGATCGAGAGCACTGGCCATTTCGGTCCTTTGGTCGTTGCGGCCTTGGGGGCCGTCTGTCACTCGCTGCCCAGCCACGCGGTGAAGCGGGCGCGCAGCTCGGTTTCGTGGTCGGCCCAGAAGGCCGGGTCCACGAACAGGGCATTGGTCATGTTCCGGGCCGCGGTCGGCAGGTGCGGGCTCATCGGGGTCGTGCCGTCGCCTGCGAAGTTGCCGACCATCTCCTGCGCCGAGCGGCGCGGCGGGCCATAGGGCAGGATCTCGGCGGCATCGGCCAGCACCTCGGGTGCGGTCGAGAAGGCGACAAAGTCGCGCGCCGCATCAAGGTTCGGGGCACCCTTCGGGATCACCCAGCCCTCGACCTCCATCATCTGCGCGTCCCACAGGATCGCCAGCGGCAGCCCGTCAACCTGCGCGGCCTTGAAGACGCGGCCGTTGTAGGCGTGGGTCATCGCCACCTCGCCATCAGCCAGCAGCTGGATCGGCTGGGCCCCCGCCTCCCACCAGACGATCTGGTCGCGGATGCTGTCAAGCTTCGCCAGCGCACGCTCCACCCCTTCAGGTGTTGCAAGAACGGCATAGACCTGATCCAGAGGCACGCCGTCGCCGACCAGTGCCAGCTCCATCGTGAACTGGGGCGTGCGGCCGAGGCCGCGACGGCCGGGGAAGCGTTCGAGATCGAAGAAATCCGCGGCCGAGGCCGGCGCCTGAGCCAACTTCTCGGCGTCATAGGCGATCACGGTCGAATAGATGTCGGTCGCGACAAAGCAGTCGGTCAGCGTGTGCGGCAGGAAATCCTGCGCGACCGGCCCCCCACCGGGCGGCGGCACGAGGCTGGCCGGGTCGATCGGCAAGGCGTCGCCTTCCTCGCACAGCCGCATCCCCGCACCCTGCCCGACGCTGGCCAGGTCGGCGGTGACGTTGCCCGCCTCGACCTGCGTCTTGACCATGCCGGCCGGGTCGTCCGTATCGACGAAGCGCACCGGAATCCCGGCCCGTTCCGAGAACGGCCGCGCCATCGCCTGTTCCTGCATGGCCGCGAAGTCCCCGCCCCACGATATGATCGTCAGCGGGTCCTGCTGCGCAAGCGCAGGCGTGGCAATCAGCGTGGCGGCAAGGATCAGCGTTCTGCGCATCGGTCCATCGCATCGAAAAGGCCGGGGCGCACGTCGGCGCCCCGGCGTAAGGGGTCAGCTTGCCAGCCAGGCGTTGAAGCGCTCGGTCAGCTCGGTCCCGTGGTCGGCCCAGAAGCCGGCGTCGTTGACCAGTGCCTTTTCCGCATTGGCGGGCGTGGTCGGCAGGTAGGGTGCCATCTGGGTGGTGCCGTCCTTGTAGGTCCCGACACTCGCCGCAGCCGATTTCCGCGGCGGGCCATAGGCGATGTATTTCGACAGGTCCGCCTGCCGCGCCGGGTCCGAGGCGAAGGCAATGAACTGCATCGACTTCTCGACATCGGGCGCGCCCTTGGGGATGACCCAGTAGTCCATGTCAAGGTTCGCCCCGTCCCAGACGAAGCCGAAGGGCTTGCCCTCGTCCACGATGGCGTCGAAGATCCGGCCGTTGTAGGCCAGCGTCATCGACACCTCCTTGTCGGCCAGAAGCTGCGGCGCCTGCGCGCCCGCTTCCCACCAGACCACCTGGTCCTTGATCGTGTCCAGCTTGGCAAAGGCGCGCTCCACCCCCTCGTCGGTCGACAGGACGTCATAAACCTCGTCGGGGGCCACGCCGTCGCCCAGCAGCGCGAACTCCAGCGCATATTTCGGGCGCTTGATGATGCCGCGCTTGCCGGGGAACTTGGCGGTGTCGAAGAAGTCGGCCACTGAGGCGGGCGCGCCGTTCGGGAAGGCCGAGGTGTCATAGGCGATCACCGTCGACCACACCATGATCGCGGTCGCGCATTCATGCAGCGCCTGCGGCAGGTAGTCGTCGGCAGCCGGTGTCCCGTCCGCGGCGGCGGGCAGCGCCTCGGGGTCGATCGGCTCGATCAGGCCCTCGTCGCACAGGCGGATCACGTCGGACTGCTCGACGTCGTAAACGTCGCTGGTGACGTTGCCGGCCTCGACCTCGGCCTTCAGCTTGGCCGGAGGGTCCGAGTTGTCTACCATGTTGGCCTGGATGCCGGTGGCTTCCGTGAACGGCCGGGCATAGGCCTCGTTCACCGCCGCAGCAAAGGCGCCGCCATAGGTGGTGATGTTGATCGAGTCCTGTGCCTGCGCCGTGCCCGCGGCGATCAGCGCCAGCGCCGTGCCTGCGATCAGTCGTCTTGTCATGGTTCGCTCTTTCGCAACCTTGGGGTATGGCAGCGCCGCGCAAGGGCGGCGCCGCCGAAACGTCAGCCCGCCAGCCAGGCGTTGAAACGCTCGCTCAGTTCGCCGTCGTGATCGACCCAGAAGTCGAGGTTCGAGGCGATGCCCTGCTCGATGTTGCCGGGCGAGGTCGGCAGGTGCGGGCTCATCGGCACGTCCTTGCCCGCGACATTGCCGACCAGCGCGGCCGAGGACTTGCGCGGCGGGCCGTAGCTGATGTGCTCGGCGGCCTTGGCAAGCTGCTCGGGGCGGGTCGAGAACTCGATGTACTTCAGAGCGTTGTCCTTGTTGGGCGCGCCCTTGGGGATGACCCAGCCTTCCATCTCGTAGATCTGGCCGTTCCAGATAATGTTGAACGGCTTGTTCTCGCCGATGGCCGCGTTGAAGATCCGCCCGTTGAAGGCATAGGCCATCGTGACCTCGCCATCCGCCAGAAGCTGCGGCGGCTGGGCACCCGCTTCCCACCAGATCACGTCGTTCTTGATCGTGTCCAGCTTGGCAAAGGCGCGGTCCACACCCTCGGGCGTCGACAGCACGTCATAAACCTCGGCCGGGGCCACGCCGTCGGCCATCAGCGCCAGTTCCAGGTTGAACTTGGCGCCCTTGCGCATGGTGCGCTTGCCCGGGAACTTGGCGGTGTCGAAGAAGTCGGCGGGGCTTGCGGGCTTCGCCTCGGGGAACTTGCTGTCGTCATAGGCAAGGACCATCGAATAAACGTCGGTCGCCACGAAGCAGTCCGTGATCGCGCCCTCGATGAAGTCATCGGCGGCCGCGGTGCCATCGGCCGCCGCGCTCAGGACCGAAGGGTCGATCTGTTCCAGCGCGCCCTCGTCGCAGAGCCGCACGGCGTCCGCATATTCGACCGAGGCCACGTCGGCGGTGACGTTGCCCGCCTCGACCATCGCCTTGATCGGGGTCGCCGGGTTGTCGGCATCGGCCACGGTGATGCGGATGCCCGTCTCGGCCTCGAAGGGCGCGTTATAGGCGATGGCGTGGGACTGGCCATAAGCCCCGCCCCAGTCCAACACGTTCAGCACGCCCCCGCTCTGCGCCGAGGCCGCCGTCGCCAGAGCGGCGAATGCGGTGGTGGCGATAAGTAGTTTTTTCATTATATGGCCTCCCTTTGTTGTTGGTTGTTCAGACCGGATCGAGCGCCCGCGCATCCTGCGGGTTCCAGCCGATCCTGATGTGCTGTCCGGGTTCCAGCCGGGTCTGACCCAGCGTGTTGCGGAACTTCATGACAAAGTCGTCGCTGCCCGCGACCTTCATCCGCGCCCGCAGGATGTCGCCCATGTAGATGACATCGCGCACCTCGGCGTCGATGGTGTGGGTGCCGGCGGGCATCAGGTCGGGCTTGAACTCGACCCGTTCGGGGCGGATCGAGACAAGCGTCTGCTGCCCAACCTCGCGGATGTTCACGGCGGTGGCGTCGATCAGTTCGCCATTCGCCAGCCGGACCTCGGCGCGGGTGCCGTCCAGCTTCTCGATCCTGCCGGGCAGCTTGTTGTTTTCGCCGATGAAGCCCGCGACGAAGCTGTTTTCCGGCTTTTCATACAGCACCGCGGGCGGCGCGAGCTGCTGGATGCGCCCGTCGTTGAAGACGGCGATGCGGTCCGACATGGTCAGCGCCTCGCCCTGGTCATGGGTCACGTAGACGACCGTGATTCCAAGGTTGTCGTGCAGCGACTTGATTTCGTACTGCATATGCTCGCGCAGCTGCTTGTCCAGCGCGCCCAGCGGCTCGTCCATCAGCACCAGTTGCGGGTCGAAGACCAGCGCGCGGGCCAGCGCAATCCGCTGCTGCTGGCCGCCCGAAAGCTGCGCGGGCCGCCGGTTGCGGAAGCGGCCCATCTGCACCATGTCCAGCGCCCGCATGATGCGGGATTCGCGCTCGGCCTTGCTCATGCCGCGCACTTCCAGCGGGAAGGCCAGGTTCTCGCCCACGGTCATGTGCGGAAACAGCGCATAGTTCTGGAACACCATGCCGATGCCCCGCTTGTGCGGCGGCACGTCGTTGATGTTGCGCCCGGCCAGCCGGATCTCGCCGTGGGTGGCGGTCTCGAAACCCGCCAGCATCATCAGGCAGGTGGTCTTGCCCGAACCCGAGGGCCCCAGCATGGTCAGGAACTCGCCCTTGCCAATCGAGAGGTTCAGATCCTTCACGACAAGAGTCTGACCATCATAGCTTTTCTGCACGTGGTCGAAGACGACGAATCCGTCGTTGCCGGTCGGGGTCAAGGCATCTGCTCCCTGTCTTCCTGTTCTTTGTTGCGTCACTCTATCCAGCGGGAACGCAAACCTGCAACGTCATATTGCGGCAGGTTCCCGGCGGCGGGCGAGGCTGGGCAAGAATCGGGCGGATGCGGCGGCAGGCTGCCGGAAGGGCGCGCAGACCTCGGGCGCGCAAAAGAAAAAGGCGCCCCGTGGGGCGCCCTTGTCATTGGTGCGGTCGAAAAGACTCGAACTTTCACTCCGGTTAAGGAACAGCGACCTCAACGCTGCGCGTCTACCAATTCCGCCACGACCGCATTCCGTGGTGCGCGTGACATAGCCGTGCCCGCGACGTTTGAAAAGGGGTCATTCGGCGGCGATCACCCTGCCCGGCACATAATTCAGCACAGGGGCGAGCCAGCGTTCGGCCTCGGCCACGGTCATGCCCTTTCGGGCCGCGTAATCCGCGACCTGATCGGCCTCGACCTTGGCCACGCCGAAGTAATACGCCTCGGGATGCGCAAGGTAGAGACCCGAGACGGACGATCCCGGCCACATCGCCATCGACTCGGTCAGTTCGACCCCCGTGGCGGCAGTTGCATCCAGCAGGCAGAACAGGGTTTCCTTTTCCGTATGGTCCGGCTGGGCGGGATAGCCGGGCGCGGGGCGGATGCCGCGATAGGGTTCCGCGATCAGTTCCTCGGGCGAGAAACCTTCGTCCGCCGCATAGCCCCAGAAATCGCGCCGCACCCGCTCGTGGACCATCTCGGCCAGGGCCTCGGCAAAGCGGTCGGCCAGCGCCTGCAGCAGGATCGCCGAGAAATCGTCATGCGCGTCCTTGAAGGCCTGCACGCGGGCGGATTCGTCCCCTGCCGTCACCACGAAGCCGCCGACCCAGTCGGGCTTGCCCTCGGGCGCGACGAAATCGGCCAGCGCCACATTCGGACGCCCATCGCGCTTGGTCACCTGCTGGCGCAGCGTGTGGAAGGTCGCAAGCTGTGCCGCCCGGTCCTCGTCCGTGAACAGGCGGATATCATCGCCGCTGCGGTTCGCGGGCCAGAAGCCGATGACCGCCCGGGGCGACAGCCAGCCTTCGTCGATGATCTGCTTCAGCATCGCCTGTGCGTCGGCGAACAGGGCGCGGGCCGCTTCTCCCTGCGCGGGGTCGTCCAGCAGCTTCGGGTAAACGCCCTTCATCTCCCAGGTCTGGAAGAAGGGCGTCCAGTCGATGTAGCGCGCGATCTCGCCCAGGTCCCAATCGGCCAGCACCTTCGTGCCGGTGAACTGCGGACGCGGCGCCTGATAGGCCGACCATTCCAGCTTGACCGCATTGGCGCGGGCATCCTCGATCGACAGCCGGGCGCGGTCGGAGTCGCTGCGGTTGTAGCGGGCGGCGACCTCCTGATACTCGCGGCGGACCTCGTCGATATAGGTGACCTTGTCGTCCGACAGAAGGTTCGACACCACGCCGACCGCGCGGCTCGCGTCGGTGACATAGACCGTCTGGCCCTTGTGATAGCGGGGGTTGATCTTGACCGCCGTATGCACGCGGCTGGTCGTCGCGCCGCCGATCATCAGGGGGATGTCGAAGCCCTCGCGCTCCATCTCGGATGCCACATGGACCATCTCGTCCAAGCTGGGCGTGATGAGCCCGGACAGCCCGATGATGTCCACCTTCTCGGCCCTGGCGGTTTCCAGGATCTTCTGCGCCGGGACCATCACGCCCAGGTCGATGATCTCGTAGTTGTTGCAGGCGAGGACCACGCCGACGATGTTCTTGCCGATGTCGTGGACGTCGCCCTTCACGGTCGCCATCAGGACCTTGCCGGCGGAACTCGAGGCACCGTCCGCCTTTTCCGCCTCCATGTAGGGCAGCAGGTGGGCCACGGCATGCTTCATCACGCGGGCCGATTTCACCACCTGCGGCAGGAACATCTTGCCCGCGCCGAACAGGTCGCCGACGACGTTCATGCCCGCCATCAGCGGACCCTCGATAACGTGCAGCGGCCGGGCGGCGGCGAGCCGCGCCTCCTCGGTGTCGGTCTCGATGAACTCGGTGATGCCGTTGACCAGCGCGTGTTCCAGCCGCTTGTCCACCGGCCATTCGCGCCAGCTCAGGTCCTTCTCGCGCGCCTTGGCGCCACCCTCGCCCTTGAAGCGCTGTGCCAGGTCCAGCAGCCGTTCGGTCGCGTTCGGGCGGCGGTTCAGGACCACGTCCTCGCAGGCTTCCCGCAGTTCGGAGTCGATCTGGTCATATACGGCAAGCTGCCCTGCGTTCACGATCCCCATGTCCATGCCGGCCTGGATCGCGTGATACAGGAAGACGGCGTGCATCGCCTCGCGCACGGGCTCGTTGCCGCGGAAGCTGAAGGACAGGTTCGACACGCCACCCGAGACATGGACATGCGGCAACTGCTGCCGGATGCGGCGCGTGGCGTTGATGAAATCGACGCCGTAGTTGTCATGCTCCTCGATCCCCGTCGCCACGGCGAAGATGTTGGGGTCGAAGATAATGTCCTCGGGCGGGAAGCCGACCTCGTTCACCAGCAGGTCATAAGCGCGGCTGCAGATTTCGACCTTGCGGTTCTCGGTGTCCGCCTGTCCCGTCTCATCGAAGGCCATGACGACCACGGCCGCGCCATAGCGGCGGCAGAGCCGGGCATGATGCAGGAAGGCCTCCTCGCCTTCCTTGAGGCTGATCGAGTTCACAATCGGCTTGCCCTGCACGCATTTCAGCCCGGCCTCGATCACCTCCCACTTGGACGAGTCGATCATCAGCGGCACGCGGGCGATATCCGGTTCGGCGGCGATCAGGTTCAGGAAGGCGGTCATGGCGGCGGCGGAGTCGATCAGCCCCTCGTCCATGTTCACGTCGATGATCTGGGCGCCGTTCTCGACCTGGTCGCGCGCCACGTCCAGCGCCGCCGGATAGTCGCCCGTCGTGATCAGCTTGCGGAAGCGGGCCGAGCCGGTGACGTTGGTGCGTTCCCCCACGTTCACGAAGGGAATCGCGTCGGTCTTGACGAAAGGCTCCAGCCCCGACAGCCGCAGTTGCGGCGCGACCTCGGGGATCGCGCGCGGAGCCTTGCCCGCCACCGCCTCGGCGATGGCGGCGATATGCTCGGGCGTGGACCCGCAGCAGCCGCCGACGATGTTGACCAGCCCCTCCTCGGCAAAGCCGCCGATCTGGGCGGCCATCAGCGCGGGCGTCTCGTCATAGGCGCCCATCTCGTTGGGCAGGCCCGCGTTCGGATAGGCGCAGATCAGCGTGTCCGCGACCTCGGACAGTTCCGCCAGATGCGGGCGCATCGCATCCGCGCCCAGCGCGCAGTTCAGACCCACCGTCAGCGGGCGCGCATGGCGGATCGAGTGCCAGAAGGCCGTCGGCGTCTGCCCCGACAGCGTCCGCCCCGACAGGTCGGTGATCGTGCCCGAGATCATCACGGGCAGGATCAGGCCGGTTTCCTCGAACACCTCCTCGGCGGCGAAGATCGCGGCCTTGGCGTTCAGGGTGTCGAAGATCGTCTCGATGAGGATCAGGTCGGCCCCGCCCGCGACCAGGCCTCGGATCTGCTCGGCATAGGCCACCCGCAACTGGTCGAAGGTGACGGCGCGGAAGCCCGGATTGTTGACGTCGGGGCTGAGCGAGGCCGTCCGGTTCGTCGGCCCCAGGGCCCCCGCGACCCAGCGCGGCCGACCGTCCTGCGCCGTCGCCCGGTCCAGCGCCCGCCGCACCAGCATGGCGCCGTCGCGGTTCAGGTCGAAGACACGGCCTTCCATCCCGTAATCGGCCTGCGCGATGGTGGTCGAGGAAAAGGTGTTTGTTTCGACAATATCGGCACCTGCCAGCGCATAGTGCAGGTGGATTTCCTCGATCGCCTCGGGTTGCGTCAGGTTCAGAAGGTCGTTGTTGCCCTTCTGCGGATGGTCCGAGTGGATATGGCAGCCGCAGCCCGAGCCGTGGCCGGTGAAGTCATCCTCGGACAGCCCAAGCTGCTGGATCTGCGTTCCCATCGCCCCGTCGAGGATCAGAATGCGCTGCCGGGCAGCGGCACGGATGGCGTCGAAGACAGGGGAAAGCTTGGGCATGACAGACCTCGGGCAATTATCCCGCTGCTATACCGCAAGGAACAAGAAAAGGAAAATTCATGTCATGCAGGCAGGACATGAGCCCTGTTCATCATTGCCGCGATGAAGGCAGCAGGTCGAAGTCCGTATAGACGAAGCCGCTGCGCTCCACCGTCTCCCTTCGGCGCAGATCCAGCGGCGCGGCGAAGCCGGGGCCATTCGCCACCACCGTGTGGAACTCGCCGCGCTCTCCGCAAGGATCAACGCCGGGCGGCAGCTGGTCGAGGAAAGCCCGGTCGTAACGGCTTCCGCAAAGTTCTCCCGGCAAAAGCCGGGGGTCCAGCGTCGCGATCCGCGCGTCAAGGCCGAGGTCCAGCATCTCCTGCGCCAGCAGCCGGGTGTCCGCGCCCCAAAGGGGGAAATGCCCGGACAAGCCCTGCGCTGCCAGATTGGCCTCGCGATACTGGCGGATGTCTTCAAGAAACAGGTCGCCGAAGATCCAGTCGCGGATGCCCTGCTCCTTCAGCCGCAGCGACGCCGCGCCGATCCGCGCCTCGTAGTCCGCGTTCGAGCAGGAGGCGGGCAGATCGACCTCGATCAGCGGCAGGCCGAGCGCCCTTGCCTGCGCACGTGCGACCGCGCGGCGCGTGCCGTGGATGGCGACGCGGCTTGCCGTCTCGTTGAAGGTTGACAGCAGCGCCACGACATCCAGCGCGCCCTCCTGCCGTGCGCGATGCAGCGCAAGGGTGCAGTCCTTGCCCGAACTCCAGGACATCACCGCCGGCCGGGTCATGCCAGCGCCGCGCAGATGGCGTCCAGCCCCTCGGTCAGGGCGGCGGGGCCGGGCTGCAGGATCAGCGAGGACTTGATCTCGACGATCCGCCCATCCCGCACGGCCGGGATGGCGTCCCAGCCGGGCCGTGCCGCGATCTTCTCGGGGCGCACCTTCTTGCCGCACCAGGACGCGAGGATCACGTCCGGCGCCGCCGCGATCACCTGATCCGAGGTGAGTATCCGGTCCCGCGCCGACTTCATGCGGGCGAGTTCGGGAAAGGCCTCGCGCCCGCCCGCGATCTCGATCAGCTCAGACACCCACTGGAGACCCGAGATCATCGGCTCGTCCCATTCTTCGAAATAGACCGTAGGGCGCGGCCCGGTCGCCCGTGCGGCAATCTGGGCCAGTCTCGCCTCATAGCCCGCCGCCAGCGCCTCGGCGCGTTCGGCCGCGCCCACGGTCGCGCCCAGATGGCGGATCATCGCCAGGATGCCCGCGATGTCGCGCTGGTTATAGGCCATGACGGTCA
Source organism: Paracoccus niistensis (assembly GCF_042432925.1). Lineage (NCBI taxonomy): Bacteria > Pseudomonadati > Pseudomonadota > Alphaproteobacteria > Rhodobacterales > Paracoccaceae > Paracoccus > Paracoccus niistensis. Next base: position 15,400 of record NZ_JBHLWE010000021.1, on the reverse strand, counting down.
CGCCCAGGCGGATCAGTTCGGCCACGATAGGCGCCTGAAGGTCCGAGAAGGTCAGCACCAAATCCGGTTCCAGCGCCAGGATCTTGGGGATGTCGGCCGAAGTGAAGGCCGCGACCCGCGGCTTTTCGCGCCGCACCTGCGGCGGGCGCACGGCATAACCCGAGACGCCGACGATCCTCTGGTCCTCGCCCAGCAGATATAGCGTTTCGACCGTTTCCTCGGTCAGGCAGACGATGCGTTCAGGGGGAAAGCGACGCATGGTCGATGCCTTTCAGGAGGAAAGTGAGGTTGCGCCTTGACCTGGCGCACTGCCGGCCTCAGCGGTTCACCGCCATGTCGTCGCGGTGGACCAGCGCGGCGCGGACCTGCTCGCCCAGGATCGCCGCGATCTCGTCGCTGCGCTTGCCCGCGATCCGCACGGCGTCGGTGGAATCGTAGCGCGCCAGCCCCTGCGCCAGCGCCGCGCCGGATGGCCCTCGGATCACCACCGGGTCGCCTCGGTGGAAGACGCCCGTGACCTGCCGCACGCCCGCCGGCAGCAGCGACCGCCCATCGGCCAGCGCGCGCGCCGCGCCCTCGTCCACGGTCAGCTCGCCCCTGGGCTTCATCGCCGCGATCCAGCGCTTGCGCGAAGCCTGCGGGTCGCCCTCGGGCAAAAACCACGTCACCCGCGCGCCATCCGCCACCGCCGACAGGGGCCGCAGGACCGAGCCTTCGGCGATCGCCATGGCGCAGCCGCCGGAAACGGCCGTGCGGGCGGCCATCAGCTTGGTCTTCATGCCGCCCTTGGACAGCCCCGAGATGGGATCGCCGCCCATCGCCTCGATCTCGGGCGTCAGCGCCTCGACAACGGGCAGGTGGCGGGCCGAGGGGTCGGTCTTGGGGTTCGCCGTATAAAGCCCGTCCACGTCCGACAGCAGCAGCAGTTGGTCCGCCCCGCAGGTCACGGCGATCTGCGCCGCCAGCCGGTCGTTGTCGCCATAGCGGATCTCGTCGGTGGCCACGGTATCGTTCTCATTCACGATAGGCACGACGCCGAGCCCCAGCAGCGTTTCCATCGTCGCGCGGCTGTTGAGATAGCGGCGGCGGTTCTCGGTATCCTCCAGCGTCACGAGGATCTGCGCCGTGGTCACGCCATGCGGCGCCAGCATCTCCTCATAGGCGCGCGCCAGCCGGATCTGCCCTACGGCGGCGGCCGCCTGGCTCTGCTCCAGCGTCAGCGCGCCCGAAGGAAGCCCCAGCACCCGCCGACCCAGCGCGATGGAGCCCGACGACACCAGCACCACATCGGCGCCGCGCTGCCGCCACAGCGCCACGTCCTCGCACAAGCCCCGCAGCCAGTCCGCGCGCAAGCCCTCGGCCCCGACCAGCAGCGCGCTGCCGATCTTGACCACCAGCCGCCGCGCACCCGCGATCTGTGGCGTCACGGCTGCCATGTGGAGGTCTTTTCCACCTTCGGCTTCCGCGTGGGCTCGATCTTCTGCCACAGCGTCCGCAGAACCTCGGTCAGCCCCTCGCGCGAAACGCCGGACATGGACATGACCGGCCCGCCGACCTCTTCCTGCAAGGCGGCAAGCCGCTCGGCGCGGGTGTCCTCGTCCAAGGCGTCGATCTTGTTCAGGACCGTGATGCGCGGCTTCTCGGCCAGCACCGGGGAATAGGCCTCAAGCTCGGTCAGAATGGTGCGGGCGTCCGCCGCCACGTCCTCGGAGGTGCCATCCACCAGGTGCAGCAGCACGTTCGAGCGTTCGACATGCCCCAGGAACTGGTCGCCCAAGCCCTTGCCCTCGCTCGCGCCCTCGATCAGCCCCGGAATGTCGGCCATCACGAACTCATGCCCGTCGATGCCGACGACGCCGAGGTTCGGGACCAGCGTGGTAAAGGGATAATCCGCGATCTTGGGCCGGGCGTTCGACACGGCCGCCAGGAAGGTGGACTTGCCCGCATTCGGCAGACCGACCAGCCCCGCGTCGGCGATCAGCTTCAGCCGCAGCCACAGGGTGCGCTCGATCCCCGGCTGACCGGGGTTGGCGTGCCGCGGCGCGCGGTTGGTCGAGGTCTTGAAGTGCAGGTTCCCGAAGCCGCCGTTGCCGCCACGGGCCAGCAGCACGCGCTGCCCCGGCTCGGTCAGGTCCGCGATCACCGTCTCCTGATCCTCGTCCAGGATCTCGGTCCCGACTGGCACGCGCAGGACGATGTCGTCGCCGCTCGCGCCCGTGCGCTGCGCGCCCATGCCGTGCTGGCCGGACTTGGCGAAGAAATGCTGCTGGTAGCGGAAGTCGATCAGGGTGTTCAGCCCCTCGACCGCCTCGGCCCAGACGTCGCCGCCGCGCCCGCCGTCGCCGCCATCGGGTCCGCCGTATTCGATGAACTTCTCGCGCCGGAAGGACACGGCACCGGCCCCGCCGCCGCCCGAGCGGATATAGACCTTGGCAAGATCGAGAAACTTCATGGGCGTGGTCTCCGGCTGTTGCGCATGGGGATACGCGCCCCGTCCTCGCCACGCAAGGCAAAGGCCGCCGGGCTTCTTCTTCGCCAAATATCCCGGGGTGAGGGCCGCAGGCCCGAGGGGCAGCGCCCCTCTCTTACAATCGTCGCGACGCACACCCAAATCGACGGCATGACCCAGCCCATCGCCTTCGACAATTCCTATGCCCGCCTCGGCCCCGGCTTCTACACCCGGACGCCGCCCACGCCGGTCGCCAAGCCAGGCCTGATCGCCGTCAACGACGGCCTGGCCCAGCGGCTCGGGATCGACCCCGACTGGCTGCGCAGCCCCGAGGGGCTGGCGATGATCTCCGGGAACAAGCCCCCGGAAGGGGCAGAGCCCATTGCCCAAGCCTATGCGGGCCACCAGTTCGGCGGCCTTTCCCCCCAACTGGGCGACGGCCGGGCCGTCCTGCTGGGCGAGGTCGTGCCTCCCGATGGCGCACGCTTCGACATCCAGCTCAAGGGCTCGGGGCCCACGCCCTTCTCGCGCCGGGGCGATGGACGCGCCTGGCTGGGTCCGGTCCTGCGCGAATATGCCGTCAGCGAGTTCATGCATGCGGCGGGCATTCCCACCACGCGGGCGCTGGCAGCCGTCACAACCGGAGAGGTCGTCTGGCGCGAGTCCCCCCTGCCCGGCGCCGTCCTGACCCGCGTGGCCTCGAGCCACATCCGCGTCGGCACCTTCGAGTTCTTCGCCATCCGGGGTGACGTGGACCGCCTGCGGGCGCTGGCCGACCACGTCATCGCGCGCCACTATCCGCAGGCGTCCTCGCCGATGGAGCTGCTGGCCGGCGTCGTCGCCCGACAGGCGGAAACGATTGCGCAATGGATGGCGCTGGGCTTCATCCACGGCGTGATGAACACCGACAACATGGCGGTGTCGGGCGAGACCATCGACTACGGTCCCTGCGCCTTCATGGACGCCTATCACCCGGATACGGTGTTCTCCTCGATCGACCGGCACGGGCGTTATGCCTGGTCGCAGCAGCCGCAGGTTGCCGTCTGGAACCTCGCGCAACTGGCCTCCTGCCTTTTGCCGCTGATGCCCGATCCCGAAGGCGCGGTGCCCGAGGCCACCCGGATCGTCCACGGCTTTCCCGTGACCTACCAGGCCGCCTGGCTGAAACGCTTCGGCGCCAAGCTGGGCCTTCCCGAGGCGGGCCCCGAGGACCAGCCCCTGATCGAGCGCCTGCTGACCATGATGGCCCAGCAGGAGGCCGACTTCACCCGCACCTTCCGCGGCCTTGTCACCGGGAAAGCGGCGGCCGAGTTCGCCGACCCCGCGCCCTTCATGGAGTGGCAGCGGGACTGGCAGGCGCGCGGCCCTGACCTTGCGCTGACGGCGGGTGCGAACCCCGCGCGCATTCCGCGCAACCACCGCATCCAGCAGGCCATCGACGCGGGCGTGCAGGGCGATTTCGCGCCTTTCCACCGCTTGGTCGAGGCGGTCACGCATCCCTTCGAGGACCGCGCCGACTGGACGGACCTCGCGGCCTCGCCCGAGCAGGGCGAGGAAGTGCGCGTGACCTATTGCGGCACCTGACGGGCTGTTCGACAAGGCGGCACCCGTCCCCGCTCGGATCCCATGATGCGCCTGCGCCTCGCCAGCTACAATCTCCACAAGTGCCGCGGCACCTTCGGCCCCTACGCCCCCGAACAGAACCTTGCGGTCATCGCGGGGCTGGGCGCCGACATCGTGGCCCTGCAGGAGGTGGACTTCCGCATGGGCCTGCGCCCCGAGGCCCTGCCCCGCGACATGATCGAGGCGGCGACGGGGCTGGTGCCGGTGGACCACCGCCGCACCTCGGGCCAGTCACTGGGGTGGCACGGGCAGACCATCCTGCTGCGCCCGGACCTGGCCGCCATGGCCCGGTCGCTGCCCCTGGCGCTGCCGGGCGTGGAACCGCGCGGCGCGGTCATGATGCACCTGCCGGGGCTGACGGTGATCGCCGTCCACCTCGGCCTGATGCGCTCGTCCCGCCGTGCGCAACTGGCCCGCCTTGCGGCCAAGGCGGGGCGCCGGGGCGGCGATGCTGTCGTGCTGACGGGCGATTTCAACGAATGGCGGGGCGAACACGGGCTCGAGGCGCTGACCGACCTCGACGTGATCGCGCCGGGCCGCAGCTGGCCTGCGCTTTCGCCGCGGCTGCGTTATGACCGCATCGCCGTCACGCCCTCGATCAAGGTGCTGGATTGCGGCGTCTTCGACACGCCGCTGGCGCGCAAGGCTTCGGACCACCTGCCGATCTGGGCCGACCTGCTGATCCGCGACACCGAATAGGGGCTGGTTGCGCAAACAGCGCGGCTGCGCCTTCCGCCGCGCGGATGCAGCGGCTAGAAGGCGGCCGAACCCTTTCATCACGAGGTCCGGCCCCATGACCGCCATCATCGACATCTTCGCGCGCGAAATCCTCGACAGCCGCGGCAACCCGACCGTCGAGGTCGATGTGACGCTCGAAGACGGCACGATGGGCCGCGCCGCTGTTCCTTCGGGGGCCTCGACCGGCGCGCATGAGGCGGTCGAAAAGCGCGACGGCGACAAGTCGCGCTATCTGGGCAAAGGCGTGCTGGAGGCCGTGGCCTCGGTCAACGGCGAGCTTTCCGAGGCCCTGATCGGCGAGGACGCGACCGAGCAGCGCGCCATCGACATGATGATGATCGAGCTGGACGGCACTCCCAACAAGGGCCGCCTGGGCGCGAACGCGATCCTGGGCGTCAGCCTCGCCGTGGCCAAGGCTGCCGCCGAGGCGACCTCGCAGCCGCTTTACCGCTATGTCGGTGGGACGGGCGCGCGCATCCTGCCTGTGCCGATGATGAACATCATCAACGGGGGCGAGCACGCCGACAACCCGATCGACATCCAGGAATTCATGATCATGCCGGTGTCGGCGGAGAACATCCGCGAAGCCGTCCGCATGGGCTCGGAAGTCTTCCACACGCTGAAGAAGGAACTGTCGGCCGCGGGTCTTGCCACCGGCGTCGGCGACGAGGGTGGCTTTGCGCCCAACCTGTCGTCTACCCGCGACGCGCTGGACTTCATCCTGCGCTCGATCGAGAAGGCGGGCTACAAGCCCGGCGACGACATCATGCTGGCGCTCGACTGCGCCTCGACCGAATACTTCAAGAACGGCCGCTACGAGATGGTCGGCGAAGGCAAGTCCTTCACCTCGGCCGAGAACGTGGATTACCTTGCCGCGCTTTGCGCCGACTACCCGATCCTCTCGATCGAGGACGGCTGCGCCGAGGACGACTGGGACGGCTGGCGCCTGCTGACGGAAAAGCTGGGCGGCTCGGTCCAGCTGGTCGGGGACGACCTGTTTGTCACGAACCCCGCGCGGCTGGCCGAAGGGATCGCCAAGTGCTGCGGCAACTCGCTGCTGGTCAAGGTGAATCAGATCGGCACGCTGTCGGAAACGCTGGACGCGGTGATGATGGCTGATCGCGCGGGCTATACTTCGGTCATGTCGCACCGCTCGGGCGAGACCGAGGATGCGACCATCGCCGACCTCGCCGTCGCCACCAACTGCGGCCAGATCAAGACGGGCTCGCTCGCCCGGTCCGACCGGCTGGCGAAGTACAACCAGCTCATCCGCATCGAGGAGATGCTGGGCGCAACCGCCGAATACGCCGGCCGCTCGATCCTGCGCGGCTGAACCCGCCCCTGCTCCGGGGGCCATCGTCCCCCGGAGCTTCCGCCCCTGCCGAAGAAGCCCACCTGCCACCCGTTATTTGCAAGTCCGAAGTGGTGGCACAGCCTGCCCGAAGTGCCTATCTTCCATGAAACGCAAGCAGGACAGGTTGATCGGCATGGCGCATCCGCAAGAGGCAAGGACCGCAGACCCCGAGCGGATGCTGGGATTGGCAATGCGCCGCGGCGCGATGGGCCGCTGCCCGAACTGTGGCGAGGCGCGGCTGTTCACCGGATACCTCAAGGTCAAGGACCACTGCCCGAACTGTGGCGAGGCGCTGCACCATCAGCGCGCCGACGACGGGCCGGCCTATGTCACGATCCTCATCGTCTCGCATGTCGCCGCCGCCGTGATGCTGTCGGTCTATACGATCTATCGCCCCTCCTCCGAAGTGATGATCGCGATCTTCCTGGGCGGCTCGCTGCTGGCCTCGCTGATCCTGTTGCCGATCATCAAGGGCGCCTTCGTCGGGCTGCAATGGGCCAAGCGGATGCACGGCTTCGGCCACGGGGGCGAGGATCGCCCGAACGAGCCGTGACCGCAGGCCCCGCGCCTGTGCCGGACGACCGACCTGTGCCTTCCGCCGACCGCATCCGCCATGCGGCGACGGTGGTCCTGATCGACCGCGACCGGGCGGATGGTCCTTCGGTCCTGATGGGGATGCGGGGCGCAGGGGCAGCTTTCATGCCGTCGAAATACGTCTTTCCCGGCGGCGCGGTGGACGCCGAGGATGACGCGCCCTGCCCCGAGGCCCTGTCGGAGGCCTGCCGCGCCCGGCTGTCCGCCGAGCCGCTGGCGGGCGCAACCGTCAGCCCGGACGCTCTTGCCCGCGCGGCCCTGCGCGAGATGGTCGAGGAAACCGGACTGACGCTGGCCCCTTCGGCCGACGACCCGCTGCTGTTCGTCTTCCGCGCGATCACGCCCCCGGGCCGACCCCGCCGCTTTGACGCGCGCTTCTTCCTGATCGACGCGCGCAACATCGTGGGCGACCGCGACGATTTCTCGGGCGCCTGCGACGAGCTGAGCCACCTGCACTGGGTGCCGTTGTCCGAGGCACGCGCCCTGGATCTGCCCTTCATCACCGAGGTCGTGCTTGCCGAGATCGAGGCGCTGGTCCGCGCCGCCGGGGACGGCCCGCTGCACGCGCCCGAAACGGTGCCCTTCTTCGACAACCGGGGACCGGAACCCCGCTTCGTTCAGCTTTCCTGAGCGGCAGTCCGGTTTCAGGGCGTCAAGTGTTGTCCCAATCAGGGACGAAAACCCTAGCGTTTACAGGGCGTATTGTCCCATATCGTCCCATGCCGCCCGGCTGCATCGCCCCTCACCTTGGGGGACTGGCTGGCGGGCCGAGGTGAGCGAGGAACCCACATGAAAAACAAGCTGACAAGCATCGGCATCAAGAAGGCACCGGGCGGAGTCCACCGGGACGGCGACGGGCTGCAGCTGGAGAAGGCAGGCGACGGCGGGAAATGGGTCTACCGCTACAGCCACCTCGGCAAGCGTCGGGAGATGGGCCTCGGATCTTGGCCCACCGTCGGCCTCGCTGACGCGCGCCGGATGCGCGACGAATGGAAGGGCGAGCTGGCAGCCGGGCGCGATCCCATCACGGTCCGCAAGGCCCAGCGCGCCGTGGAAGTTGCGGCGCGGGATCGGAGCGATCCGACCTTCGCCGCGGCGCTAGAACTCGTCTTCGATGCGCGCAAGGCCTCTCTGCGCGGAGACGGCACGCGCGGAAAATGGATGAGCCAGCTGACGCACCACGTCCTGCCGAGCATCGGACACATCCGCATCAAGGACCTCACACGCCACGACATCGTAGAGGCCCTCAAGCCAATCTGGCACAAGATGCCACCTACCGCCGAGAAGGCCTACGTCCGGCTCCACCTGGTGCTGAAAGAGGCGCAGCTCATGGGCTACGACTGCAACCCGCTGGAAGCTGTCGCGGCCAGCAGGATACTCGGCGATGTCCGATACAAGCCGACGCCCTTCGAGGCGACTCCTTGGCAGAAGATCCCTGACCTCTATGCGAAGCTCGGCAACCTTGTGACCGAGAACTGCCTGCGCTGGATGATCCTGACCTGTGTCCGCGCGCACGGCTGCGTCGGTGCCCGTTTCGACGAGATCGACGGCGACGTCTGGACGGTGCCAGCCGAGCGCATCAAGGCGGCAGAAGGGAAAGCCGAGCCTTTCCGGGTGCCGCTTTCCAGTGAGGCGCTGCGCGTCCTCGAGCGCCTGCGAATGACCGACAGCCCCTTCCTGTTCAGCCAGGACGGCAGGAAGCCAATCGCTCACAACAGCCCCGCAACCAGGCTGACCAACCTCAAGGAAGCGGGCAGGCCACATGGCTTCCGAGCCAGCTTCAGGACGTGGGTGCAGGATACAGAAGCCTGCAGCTGGGAGGTGTCCGAGATGGTCCTCGGCCATGCGGTCGGGAACAAGGTCGAGCGGGCCTATGCCCGGTCCGATCTTCTCGACCGGCGCCGCATCGTCATGGAGGCTTGGGCGCGCCATGTAACCGGCGAGGCGGCGACGACGTCCAACGTGGTCAGCATCACAAAGGGAGCAGCAGGATGAAGCGGCGTCACATGGCGACGGCTATCTCTGACGCGTGGGCGGGAGCCGGGACGACTGTCGACGCCTTGCACCCGAGGGCATGTCCCGCACCGCGATCCCGACCCGCACCGCCTTTTGCGATCCGCCTCTGGGACCAACCAGACGGGGGCGACCGAAGTCACCCCCTCACACTGGTAAAACGCCAAGGTGGCGAACTGGTTAACGAAGGCTCGTCTACCGTCCTTGTGAGTCAGCCGAAAGTTGTAGAAAAAGGCAGTCCGGAATGATGGAACCAAATGCGGGCTGCGAAAAGTAGATCAGCGCGGGCGGGCTGACGAGAAAGGCCCCGCGCAAGTGCGCCGGGGCCTAGTGCTCGAGAGGCTAGTTTTTGGTTATCGCTCTCCCCTACACGCATAAGACGAGCTTGGCGAGTGAATTGTTCAAATCAAGATGCCCGCTGTGCCGAGCATTTATGTTGCGCGTGGTGCAACCTTAACTTGTGTGAAGGCATCCGTTATACGGCCGGAGATTTCATCGCAGGAGACTTTCACGATGCTTCCCGTGACAGGCGTACGACTCTATCCGGTTCTCGTGATCCTGCTTGGAACCGCCGCGTGCACTGCCCCACCCGCCGGCGAGAATGCGAGTGCCCATGATGTGCAAGCATCTGCTCCTGGTGCTGCCCAGTGCGCCAGCCCTCATCCTGCTGAGCAGGCGGCTGGCGTTCAAGCGACGAACGCGGCTCGCGCTTCTGCCGGTCTGGCGCCGGTCCGGGCCAACGCCACGCTGGCACGCGCAGCCGCAGCCCATGCCTGTGACATGGCTCAACGCGGACGCATGACGCACACGGGCACTTCCACCTCAGGCCCGGCGCAGCGCATCAAGAGTCTGGGCTATGCGCCAAGTGTCACCGCAGAGAATATCGCGGCTGGTCCTTATAACGCTGAGCAGGCTCTGGCAGCCTGGAATGCATCGAGCGGGCATCTGAGCAACATTCTTGTTCCTCAGCTGCGAGATGTCGGCATCGGTCACGCGATCGGATCGGACGGCCGGACAGTGTACTGGGCGGCGGTCTACGCTGCTCCACGCTGAAGGCAGAGCGGCTTATGATCGGCGATCCGCCTCATGGCTTTCGCCTGAACAAAAGGACATATTCTCCGAGAGCGAGCGCGGGACTACCCTGAAGGCATGTAAGAGGTAGTTCCAATGTTTCGATTTCCCCTGTGTGCCGTGGTTTCCGCGATTTTCCTCTCTGCCTGCGCTCATGATCCCAATCCGTGCGCCTACGGTTGCATCAGCACTATGGTTGAGTGGGAAGAGGGTTACGGACCTGCATCTGCAAAGTAGGCCTAGGGGGCATTCTCTCTGCAGTTAAGAAGGCCAGCCAAAGTGCGTAACCAAATTGGCTGGCCTGACCACAGCGAATCACGTGTGAAAACCCGCTACAGCTGAGAAAACGTTACTCGCCTATAAGGCGAGCCGTCAAGCGATGAGCATCAAGGCGGTCAAGAAGTCGGGCTCTCCCGTAACGCGAGGCCGATCCGCACCATCAGATCCAGCATCTGCTCGCGGGAGATGACCAGCACCGCCTTGCCGTCCACCGTCACGGTCACCGCCTCGGCCGTAATCCCGATGCAGGCAACCGGCTCACGCTGGCACATGGCACCGCCATCCGTTCGGCCAGACCGGCCCCGGCTCGAAGGCCATGTCGAGCCATGGCATCCAGGTCGCGCAGGCCAGCGGCACGCCCGAGGCGGCGATCTCCTCGAGGACATGATCCCACCACTCGGCACGTGACCGGATGTGTGGGAATCGCCCCTCGCAGCCCGCGTGCCCATCGTGCCAGGACGTCTCGGTCAGCCCGATCCGGTGATCCGGGTAACAATCGGCCGCGCAGCGCAGGACATCCCGCAGCGCGGCAGCGGCATGGGCCGCGTGATAGTTGCAGCCCACCACCTCGATCGATGGCCCGAAGAGCCGCACCAGCTCGTCGGTCGTGCGCCAGACCTCGGGACCGCAGTGATGCACCGGGTCGCAGGTCCACCACTGCGCATAGGGGTTCGCCGATCCGGCGGCGTCCATCATCTCGACCGCCATGCGCAGGGCATGGTCGGCCGTCCAGCCGCTGACCGCCTGCCCCACCGACGGCTCGTTGACGGCGATGAAGCGGTCGAGCGGCCCTGCCCCTTCAACGGCCGCAACGGCGTGGCGCACCGGATCGCGCGGCTGGTCCCAGTGGGTCAGGGACCAGCAGATGACTGCCCCCGGCGTGGCCCGCCTTGCGGCAGACCGCCGCGCTGCTACGTCGAAACGCTCAGGCAGCACATCCCGGAAGCCGACTGCGCCCTGGTCCAGCGCGGCGCGGTAGTTGGCCGTCATGTCGGTCTCGGGCGTGTGGCGCGTCTGGGTGACGGTGCAGTGCCTGTTCCAGTGCAGCCACGCGCCCTCAAAGCCTGCGAACAGGGGCACCCTCATAGCGGCCACAGGCCCCAGGCAGCGCCGGCCTTGAGACCGGCGGCCCACCATGCGCAGGCGATCACGAACGGGTTCACGCCGGCACCTTCGGAGCGCGCCAGCCGTCCCTCTCGGGATCGTCTTCGACGGCTTCGCCGATCAGGATGCCGCCTTGCAGCTGCAGGCCGAACCGCGCGGCCAATGCCTTCAGCACGGCATCGCCCTCGGCTGTAGCGCGCTCAAGGCCATAGTGCGCCATTGCTTCGGGCACGGACTTCCGCCCGTGTTCGCGCAGCTCGTTCAGGAGATCGCGCCCGATCGCGGCCGCATCTGCCACCGTGGGCCATCGGCCCGCCGCGATCAGCTCGGCCACCTTGGACATGATGGCGGAATGCAGGTCGCGCTGACGCTTGCTGTCGATCCATGCCGCTATGAAGGGCGGCAGCAACGCCACGACGCTGCGGATGGCGAAGGACAGGAAGATGCCGACGCCGGCCAGCACGGTCGCGATCACCTGGGGGAGGAACTGCGCCCAAGCTTCGGCGGCGGTCTCCGGCGGCGGCAGAGGCTCTTGAGCCACCGCGACTGTCAGCATGGGGGCGAAGAACAGCATCGCCAGCATCACCAGAACGGCGATGGTTTGGAAACGAAGGGTCATCTTATGCCTCCTTGGGGGCTTCGAGGGCGGCCACGCGGGCCTTGAGCGCGGCCACATCGGCCGCCAGGTCTTCGAGAGTGGTTTCGTCATCGGGGGCGACCGGTACCCGCGGCACCGGCGTCAGCTCGGCCAGCACGCGAGCCCGGAGCATGTCGCCGACCGTTACTGGCGCGCCCGGTCCGGACATGCCGGGCAGCCAGGTCACGTCCCATTTCCCGCGCTGGGTGATGCCGAGCGTCGGCTGCACCTCGGCATGGGTCAGGACCGTCTTGCGGGACACCGGGATGTCGTACTGGCGGCACAGCTCGGCGCAGAGCGCCGCCATGGCATCCACCTGCGCCGGGGTGATGGGATACCGCCCCGCGCTGAAGGGCCGCTCCACGGCACCCGCCATGGCCGCGAAGGCGACGCCGATCGACCCGGTGTTGCAGTTCAGCGTGTGCGCGGCATAGCGGCCGCTCGCCAGCGGGCCGCGGTTGGCCTCGGGCGGGTGGATCCCGGCGTGCACGTCGCCATCATTATCGACGATGTAGTGATAGTGCTGGCGGTCGAGCGCGCTGACGGCATGCCCGCCCGCCGACCAGTGGATGATGATCCGCTGCATGGTGTCCTCACACGAAAAAGCCCCGCACGAGGGCGGGGCGGTGGATCGGATGATTGATCTGGCTCAAGGCAACTGTCGGTCCCTGCTGCTAATGGGCGGGAGCCTTGCGCCTCTTAAAAGTGTAATTCTTCATGAGAACAGATCTTACTAATTCGGCCAACGATGGACCAAACCAGTCTTCGTCAAGCCCGAAACTACCCCAACAACAGACCGAGCAGCTTACCGAACTGCTGCGGGAAATAATCACTGAGCGTGTCCGTGGTGAATTTGACGACAAGACAGTGTCGGACCACGCGCAGGACATTGCGCGGCGCACCCTCGCCCTTATCGGCACCCTAGTACTGGACCAGTATTGCAGGGCACGGCCGGTCGGCTCGGAAACCGATAGCGCTTCCTCTGCTTAGGGCCCGGATCATGCCCTAGCCGAAGATGGGTGGGGCGTGGACTGAAGTCTCCTCGCTCTAGCGCTATGTATTCCTTCTGGGCAGAGGTCGCGCCCGATACCGCACTGCCTGGTTCAGCCCGGCGAGGATGCGGCAAGCGCTGGATCGAACAGCTCGCAGCAGTAGGGCCCGAACCAGCCGCGGCTGCCCCACGCCGTCGGCACCACGAAGCGGGTGCAGGCGCGCCAAGGTCCGGCGGGGCGAGAGTTGATCGATAGTCAGGGACTAGGGCTGTTGCATCTCTGCACCACGACAGAAGCAACAGTTACGAGGAGTGGAATTTTCCCTGCGAGTCTCTACAAGCAGAACGCGACTTCGAGACAAGCAATATACGGCAGGGTTGAAGATGATCCGGACCATCACAGTGGGCAGCTGCATCTCCATTCAGGGCAAGTTCGAGCGTGACCTAGGCAATGGCCGGATCATTGTCCGCGTTGGCGAGAAGACCTACGCCGGGACGCCGGTCACGCCCTGACCACAGGGCAGTACCCGCCCAAAGCGGCACCTCAGGGTAAGGCTCTGCATCGCTTGAGGTATCCGAGAATTAGGTCAGCGGCGGTGGTCGGCGCCCGTGCTCGGGTCGAACAGCTCGCTGCAGTAGGGCCCGAACGAGCCGCGGCTGCCCCATTCGGTCAGCACGACGAAGCGGGTGCAGGCGCGCCAAGGCGCCTTGGGGATGCGGCAGGCGTGGTCGAAGAAGGCCTCGGCCGACCAGGTGCGGACCGCGCGACCTTCCCAGCCATCCTCCCGGTGCGATCCGCAGAGCCGCGCGCCCTCTCTGTCCTCGATCCAGATCAGCCGCTCGCCAGAGACGGGTGAGTGCGCCTCGACGATGTCATGGATCAGCAGCGCGGGCCCTTCATAGGCGGGTCGCTCGATCCCCAGGGCCGCGCTGATCCACGGCCGTTCGCGGATGTGCCGGTCCCACACGCCCGGTCCCCAGAAGGCTACGGCAAGCGCCAAGAGGAGCCAGAAGCTGTCCCGCGCGGTCCATCGCTGCAGGGTGGCGCGCAGGTGGATCAGGTCGTCGCGCATCATTTGCCTCCTCCGCCACCCAGGCGGCGCAAGATGATCTCGCGGATGACCGCCCGGTCAGCCACGATCGAGGTCAGGACATCGAGCCCGAGATAGCCGAGCGCGGTCAGCAGGACGGCCGCGATCGCCTCGCTGCCGCCGGCCCACTGCGCGGCGGCCGGGGCGAGCGAGAAGCCCAAGCCGCCGGAGATGCCGGCCTCGGCCATGCGCATCCACAGGTGCTTGCTCTCGCTCTTGCGGAACACGTAGAGGGCGGCCGCAACCAGCCCGACCCAGAACTCGGGCGGTCGATCCATGAGATAGCTCCGTTGAAAGTCAGCCGCGGCCCTCTTCCGGGCTACTTGGAGTTGTGATATTCGCCGGGCGGTCGCCCAACTTGCTGGACGGGTGATCTGACCGGACGGGTAGTCGTGACATCCGTCCGGTCGCTTCGACCCTTCTTGATTCACCCACCCACAGACCGTCGACGCCGCCAGATGATTGCCGCCATGTCAGGCTGCGTCAGGTGATGAGGTCAGAAAGTCGTAGATGGCACTGGTTGCGGTAGCGAAGGCTGGCGCCTTGACACCAAGCCGCCAGCCAGAAAAATAGCCGGATTGCTCAGCGTTTGAGGCTGCGGCCTCCAGCGCAAAATGAGATAACAGCGCGGGGATGCGGGATGGGAAACGGATTGGAGCCTAAGGTTGAATTTTACTCAATCGGAGAAAACTGCTTAGGTCACGATGTTCTCAAGCGGCATGGCGTTGATGTCCAAGTGACGCCCTTCTCTCACGGCCGTTCCAACATAGACTTCATATCGCAGCTCGTAGACACCGGTTTTCAGGAAATGCTCGAACCTGAGTTCCTGAAATATGAAATCATCTACAACAAGAGGGTTGCTGTTGATTTCCACTTGGAACTGACCCGGGTTGGCGCCTGATTTCCACTGAGATTTGACCCATGTGACCCTTCCCCCGAGCGCGGTGAGCGATGGGGGGCATCGGAGTGATCCACATGGGACTTTTGAACGTCATCCGCCGCATGGCCTTGCGAGAGAAGCTGCCGATCCGCGAGATCGCGCGTCGAACCGGGCTGTCACGCAACACGATCAGGAAGTATCTGAAGGCGGGCACGATCGAGCCGAGGTTCTCGGTGCCGGAGCGGCCCAGCAAGCTCGACCCGTTCGCCGACAAACTGGCAGCCTGGCTGAAGACCGAGACCTCGAAGTCGCGCAAGCAGCGGCGCCCCCTGAC
The DNA here is from genome assembly GCF_042432925.1 of Paracoccus niistensis. Taxonomy (NCBI): domain Bacteria; kingdom Pseudomonadati; phylum Pseudomonadota; class Alphaproteobacteria; order Rhodobacterales; family Paracoccaceae; genus Paracoccus; species Paracoccus niistensis. Next base: position 242 of record NZ_JBHLWE010000021.1, on the reverse strand, counting down.
GCAGCTACATGCCGATCTGGTCGCACTGGGGTTTACCGGCTCCTACAACCGGGTTGCTGCCTTCGCCCGTGAATGGCGCGCAGAACGGCAGCGAGAGCAGCAGATAACGGGACGCGGCACTTTCGTTCCTCTGACCTTCCGCCCGGGTGAAGCTTTCCAGTTCGACTGGAGTGAGGACTATGCCGTGATCGGCGGCGAGCGCACCAAGCTGCAGGTCGCCCACATCAAGCTGGCACACAGCC
>NZ_JBHLWE010000020.1:0-4587 GCF_042432925.1 Paracoccus niistensis | reverse complement strand
CCGTAGCGCCAAAACCCGTCATGCACTAAGATTGCAAACGGACCACCTCATTGGGGCAGGCCAGCCCCATATCGCTCTGAACCACAAGCCCCAGAGCCATATTGGCTTCGAGTGATAGGCCCTGAGAGTACGATAAATTCACTTCATCAAAGCCAGGAAAATCTACGAAGTTGCTTACGTTGTCTCTAGAGAAGAGCTTGTTCCCTCGCCTCGAAGAAGTTCCTCGAACTTCTCTGGCTCCATCGGGCTGCTCAACAAGAACCCTTGGAATGTCTTGCACCCCATCGACGCGAGCAGACTGTGCTGCGTCTTGGTCTCCACCCCTTCGACGGTTACAGATACTCCAGTGGCCCTTGCCAATCCAAAGATTGCCTGAACCAGGCGATCGGATTCCTCGTCCTTGCCAAGGCGCGCGATGAAGGATCGCTCAATCTTGAGGCAATCGACCCGGTGGTCGCGCAGGTACTGCAAAGACGAGTTGCCGGTTGCAAAGTCGTCCAGAGCAATCTTGATCCCAATGCTCCGAAGTCGAATGAGGATATCCGCAATCTCGCGGCTCTGCTCGAGCACGGCCCTCTCGGTAAGTTCGAGCTCAAGCCGAGTAGGTGCTAGTCCAGAGTTTTCGAGTGTCTGAAGAACCATTGGAACGAAACTGGGATTTCTTAGCTGTAACGGAGACACGTTGACTGCGATCTTGGAGAGATTTGTGCTGGCTGCAAAATGGCAGGCCTTGTCCAGCGCCCACCGGCCGAGCTCGTCGATCAACCCGCGCTCCTCGGCCACGCGGATAAAGATCTCAGGGGACAATGCGCCATGGACCGGATGATCCCAACGGCACAATGCTTCTGCGCCCGTTACCTGTCCCTCTCTGTCATAGAAGGGCTGATAGACCAGTTTCAAACCTGTGCCGGACTTGAGCGCAGCGCGCAGATCGTTCTCGATTTCCTTCAGATGCCGCACAGGACTCGTCAGATCGTTCTCGAACAAGCTGTAGCGGCCCTTGCCCTCAGCTTTGGCACGATAGAGTGCCATATCAGCACGTTGGACCAGTTCTTCCGGATCTTCCTGTGCGGCCACGGTCCTGACCGCGCCTATGCTGGCCCCGACACAACCGGCGCTTCCCAGCAGCGCATAGGGGCGGGACAGTTCATCTACGATTTTCGTGCAGACACGCCGCAAGGCATCATTGTCGGTCATGTTACACAGAAGAACCATGAACTCATCCCCACCGACTCGCGCGACCGTATCCCCTGCCCGCACAAGTTCGGTTAACCGGCTGCCGACTTGCCGGATCAGCTCGTCTCCGGCCGGGTGGCCAAGCGAGTCGTTAATCAGTTTGAATCTGTCCAGATCAATGGCCAGAAGCGCCACGGACTGGCCGGTTCGATCCGCGGCATGCAAGGCTTGCGCAAGCCGGTCCTGAAACAAGGCCCGGTTTGGGAGACCAGTCAGTGCATCATGGTTTGCTAGAAACCGTGCCTGCGCCTCACTTACCTGCAACTGCCCCGATACCCGCAAGAGACGTCGAATGATCCACCACAGTAGAAGCACGACTGCCAGCCCGGTCCCCAGAAGCGCTGGCAGCATCCTCATCAGGATTTTCATCCCCGGCCGCTCGGGTTCCCAGACCAGCCAAGCGATAACCTCTCTAGACGGATCGGTTACTGGTATACCCACAAGCCCGCTTGCAGGAGGAGATGTCTTGAATGCGACTGCCTGAAGCTCAACAGGCAGTCCGATTTTCTGAGCAAGACTCGCATCGACATAGCGCACTGCAACATGCAGAGATTCCGTTCCAGGTATTTGTGCGGCTTCTCCAGTATCAGAAATGATGGGCACAACGCTGACAATGGCCGCACCGCTGTCAAATTGCAGAGGGGCCACAACTGAGACTTTGGCAAGTTCTTCATAGGGATTATCCAGACCTTCGCTGACTTCTGCTATGGCTGAACGAAGCTGGATTACGAGCGGTGCGATGACTTCGGCTCGGTCGTTATAAACATCGGGGGGGAGGCGTTCCTTTCCGATCGACGCAAAAAACGGCCTGTTCGAGTGATCGAGAACGTAGCTCTCGCTGTGCCCGAAGTAGTCCTGCATCCAGGCGCCGAGATTTGCATCTATCCACTCGTTATCACGGAGTCTGGTTCTGAGGACCGCCTCGTCCCAGATTGTCGCGCTTCGCTGTTGCTCCGGAAGACGAGTAATTTCAGTAGCGAGATTTCGTGCAGCGAACCGCTCCTGCCGAGCCATAGCGGTCATGTCTGCCATGCTAATCGCGTCATAGCCGATAAATATGAGGCTCAGTATCCCCACAGCCATAACGATGAGTAAGGAGCCAAGGATCTGCGTCGATAGCGATCGATGCCTGTTCGAACTCGTCAAGATGCACCTCCGGGCGTTCACGAGCTCTCTATCAGACAACCTATGAGCGAGGACAGACCGAGCAGCAATGTCATCTGGACGTAATTATGCTAAACGATCCCTTGCGGACGTTCTGATCGACAAGCAATTGAGTTGATTTGATAAAATCGTGCATGCCTGAAACTTGCGGAAAGTCGCGTAGCTTCAGCAGAGTCCTCTACATCGTGAACAAGTGCCTCCGGGGCAGGATGTTCCGATTGTCTGTGGGTCTGATCGAGTCAGACTGACCAGCTTGGATTGCCCATGCATCAGGCTTCGTGGCGAGGTACCCTCGTCATCTAGGGTCACTAATATAGTCTGATAACAAAATTTTTTCAGTATTCTGATATTACAGTACAAAATCAGAAAGATGCAGGTCGATCGACTTGCCGATCCGAATGTCCAAGTCAGCCTTGGCGTCGCCGTCCATGTCGGCCTGAACATAGGTTGCGCTAGCGGTTCGGACCCACCTCAGTTCGCCAGCTTCGCCGCTGAAGGCCCGCGTGCCAACATAGGTGCAGTCCTGATTGCTGCTCGGCGTCAGCACGGCAGGCATGCCCGACAGGTCGATCCGGTCCCCCTGTGAGGAGCTGAAATCGTCGATATAGTCCCGGCTCGTGCGGGGCGAGTCTGAGACATCGACGAAGACGAAGACATCCGCACCTGCCCCGCCATAAAGGCTATCCGCCCCCGCCCCGCCATACAGCGTGTCATTGCCAGCCCCACCATAGAGGCGGTCGTTCCCTGTTGCTCCCTTAAGGTGGTCCGCGCCCACTTCGCCGTACAGTATATCATGGCCCGCATCGCCGAGCAGAAGGTCATTGCCTGTCCCGCTCGCTATCCAGTCGTTGCCGACGCCGCCGGAGATCGAGTCATTGCCAGCCTCACCATAAAGCGTGTCATTGCCGGCGCCTCCTTGGAGTGTATCGTTTCCAATACCCGCGAACATCAAATCTCGGCCGTCGCCGGCCCACATACTGTCGTTCCCAGCTTCGCCATATAGCATGTCATCGCCCAGGCCGCCCCAAGCAATGTCATTGCCGTCTCCGGCGTAAAGGGTGTCATTGTCGGCGCCACCATGTAGCAGGTCGTTGTCGCCCCCGCCGTAAAGCGCATCGTTGCCCGCATCGCCTTGGAGGGTGTCGGTCCCCTGATGACCGTAAAGGGTGTCGGTACCCAGACCACCCACAAGCAGATCATTGCCACCCTCACCCAGCAGCGTGTCGTTGCTCATTCCTCCGTAAAGCTTGTCGTGGCCGAGGCCGCCGAAGATCTTGTCGTTTCCGCCCCAAGCATAGATGGTATCTGCCCCGGCATAACCCGCCAGTGTTTCAGCCAGGTCAGTGGCGCGTAGCAGATCGTTGCCAGATAGAAGAAGATGCGACACCTTGGCATCGTTTGACGCGGCATAAGCGCTTGCAAGCGCCCCTCCATCAACTTGGATCCCTGTCACGTCCAAGATGACATGTCCGGCCGGGGCCAGCTTCAGCGCGGTGACCGTTCCGGACTTTAGACGGCCCGGTCCTACCCCAGCATAGGTCAGGTTCGATCCGCAGAAAACTGCGTAGTGGGTGGTCCCCTCGTGTATCCGCAACAGGTTTGCGCTCCGGGTGACGCTGGAAAACCCTAGAAGCTCTGACCAATCCACTGAGGTCATGTTAGTGAGAGAGCCTTGCCCCAGCCTGAAGGTGAGCGTAGCCATGCGAAACACCGATACACGAGAAAGTTGTGCGGAACATGTGATCACATGCGCCAAGATGCAAGTCTTCAATACTGTTCGGCTCCGATGCGCAAACCGCATGAGGGAGCCAGATTGCAATGCAGCGTGGTAGCTGGCTCAGGGCGCATAGCCAGACGATAACTGTGGCAGCCAACAGGATGGCGATGGGACCCGGCCTACAGCCCTCGGGATAGTCGCAGGCATGTCCTCAGGTGCAACAGTTCCTTGGCATCGAACAATGCTGCGGGCCGGTTCTCGAAGGGAACTTCGACCATAAGCGCCTGACCGGGTTTTCGGGTTCCGCCCTTCAGGAGGCTCGAAATGTGAGTTTCTCGTAAAGGGAGCGGTAGGCCTAGTTGTGCTGATAGTCGCTCAGGGCGTCCACAATCAGCTTCATGCCTCAGTGGCCTGCCCCAATGAGGTGGTCCGTTTGCAATCTTAGTGCATGACGGGTTTTGGCGCTACGG
>NZ_JBHLWE010000002.1:0-182478 GCF_042432925.1 Paracoccus niistensis | reverse complement strand
TGTCCGTCCTCGAGTTAGGGCGGACTCTAATCGGCGGTGGAGGAAAAATCCCATGGCAGGTCAAAGGCATCCAGCTCGTCTCGGCGAGCTATCAGGGCGCTGCAACCTCGAAGGGCATCTATACCAGCGGTGAGACGATCTCGCCCGGCGCGGTGCCGTCGAACAGCGGCATCATCCTGTCAACAGGCCAGGCGGGGGATTTCACGCGGGCAAGCGGTCTGGCGAACCAGTCCGCCAGTTTCGGCACCGACGTAAGTGGTGGGGTCGAAGGGAACGCGGATCTGAACGCTGCCGCCGGCGGAGCCCAGACCCATGACGGGGCGATCCTGCAGGCGACCTTCATCCCCACGGGCCCGGTGCTGACGATGCAGCTGGTGTTCTCGTCGGACGAGTACCCGGAATACGCCGATGCGGGCTTCAATGACGTCGTGCGCATCAAGGTCAACGGAGAGGTCGTGAAGCTCGCCATCGGGACCGGCGAGGTGTCGATCGACAACATCACGCCGGGCGGCACCAACGTCAACGGAGACCCGATCACGCCCAGCAACGAGAACCTGTATCTCGACAACTCCGGCAGCCAGTACAACACCGAGATGGACGGGCTGACCGTCCGGCTGACCATGAAGGCCCCCGTCAATCCCGGCGTGCAGAACACCATCTGGGTCGGCATCGCGGACACGGGCGACTCCCGATATGATTCCAACCTGATGATCGTGGCCGACAGCGTGCAGACGGCCGTGATCGCCAACAACGACACCCTGATGATCGGCCCGCAGCGGACGAGCGATCTCGATGTGCTGGCAAACGACACGGGGCCGCAGGGCGCGACGCTCACGATCACCCATATCAACGGGCAAAGGGTCTCTCCCGGCGACAGCGTCACGCTCGTTTCGGGGACGGTGGTCACCCTCAACCCCGACGGCACGCTGAAGTTCAAGGCGGGGGACGTGCTGGGCGAGGAAACGATCACTTACCAGATCGCCAGCGGCAGCGGCACGACGGATACCGCCTTCGTCACCGTGGAGGTCGCCTGCTTCACGCGCGGCACCCTGATCGAGACGCCGCGCGGCCCGGTCGCCATCGAGGATCTGCGCGCGGGCGACCTGGTGCTGACCCGCGACCGCGGCGCGCAGCCGCTGCGCTGGACCGGCTCGTCCCGCGTCGATGCCGCGACGCTGGCAGAGACGCCCCGCCTGCGGCCGATCCGGATCCGGGCCGGGGCCCTGGGGCAGGGCGCGCCGGCGCGGGACCTGCTGGTTTCGCCCCAGCACCGCATCCTTGTGCGCTCGAAGATCGCGCAGCGGATGTTCGGCGCCCCCGAGGTGCTGGTGGCGGCCAAGCAGCTGGTGCTGCTGGACGGCATCGACGTGGCCGAGGACCTGGCCGGGGTCGAGTATTTCCACCTGCTCTTCGACCGGCACGAGGTGGTGATCTCGAACGGCGCCGAGACCGAGTCCCTTTACACCGGTCCGCAGGCGCTGCGCTCGGTCGGACCCGCGGCGCGGCAGGAGATCCTGGACCTCTTCCCGCAGCTTCTGGACGACAGCGTCGCGGCCGAGCCCGCCCGGCCGCTGCCCTCGGGGCGCCTGGCCCGCAAGCTGGCGATGCGCCAGGTTCAGAACAGACAGGCGCTTCACAACTGAAGCGTGAAGCCCCGCAGTCGGCACTCCGTTCCGCCATGATTGCAGAGCACGATGGGCATGCTGCCAACTTCAGCTCCTACAACCCTTGCGGCGGCAAACTGCCGCCGCAACCCGGCGCTTTCCGCAGTGCAATCCCAATCCGCACCATCAGGTCCAGCATCCGCTCGCGGGGAATCACCAGCACCGGCTTGCCGTCCACGGTTACGGTCAGCGCCGTCGGCGTGATGCCGATGCATGCCGTGGGGTCACGCTGGTACATGGCAGCGCCATCCGTTCGGCCAGACCGGCCCCGGCTCGAAGGCCATGTCGAGCCACGGCATCCAGGTCGCGCAGGCCAGCGGCACGCCCGAGGCGGCGATCTCCTCGAGGACATGATCCCACCACTCGGCACGTGACCGGATGTGTGGGAAGCGTCCTTCGCACCCCGCGTGCCCGTCGTGCCATGAAGTCTCGGTCAGCCCGATCCGGTGATCCGGGTAACAATCGGCCGCGCAGCGCAGGATGTCGCGCAGGGGCGCGGACGCATGGGCGGCATGATAGTTGCAGCCCACCACCTCGATCGAGGGGCCGAAGGCCCGCACCAACTTGTCCGTGGCGCGCCAGACCTCGGGCCCGCGGTGATGCGCCGGATCGCAGGTCCACCACTGGGCATAGGGGTTCGCCGATCCGGCGGCGTCCATCATCTCGACCGCCATGCACACGGCATGGTCGGCCGTCCAGCCGCTGACCGCCTGCCCCACCGACGGCTCGTTGACCGCGATGAAGCGGTCGAGCGGCCCTGCCCCTTCGACGGCGGCAACGGCATGGCGCACCGGATCGCGCGGCTGGTCCCAATGGGTCAACGACCAGCAGATGACCGCGCCCGGCGAGGCCCGCCTTGCGGCGGATCTCCGCGCCGCCACGTCGAACCGCTCGGGCAGCACGTCCCGGAAGCCGGCCACGCCCTGGTCCAGTGCCTCGCGGTAGTGCGCCGTCATGTCCGTCTCGGGCGTGTGACGGGTCTGAGTGACGGTGCAATGCCGTTCCAGTGCAGCCACGCGCCCTGAAAGCCTGCAAAGAGGGGCGCTCTCATAGCGGCCACAGGCCCCACGCGGCGCCCGCCTTGAGGCTGGCCGCCCACCAGGCGCCAGCGATCACGACCGGGCTCATCGCGCACCTGCGCCGGTAAGGGCGCCGTGGAGCACGGTCGTCAGCTCGTCCAGTGCCGGACCCGCTGCCGCGCCCGCCTTCACCGCGTTCGCCGCCGTGGCGGCCAGGTCGGCGGCGGCATCGGCAACGGCGGCCGTCGCCAGACGCTCGAGGACGTCCGGCTGCGGCCGCAGCCCCGCCGCCGCGTCCGCATTAGAGGCGAGGGTGTGGGTGATCGCGGCCTTGATCGCCTCGGTGATCGACTTGCCGTCCAGCAGCGCAGCCTTGGCGCCGGTCAGCAGCCCCGCCTTCAGGTCGGCCTGCCACTTGGCGGCCTCGGTCAGCCCGTGCTCGGCCAGCTTGGCCTCGGACCATTTCTTCAGCCGCGCGTTGATGATCTGGCCATAGGTCACGATCAGGATGGACAGGACGCCGGCCGCGAAGGTCAGGATCGTCATCAGGTGCTCTTGCATGGTTCATGCCTCGTTCGTGGAAAGTTTCCCGCCCGCAGTCAGGCGGCGGATGTGCAGGGGCTGCAGGACACCTGCGGGCCAGCGGCTCTGCAGCAGGCGGTCGCGGGCGATGCGGGTGATCGTGACGGCGTTGGACTGGTTGCCGCCGAGGACGTGGAAGGCGCTGTCGTCCTCGCCGGCGTAGAAGCCGACGTGCCCCTACCAGCCATCGCGCGAGCCGCGCCAGAAGGTCAGCACCGCGCCGCGCTGGGGCGGGCAGGCCTCGCCGAAGGCGCCCCACTGCCGCGCGCCCAGAGGGTTGCCGGGCAGATCGATCCCGGGCCGCCACTTGCGCAGGCAAGTCGCAACGAATGCGCCGCACCAGGCGATCTCGCGCGGGTCGATCCACGCAACCGCCTGATCGAACCAGGACCGCAGGCAGCTGACATGCGTTCGTTCGTGCAGCCCCAGCACCAGCTCGGCCTCCCGATACCAGGGATAGGGGCTGTGGGCCGCCGCCGTCGGCGCCGTCATCAGCGCCTCGTGCGTCTGCGGCCCGTAGAAGGGCCGCGCGACAAAGCCGATCGAGCGCTTGAAGGCCACGATGGCCTGATCGGTCAGCGGGCCGCGCCCGCCGTCGATGCGGCCGGCGTAGAAGCCCAGATCCTGCAGCCGCTGCTGGATCGGTTTCCAGTCGCGAACCGGATATTCCGTGGCCATGGAATCCTCACACGAAAAAGCCCCGCGCGATGGCGGGGCGGGGTGGCGATGGGTCAGGGGCTTCAGGCGGGCGGCGCTGCCGGATCGAACAGTTCGCTGCAGTACGGCCCGAAGGCGTCCCGGCTGCCCCATTCGGTCGAGACCACGAAGCGCGTGCAGGCGCGCCAGGGCTCCGCATCGGGGATGGCGCAGGCATGGTCGAAGAAGGCCGCCGCCGACCATGTGCGGGCACTGCGGCCCTCCCAGCTGTCTTCGCGATGGGACATGCAAAGGCGGATGCCCCGGCTGTCCTCGACCCAGATCAGGCGCTCGCCGGCGACTGGTGCCGCCGCCTCGACCAGCTCGCGGATTACCATGGGCCGCACCCCATGGTCGGACCTCTCGACCGCCAGCGCGGCGCTGATCCAGGGCCGATCGCGGATGTACCGGTCGAAGATGCCGGGCGCCCAGTAGGCGACCGCCATGGCCATCAGGAGAAGGGTCGATGGCTTGGCCCACCGCTGGAGGGTGCCGTGCAGATGCGGCATGTGCGTCATGGCTTACTCCCACCGCCGAGGCGGCGCACGATGATCTCGTGGATGACCGCCCGGTCGGCCACCCGCGACGTCAGCACATCCAGCCCGAGATAGCCGAGCGAGGTGATCAGCACGGCCGCGATGGCCTCGCTGCCCCCCGCCCACTGCGCGGCGCCCGGGGCCAGCGAGAACCCCAGCCCGCCCGAGATCCCCGCCTCCGTGACCCGCATCCAGATGCTCTTGCTCTCGTTTTTCCGAAACACGTAAAGGGCGGCCGCAACCAGCCCGACCCAGAACTCGGGCGGTCGATCCATCCGTTCCATCCTTGAAGTACTTCGGAAGGTCAGTGCGGCATCCCAACATGACGCCGGCTGTCGCCGAGCATCACTTCAGCCGCTGGTGTGGCTGGAACCTTAAGCTTGGGGCACCCGCCAGCCGCCTTCGTATCGTTGCATGAGCACGCGCCTCGGCATATGCGTTACAACCTCTGGTATTCCAAGGGCGCAGCAGTGAAACCCATAAAGGTAACCAATGTCGGATTTTCCCGCACGCCTAGCGGGGGGAATTATCATTGCGACGTCTCGGGTCTCGCAGGACTTTCTCACCTGACACACGACGTTCGGAGTTCGACTGGGCATCCTCGGCCCGCAACCTCGGCTGCTTGGGTTGCGATCGGACTGCTTCTGCCCGCAATGAGAACCGGCCGCTGTCTCCAAATTGAGGGCAAGCTCCCAAGTTTGTTGCTGCATCTCCTTCGTAGTGACATCCAAGCCCTTTTCCACAACTTCGATCCTGGGCTGAAGCGCATACAGATCGAATGCGACATCGCGGATGAACCTCCGCAAGCGGCGGGGCCGGGGCTAAGGGTTGCGACAGGCTTTTCTGCGGGGGTGGACAGCTTCGCCGCCTTGAAGTGGTTCGAGGCTACCGGGACCCAGAGCGCTTTGAAAGTGACCGACCTGTTCACATTCGACGTCGGGGCCTTCAACACCGATCTCGAAGGCCAGACCCGTGCGGCGGCATCGCTATTCAACGGCGCCGCGGATCGTGTTTCCAGCTTTGCCACGGCCACAGATCGTCATTACCATATCGTCCACTCCAACATCGTGGATGCATACAGAGTAGACAAAAACTACGACTTCATGCGCACGCATACGATGAGAAATGCATCGGCTGCGGCACTGTTCGAGCACGAGATCGACACATACCTGTACGCATCAGGTTACGGATACAGTGAACTCAACCTGCGAGGCTCTGAATCCCTCGCAAACATTGACGCGATCCTTCTACCTCTGATTTCCCCTGGAAAGCTTCGCATGATCTGCGCGAACGCAGGCGAGACGCGCATTGAGAAAACAATCAAGATCGCCTCTGACCCGATAGTGAGGTCGATGCTGGACGTCTGCGTACAGGTCGCCAGGAATCGAGCTCGGTCCTATGGCGCAACCAAGAACTGCTCCCGTTGCGCCAAGTGCTACCGGACCATGGCGACGCTCGACGCGATTGGGGAAATTGACAACTTTGCTGGCGTCTTCGACGTGCCTTACTATCGCAAGAACCGGGACGTGATCCTCGCAGATCTCCGGCGCAGGGCGGCCGAGTCCCCGATTGATAGGTCAATTGCGGCCCTTTTCACGAACGCCTGACGGTTGGGTCCCCGCCTTTAGCCAGACAGCGGCAGAAGCGGCGTCGTGGCGCCAGTCGCGTCCCGGCCGTCGAGCCAGGTCAGGAACTTTCCCTGCGCTTTCACGACGCGGGGGTATCGGTCGCGCAGCTCCGGAGAGGTGTTCGTGATCTGGCGCAGGATCTGCCAGTTGCCGCGCGACACCCGGCGCAGCTCGATGGTCTGGTACTCCACACCTGGCAGCTTGACCGAAGCGAAGCAGCGATCCGGGTCGTCTGGGTCCAGCGCACAGTTCCCAAAGGAATAAGGCGCCGCTGCGGCCAAGGTGCCGCCCGCGTTGCAGATGTGCTCGACATCCCAGAGGCCCGGATTGTCGAGATCGTAGGCGCCCTGGATGTACTAGGTCATGCCTGATGGTGAGAACCAAGCGGGACGATTCTGCAAACCGTCCTGCAAACCGGATCCGTTCGGAACAAGCCAGGTGCTGGTCGGGGCGAGAGGATTCGAACCTCCGGCCTACGGTACCCAAAACCGTCGCGCTACCAGGCTGCGCCACGCCCCGGACCGAGAACCTTCTAGACCGGCCGCGCGGCCGGGGAAAGCCGAAAGCGTTCAGTCGCAGGGCCGGGCGGCATCGCCCTGCGGAACGGCCGGGTGGCCCAGCGCGGTACCAGGGACCAGGCCCTTGCGCGCGGCCTCTCCTCCGGCGAGTTCCAGGACGAACATGCGGTTCGGATCGGGATCGCCGGGCAAGGCGCCGGGCAGCGAGGTCAGGTCCAGCGGCCGCGCGTGGGAATGAACGTGGCGCAGCACGCCGCGCGCGTCGAAGAACAGGATGTCCAGAGGGATCAGCGTGTTCTTCATCCAGAAGCTCGTGGGCTGCGGGCTTTGATAGACGAACAGCATCCCGTGGTCCGGGGGCAGCGACTTGCGATACATCAGACCCTGGGCGCGTTCCGCCGCGTCGTCGGCGATCTCGACCGTGACGCGCTGTTCCCGTCCGTCCGGGGTCAGCAGGATCGCCGCATCCCGCGCGCAACTCGCCGCCTGTGCCACGCTGCCGGTCATGGCCAGCGCCAGAACGGTCAGGGCGGCGAGCCGTTTCACTGAGGGGCCTTGCTGTTCAGCGTCAGCTTGGGCCGGGTGGAGGTCGACAGCGTCCGCATCCGCTCCACCACCCTTGTTTCGCCCTTCCCCTCGACGGCGCAGGAGCTGCCCCTTGGAGGTTCGCCCCCCGTGCCAAGCTCGCTTTCCGACACCGCCTTCTCCCACGCGACGATCTGGGCCGCGATCATGCCGCGCGCGGCCGTGAAGACACGCAGGCCCACGGCCTCTCCGGGCACGAGATCGGCAAAGCCGCCGCGGCGCAAGACCTCGAGATGCAGGAAGACGTCACCCTTGCGGCCGAAAAGATTGGCGAAACCGAAGCCCTTGTTGCGGTCGAACCACTTGACCCGCGCGGGCAGCAGCGGCAGCGCGCGCAACTCATCCTCGCCCAGTTCCTCCAGTTCCGCGATGGGCGCACCCGATTCGGAGGGCGCGGGCGCGATCGACAGCACCTCGGTCGCCTGACGGCCGCGCGCCGTCTGGATCGCCCGGACCTCGACCAGGGCGCCTTCCACCACCGAGCTTTGCCCGAAGTTCCGCAGGACATTCCCATGCAGCAGGACATCAGGCCCGCCGGTCATGTCAGCCAGAAAGCCGAAGCCCTTGGCCGGATCGAACCACTTGATCTGCCCCTTCACGTATTGTCCCAGAGAAGGGTCTTCGCCGTTCATTAAGCCCAGCCTCTTGTGTGCCCCGGGGTGTCCGGTTGGGCATCACGTTCAAGTTGCAGATTGGCGCCACGGTACGAGCGCAGGCGCGAAGGTAGCACAACCGGACCGAGAGAAAACCCCTGCCCCGGCGTTACTCTGCCAGAATCTTTACAAACTGTTTCAAAAAATCTGCAACCTATGGCTGCAGGCGTGAAACATGCCAATCCTTTTCCGTGTGCCGTGTCCAGCGGAACCGGTCATGCAGGCGGAAGGCACCGTCGGCCCAGAACTCGATCTGGACGGGCGTGATGCGGAAACCGCCCCAGAAGGGGGGCCGCGTCGGGTTCAACCCGTGGCGCAAACCCTGACGCGCGACCTCGGCCATCAGCGCGCCCCGGCTGTCCAGCGGCTGGCTCTGCCGGCTGGACCATGCGCCGATGCGGGATTCAAGCGCGCGGCTGGCGTAATAGGCGTCGGCCTGAGGCCCTTCCTCGCGGGTGACGGTGCCGCGGACCCGGACCTGTCGCCGCAGCGACTTCCAGTGCATGACAAAGGCGGCCTTGCCCGTTTCCGAGATCTGGCGGCCCTTCGCGCTGTCATAATTCGTGTAGAAGACGAAAGCGCCCTGCGGCCCCGGCTCGATCTCCTTCAGCAGGACCATGCGGACGTCCGGCAGGCCTTCGGCATCCACAGTGGCCAAGGCGATGGCGTTGGGGTCGTTGGGCTCGGTCCGGGTGGCCTCGTCCAGCCAGCGGCGGGCGATGGCAAAGGGATCGTCGCCTTCGAAGATGCCGGTGCGGTCGCTCATCTTGATGCCCCTCTGGCTTTGCCCTAATCCTCACCGAAGGTTGAAAACGCGAGGGACGACCCATGTCAAGCGAAGCCCCGGCAGCGGGTCTGATGGCGGGAAAGCGGGGCCTCATCATGGGGCTGGCCAATGACAAGTCGATCGCGTGGGGCATCGCCCGCGCGCTGGCGGACCAGGGCGCGGAGCTGGCCTTTTCCTATCAGGGCGAGGCGCTGAAGAAGCGGGTCGAGCCGCTGGCCGCGCAACTGGGCTCGGACATCGTGCTGCCCTGCGACGTCGCGGACATGGACTCGGTGGACGCGCTGTTCGCGTCGCTGAAGGATCGCTGGGGGCAGTTGGACTTCCTCGTCCACGCCATCGGCTTTTCCGACAAGGAGGAGTTGCGCGGCCGCTATGTGGACACGACCCGCGACAACTTCCTGATGACGATGGACATCTCGGTCTATTCCTTCACGGCCGTGACGCAGCGCGCGGTGGCGATGATGCCGCGCGGCGGGTCGGTCCTGACGATGACCTACTACGGGGCCGAGCGGGTGATGCCGCATTACAACGTCATGGGCGTGGCCAAGGCGGCGCTGGAGGCGTCGGTCCGCTACCTGGCCGAGGATCTGGGCAAGGACGGCATCCGGGTGAACGCGATCTCGGCCGGGCCGATCAAGACGCTGGCGGCGTCCGGGATCGGGGACTTCCGCTACATCCTCAAGTGGAACGAGCTGAACTCGCCCCTGCGGCGCAACGTCACGACCGAGGACGTGGGCAAGTCGGCGCTGTACCTGCTGTCGGACCTCGGGTCGGGCGTGACGGGCGAGACGCATCACGTCGATGCCGGCTATCACGTCGTCGGCATGAAGGCGGTGGACGCGCCCGACATCGACGCGGTGACGGGGCGCAAGGCGGCCGAATGAACCGCCGCTGATGGGCGCGATCACCCTGCCCGCGCTGGGGCTTTTCGTCACGACGCTGGGCGTGGCGATCCTGTCGCCCGGTCCCGCGATCATCGCGGCCAGCCGCTCGGCCGCCGCGCGCGGGCGACAGGCGTCGATGCCCTATGCGATGGGGCTGGCGATCGGGGCCTCTTTCTGGTGCCTGTTTGCGCTGTTCGGGTTGACGGTGCTGTTCCGCGCCCTGCCGCAGTCCTACACGATCCTGCGCTTTCTCGGCGGGGCCTACCTGCTCTGGGTCGCCGTCCAGATGTGGCGCCACGCCGCCGACCCGCTGGCGATGGAGGGCGAGTCGGTCGCGGGCCCCGGCTTCCGTCAGGGGCTGGCGCTGAACCTGTCGAACCCCAAGCCTGCGCTGTTCTACGCGGGTGTCATCATGGGGATCTTCCCTGCCCTCTCGACGGCGGGCGCGGCGGTCATTTATCTGGTGGCGCTGTCGGTCGAGGTCTGCTTTTACGCCGCCGTGACGGTTCTGATGGCGACAGGCCCCATGCGGCGCGGCTATCGTGCCGCCAAGACCGGGATCGACCGCATCGCCGGCACGCTGATCGGGGCGCTCGGCCTGACGCTGATGCTCCGCCACTGAAAAAGGAGTTCGCCATGTCTCGCCCCGAGGGCCGCCCGGATCGCCTGCCGCATGAACGCGGCTTCCATGTCAGTTGGGACCAGATGCACCGCGATGCCCGCGCGCTGGCCTGGCGGCTGCAGGACAAGGCCCCGCAGGGCGGCGGCGACTGGCGCGCGGTGGTGGCGATCACACGGGGCGGCATGGTCCCGGCGATGATCGTCGCGCGGGAACTCGATATTCGCACCATCGACACGATCAGCGTGAAATCCTACCGTAAGGGCGAACAGGGCGAATTGCAGGTGCTGAAGGCCCCAGACCCCGCGATGATGGGCGATGGCGAGGGCGTGCTGGTCGTGGACGATCTCGTGGACAGCGGCCGCACGCTGGAACTGGTGCGCCAGATGTATCCACGCGCGCATTTCGCGACCGTCTATGCCAAGCCCAAGGGCCAGCCGATGGTCCAGACCTATATCACCGAGGTCAGCCAGGACACCTGGATCTTCTTCCCTTGGGACCTTGCGCTGCAATATGTCGAGCCCTACCGGGGCAGCGACTGAGCGAAAGGCCGGGGATTTCCCCGGCCTTCTTCGTCATCCCGCGGCCTTGCCCGCGTCGGCTGGGGGCACGTTGCCTTCCTTGGTCTGGGGATCGCGGATCGCCGCCTCCTGCTCGGTCTGCTGGCGCTTCATGCGCTCGGCATTGTCGCGGCTCACGTCCTCGGTGCGCTGATAGCGGACATTTTCTGCGTCAAGATTGCCCATGTGACTCTCCTTCTCGGTTCAGGCGCCGACGTCGTCGGGGCCGCGTGCTTCGGTCGGCTGGGTGCCGTTCGCGGGGATGCCGTCGCGCACCGAGTCGCCCGTGTATTCGTTCTGAAGTGACGGCGCCGGCTCGTCGGCGGACTCGCCCCGCTTGACGTCGCTGTTCGCGTGGCGCGGCTCGGTCGGATTTTCGGGATGGGGCATGATCGTCTCCGTTGTCATGGGGACAGAACCGGCACAACGTGGGGGTGGTTCCCGGGAACCGCGAAACACCCCGGACGTTCGTCTGATCCACCATGCAGGGAGGAAAGCATGGCCAAGGAAATCCGCCGCTACGAGCTGGCGCTGGACACCGACGAGGAGGAGGCTGGCCTGATGAAGGCCCGGATGCGGGTCGAGGAGGCCCAGCGCATCCGCCGCGAGCAGGAGGAGGCAACGCCTTCCATGAAGACCGGAGCCATCCGGACCGCCCGCGCAGGCTGATCGTCAGGGCGGAAGCGCAGATCAGCATTACCGCTGCGCCGGAACCCCGGCGCAGCGCATGTATCGTTTGCTCCGCATGGCCCGCTCTCCAGAGAGCGGCCCCGTTCTTGTACAAATATCCCGGGATCGTCGTACACGACGATGGGGGCTGGCTCCGGTCCCGCGGCTAGATCCAGCGCCGCGCTATCCGTTCCCGCGAACGAAGCGGCCCGCGCCTTCGGCCGCGCGGACCATGGCGCGCGACTTGTGGACGCATTCCATGAACTCGGCTTCGGGGTCGCTGTCATAGACGACTCCCCCGCCCGACTGCACGTAGAGTGTGCCGTCCTTGACGACGCCGGTCCGCAGGGCGATGCACATGTCCATCTCGCCATTGGCCGCGAAATAGCCGATGGCGCCGCCGTAGATGCCGCGCTTCTCGGGTTCCAGTTCGTCGATGATCTCCATCGCGCGGACCTTTGGGGCGCCGCTGACGGTGCCCGCCGGCAGACCCGCCAGCAGGGCGGAGAGGGCGTCCTCGTCCTCGCGCAGCTCGCCCACCACATTCGAGACGATGTGCATGACGTGGGAATAGCGCTCGATGATGAACTCCTCGGTCGGGCGCACGCTGCCGAGTTTCGCCACCCGGCCCACGTCGTTGCGGCCGAGGTCCAGCAGCATCAGGTGCTCGGCCAGTTCCTTCTCGTCGGCCAGCAGGCTCGCCTCGTTGGCGCGGTCCTCGTCGGGCGTCGCGCCGCGTGGGCGGGTGCCTGCGATGGGGCGGATCGTCACCTCGCCATCGCGGACACGGACCAGGATTTCAGGCGAGGCACCGACGATCTGGAAGCCGCCCATGTTCAGGAAGAACATGAAGGGCGAGGGGTTCGTCCGGCGCAGGCTGCGGTACAGCGCAAAAGGCGGCAGCGGGAAGTCGATGACCCAGCGCTGCGAGGGCACGCATTGGAAGATGTCGCCCGCGCGGATGTAGTCCTTGGCCTTTTCCACCGCCGCGACATAGCCTTGCCGCGTGAAGTTCGACCGCGGCTCGCCAACGTCGCCCGTCTCGCCCAGAGCACGCGGCTCGGCCGGCTGGCGGTCGAGCGAACGCAATGCCTCCATCACCCGCTCGGCGGCCTGGGCATAGGCCGCGCGCGCGGGCACGCCCGGATCGTGCCAGGCGGGCGCGCACAGCAGAACCTCGCCCTTCACCCCGTCCAGCACGGCCACGACCGAAGGGCGCAGCAGCATGGCGTCAGGCACGCCGATAGGGTCGGGGTTCACATGCGGCAGATGCTCGACCAGCCGGATCATGTCGTAACCGAGATAGCCGAACAGCCCCGCGCCGCTGGCGGGGACGCCCTCGGGCATCTCGATCCGGCTTTCGGCGATCAGCGCGCGCAGGCTGTCCAGCGGTGGGCGCGGATCGTCCTCGAAGCTGTCGGAATAGCGCGCCTGCCGGTTGATGCGGGCCTGAGTGCCCCGGCATTCCCAGATCAGGTCGGGCTTCATGCCGACAATGGAATAGCGGCCCCGCACCTCGCCCCCGGTCACGCTTTCCAGCATGAAGGACAAGGGCGCGGCCTCGGCCAGCTTCAGCATCAGGCTGACGGGCGTGTCGAGGTCTGCGGCCAGCCGGATCGTCACCAGCTGGTTGCGGCCCTCGGCCCAGGCGCGCTCGAAGGCGGCGAAGTCGGGCGTCAGCTCCATCACTGGATCCGCGCTTCGGCGGCGGCCAGCGCCCCGTCGTTCAGCGTGATCCCGTGCCGGGCCTGAAGCGCGCGGGCATAAGCCTGGAACAGGTCGGATTGCAGCGAATCCGTCAGGCGCTGGGTCACGCCACTTACGACCGGCGCGGCGTCCTCGGTGGTCAGGTCGGCGGACTTGATGCCATCCAGCCGGATCATGAAGACACGGCCCTCGGCCTCGACCACGGCGACCTCGCCCGGCCCGGCCAGACGGAAGCCCTGTGCAACAACGGCTTGGGGCACGCCCTCGATGCCGGTGTCGCGCTCGACATCCGTCGCAACCTGGAAGGTCGTGGCGGGCGCGGGCGCGGCACCCTCGGCCGGGGCGGGAAGATCGCCGTTCGCGGCGGATTCGACCAGCAGCTTGCGCTCTTCGGCGCGTGCCTTCAGCTCGCGCCGGGTCTCGGCGGCGGTCCAGTCGGCCAGCACCTCCTCGCGGACCTCCTCGAAGGGGATCAGCGCGGGGGCCACGATCTCGTCCAGCCGCAGGGCGAAGACACCGCCGTCGTCCAGCTGGAAGATCTGCGGAAAGTCGGTGGGCGCCACGGCGCGGGCGCGTTCGCGGAAGGCCTGGTAGGCGGCGATTCCCTCGGACGGCGTCTCGGCCGAGAACTCGATGCTTCCCAGTTCCATGTCGGTGGCTTCGGCCAGTTCCTCCAGCGTGGCGCCGCCCGCGATGCGGTCCTCAAGGTCGGCGGCCTGTTCCTCGATCACGCGGCGGGCACGGTCGGCGGCGGCTTCGGCGCGCAGGTCCACGACGGCCTGCTCGAAGGGGATGTTCACCGGCTCGAGGATCGCGTTCATCGAGATCAGCGCGGGCCCGAGATCGGTCTGCACCGGCCCCACGACGCCGGGCTGGTCCAGCGCGAAGACAGGGGCGCCGGCCGCGCCAAGGTCAGCTTCGGAGACCTCGCCCAGGTCGATGTCGGACAGCGTCAGTCCGCGCTCGGCGGCAAGCTGCTCGAAGGTCACCTGCCCCGTGTCCAGCCCGGCCTTGGCGGCGGCGGCGGCCTCCTGGCTTTCATAGACCAGCCGCTCGACCATGCGGCGCTCGGGCTGCTGGAACTCGGCGATGCGCTGCTGGTAGAGATCGCGCAGCGCGGTTTCGTCCAGTTCGACCGACGCCTCCAGCATCTCGGGCGTCAGCCAGGCATAGGTGATGCGCCGCACCTCGGGCGAGGTGAAGCGGTCGGCATTGGCCTTGTGCCACGCCGTCAGCGTCTCGTCATCCGGGGCGGTGACAGGGGCGGTCAGGTCCTCGGCGGTCAGCTCGTCCCAGGAAAAGTCGCGTTTTTCGAGAATCCAGGCGGCAGTGCCCTCGAGCAGCGTCGGGGGCGCGGTCACGCCGCCGATCACGGCGCGCTGCAGGATCAGGCGGGCGGCGTCCATGCGGACGTCCTCCTCGAACTCGGCCGGGCGCAGACCTTCCTGGCGCAGCACATCCTGGTAGCGGGCAGGGTCGAACTGGCCCCCCGTGGTCTGGAAGCCGGGGGCGGCGGTCAGGTCGCGCAGCACGGTTTCGTCGCCCACGGACAGGCCGATGCGGCGGGCTTCCTCTTCCAGCGCGGCGGCGGTGAACAGGCGTGCCTGCACGGTCTGGGGAATGCCGAAGGTGCGGGCCTGCTCGGGCGTCAGGTTCTGGCCCGTCTGCGCGGCAAAGCCCTGGATCTCGGAGCGGATGCCGCGCAGGTAGTCGTCTGCGCTGATCTCGGTGTCGCCGACCGCGCCGATCGAGGCCGTGCCGGTGCCGGAGAAATTGGTGATCCCGAAGCCGCCCAGGCCCAGGAGCAGCATCCCCATCAGCAGCCAGACCACCGTGGATTTGCCCTTGGTCCGCAAGCTGGTCATCTGCTGTTCCTTTGTCTGGTGCAGTTTCGGCCCGGCGTGTTTAGGGCCGGGCCTGCCATCCGGCAAGGCCGCAGCGGGTCTTACCCCCGGAAGGCGGCCAGACGGTCCGCCAGTGAGGCGATTCCTCCCTCGTCCACGTTGGCGAAGGCAATGCGGACATGGCGCGGACCGTCCGCGTCGCCTTCGGGCATGAACATGGTTCCGGGCAGCAGAAGAACGCCCGCCTCGCGCACGAGTCTCGGCGCCAGCGTGGCCGAGCTTTCCGCGAAGGGATGTTCCGCCCAGGCGAAATAAGCGCCGCAGCCCTTCAGCCGCCAGCCGTCCAGCCCCGCCATTGCGCGGGCCATCGCATCGCGGCGGCGCAGGATCTCGGCCCGCTCGCCCGCAAGCCAGTCCCCCAGGTTCCGCATCCCCCAAAGTGCGCCGATCTGCCCCAGCTGCGAGGCGCAGATGGCCAGCGTGTCCAGCACCTTTTCCACCTCGGCCTGCCGCTCGGCCCCGGCGACAAGGGCGCCGACCCGGTGCCCTGTCAGGCGATAAGCCTTGGAAAAGGAATAAAGCTGGATCAGCGTGTCGCTCCAGTCGGGGTCGGCAAACAGGTCATGCGGCGCGCCCTCCCGCGAGTCGAAGTCGCGGTAGGTTTCGTCGAGGATCAGCGCCAAGCCGCGCGCGCGGGCGAGGTCGAAGAAGCCGCGCACCACCTCGGCCGGATATTCCGCGCCCGAGGGGTTGTTGGGGCTGACCAGCACCAGCGCGCGGGTGCGCGGCGTGACAAGCGCGGCTGCGGCCTGCGGATCGGGCACCATCCCCTGCCCGCAGGACAGCGGCACCGCCCGGATGCCCTGCATGTCCAGCCACATCTTGTGATTGAAATACCATGGCACCGGGATGATGACCTCGTCCCCGGCCCGCGCGACCGAGGCGATGGCCGCGCAGAAGGCCTGGTTGCAGCCTTGCGTGATAGCGATGTTGCCGGCCGTCAGGCTCGCCCCGTAGGCGCGGTTCCATTCGGCGGCGACGGCCTCGCGCAGCTCGCCGTTGCCCAGGACCGGGCCATACAGATGCGCCTCGGCCTGGGTCAGCGCGGCCTCGGCGATGGCGCGGCGCAGCCCTTCGGGCGGCGGGTCGATGGGCGCGGCCTGGCTGACGTTGATCAGCGGGCGCTGGGGGTCGGGCGCAAGCCCCTGCAGCCAGCGCCGCGCCTCCATCACCGGAGGGCGGAAGGTGGCGGCGAGGTCGGGGTTCAGGGGCAGCATCAGCGGGAAGCTCCGGGTTTCAGGTCGGACAGGTCTGGCACGGGCGGGGTGGCCCCAGCGGGCTGGGGCAAGGGCGGGGCCATGCGCGGGGTCCCGGGCGCGACAAAGGCCTGCGGGATCGAGAGGTCGGGCGCGGGCCGGGGCGCGCGGTTCGCGGAAGGCGTGGCAGCCGAAACGCGGGCTTCGATTGCGGCAGCGTGGTTTGCGGCGGGCGCGTCGCCCCCACGCTGGAGGTTGTCGATCGCGGCCGAGCGGTCCTCGGAGGCGACAGAGGGCTGTTGCGGCGCCTCGGTATCAAGGGGCGAGGTTGCGGCTGCGCTGTCGGGCTGCGTGAGGGCCGCGAGGTCAGACGGCGCTTCCGGCACCTCGGGGCGCTGCGGGTCCGCCGACGCCGTGCTGACCGCGTCGGCTGTGGGCTCCTGATCCTGTGCGGCAAGGGCCGTTTCGGGGGCGGGCTCTTCAGCGCGCGTGGCCTCGTCCTCCGCCGCATTGGCGCCACCAGGCACGGGCGCAGCCTCTGTGGCCGCCACCGGCTCGGGCCGGCTGGGCCTGGGCAGCGCGTCCTGCGCGGCATCGGCGACACGGCCAGGCTGGGCGGGCGTGACGGGCGTTTCCATCTGCGGCCGGTCGAGCGGCTCGGGCTCGGCCGGAAGGCCGATCCCGGCGGGAGCGGCGGGCGCGACCAGCACGCGCGGATTCTCGGCAGGGATCGCTGCAGGCGCAGGCGCAAGCTCCGGCCCGGCGGCAAGGCTGCGCGGAGCCTCGCCCGGCGGTGGCGCGGGAGAGGCAGCCGGGGCGCGGGGCGGGTCGTCCGAGCCCCGGCGGAAATCCGAGCCGATGGGATCGGGCAGCGGTTGCAGCGCGGGGCGCTCAGTCTCGGCAGCGGCAGTAGCGTCGTTGACGTCCGGGCCAGCAGCGGCACCGTCCAGCGCCGGACCACGCGAGGGCGCCGCCGCCATGACTGCAGACGAGGGCGCGGGAGTCAGAGCCGCCTCCGGTGCCGGGGCCTGCGGTTGCGCCGCAGGTGAAGACGCCTGCTCCCTTGGCTGGGGCGGGGAGGCCTGCCCCTGCGGCGCAGCCGCGTCCTGCTTGGCATCACCATGGGGAAAGACCAGCGACAGCGCCGCCAGCGTCGCGCCGCATACCAGCGTGCCGTGAACCAGCCCGGTCCAGAAACCCGCCATTGCCCTGCCCTCTGCCTTGCCCTGTGGTCCTGTTGCGCGGCCTCGTGACCGTGCGGCACGCCCGGCGGGCTTGACCCTCCGCGCGGCTTGGGAGCATCTATAGCCTACCGCCGCCGGCGGGCCAGCCCCTTCCGGCGGCGCCCGGCGATCCCGTTCCTGCCCCCTTTCCTGCGAGGCGCCGATGACCCCCACGGCTATTGTCCGGCCCCATCTTCCGCCGTCCCCGGGCATCCGGCCCTCGATCCTGATGATCGACAATTACGACAGCTTCACCTGGAACCTCGTCCATTACCTGGGCGAGGCCGGGGCCGAGGTCGAGGTCATCCGCAACGACGCCTTGACGGTGGACGAGGCGCTGGCCCGCCGCCCGGCCGGCATCCTCGTGTCGCCCGGCCCCTGCGCGCCCGCGCAGGCCGGGATCATCGTGCCCCTGATCCGCGCCGCGGCCGAGACGGGCGTGCCGCTGATGGGCGTGTGCCTTGGCCACCAGGCGATCGGCGAGGCCTTCGGCGGCCGCGTTGTCCGCGCAACCCGCATCGTCCACGGCAAGACCGACGAGATCGCGCATGACGGCACCGGCGTCTTCGCAGGCCTGCCCTCGCCCCTGCGCGCCACGCGCTATCACTCGCTGACGGTTGAACCCGAGAGCCTGCCCGACTGCCTGCGTGTCACGGCGACCGCGGCCGACGGGACAATCATGGGACTGGCGCATCGCAGCCTGCCCATCGAGGGCGTGCAGTTCCACCCCGAAAGCATCCGGTCCGAGCACGGGCACGAGATGATCGGCAACTTCCTGCGCCGCTGCTCGAACGCGGCGGGGGTGGCCGCATGAGCGCCGTCACCGACATCCGCCCTCTGATCGGCGTCGCCGCCAGCCGCCCCCTGACCGGCGAGGAGGCCGAGGCGGCATTCGGCGCGCTGTTTGACGGCAAGGCCACGCCGGCGCAGATCGGCGGGCTTCTGATGGCCATGCGCGTGCGCGGCGAGACGGTGGACGAGATCGCCGCCGCCGTCCGCGCCATGCGCGCCCGCATGAACCGCATCACCGCGCCCGAAGGCGCCATCGACATCGTCGGCACCGGGGGCGACGGCAAGGGGACGCTGAACATCTCGACCGCGACGGCCTTTGTCGTGGCGGGCGCGGGCGTGCCGGTCGCCAAGCACGGCAACCGCAACCTGTCGTCGAAATCGGGCTCGGCCGACGCGCTGACGCACCTGGGGCTGGACGTGATGGGCGGACCGGCGCTGGCGCAGCGCTCGCTGGACGACTGCGGCATCTGCTTCATGATGGCGCCGACCTACCACCCGGCGATGCGCCATGTCGGCCCCGCGCGGCATGAACTGGGAACGCGCACGATCTTCAACCTGCTGGGACCGATGACGAACCCGGCGGGCGTCAGGGCACAACTGACCGGCGCCTATTCCGCCGACTGGCTGCGTCCCATGGCGGAAACGCTGCGGGAACTCGGGTCCACCTCGGCCTGGCTGGTCCACGGCGGCGACGGCACGGACGAGTTGTCCATCGTCGAGCCCAGCCGCGTGGCGCAGCTGAAGGACGGCGAGGTGACCGAGTTCGAGGTCTCGCCCGAGGACGCGGGCCTGCCGGTCCACCCTTTCGACGAGATCGTGGGCGGCGAGCCTGCCCAGAACGCCGCCGCCCTGCGCGCGCTGCTGGACGGAGCGGCGGGGGCCTATCGCGACGCCGTCCTGCTGAACGCGGCGGGCGCGCTGGTGGTGGCGGGTCGCGCCGCCGACCTGCGCGAGGGTGTCGAGATCGCGCGCGAGTCGATCGACTCGGGCAAGGCCAGGGAACGCCTGGCGCGCCTGGCCGCCATCACCGGCGCACCCCCGGCGTAAGCGCATGTTCTCTTCTGTCCCCCAGTATCCCCGCCGGAGGCTCCGGCCGTGACGGACCCGGTCCCTCCGCAAGCCTGGGCGCATCTGCCCTTCTTCGCCGAGGCCTGGCCCGCCATCCGCGAGCGTCTGCGGGACCGCGACTGGCTGCCCGGCCCTCAGCGGGTCTTCGCCGCGCTCGAAGCGCTGGCACCGCCCGAGGTGCGCATCGTGATCCTGGGTCAGGACCCCTATCCGACGCCGGGCCATGCCAACGGACTCGCCTTCTCGGTCAACCCCGGCGTGCCGCTGCCGCGATCCCTGGCCAACATCTTCAGGGAACTCCAGGCCGACACCGGCGCGCGCCCGTCTTCTGGCGACCTGACCCCCTGGGCGCGGCAGGGTGTGCTCCTGCTGAACACCGCGCTGTCGGTCGAGCCCGGCCAGGCCGGCGCGCACGCCCGTTGGGGGTGGGAGCGGCTGGCCCGCGAAGCCATCGCCGAGGCGCAGCGCCACCACCCGCTGGCCTTCGTCCTCTGGGGCGCCCATGCGGCGAAGGTCGCCGAAGGACTGCCGCGGCCCGAGGACCTTGTGGTGCAAAGCGCCCATCCCTCGCCACTTTCGGCCAAGCGAGGGTTCTTCGGCTCGCGCCCCTTCAGCCGGGTGAATGGCTGGCTGGAGGAACGGGGTGAGCCCCCGATCGACTGGTCGGGCGAAACGGCCTGAGCCGCAGCGGGGGTCTCGCGCCCTCGCAGCACCGCGGATTTCCAGGCAAAGAGAAAGTCCATTCGCCCGGGCCTTGAGGTTGTCCCGTTGCCTCCACGGCCTGTCAGGGGCTAACTGCCCGCATGGACATTCTGGAACGCATCAAGAGCTACAAGCTCGAGGAAATCGCCGCCGCCAAGGCCGCCCGTCCCCTTTCGGACGTCGAGACCACTGCGCGCAGCGCCCCGCCCATCCGGGGCTTCGCCCGCGCCCTGACCGGGAAAGCCGCCACCGGCCCCGCACTGATCGCCGAGATCAAGAAGGCCAGCCCTTCGAAGGGCCTGATCCGGCCCGACTTCGACCCGCCTGCGCTGGCCCGCGCCTATCAGGCGGGCGGCGCAGCTTGCCTGTCGGTGCTGACCGATGCGCCCTCCTTCCAGGGCGCGCCCGAGTTCCTGATGGCGGCGCGCGAGGCCTGCGAGCTGCCGGTGCTGCGCAAGGACTTCCTGCACGACCCCTATCAGGTCGCCGAGGCCCGCGCCTGGGGCGCCGACTGCATCCTGATCATCATGGCCTCGGTGGACGACACCCTCGCTGCCGAGCTTGAGGACGCCGCCCTCCACTGGGGCATGGACGCGCTGCTCGAGGTGCATGACGCGGATGAACTCGACCGCGCCCTGCGTCTGAAATCGCCGCTGATCGGGATCAACAACCGCAACCTCAAGACCTTCGACGTCGATCTTGAGACGACGCTGAAGCTCGCACCGCGCATTCCGGCAAACCGGGACGTTGTCTGCGAAAGCGGGCTGTTCACCGCCGACGACCTCGGCCGGATGATGAAGGCAGGCGTGCGCCGCTTCCTGATCGGCGAAAGCCTGATGCGGCAGGCGGATGTCACCGCCGCCACCCGTCAGATCCTGGGGGCCGCATGACGCTGACCCATTTCGACGCCGCCGGTCAGGCGCATATGGTGGATGTGTCCGGCAAGGAACCCACCGCCCGCGAAGCCGTGGCCGAGGCACTGGTTCTCATGTCCCCCGAGACGCTGGCGCTGGCCCAGGGTGGCGCGGCCAAGGGCGACGTGCTGGGCGTGGCGCGGTTGGCGGGCATCATGGGTGCCAAGCGGACGGCGGACCTGATCCCGCTCTGCCACCCCCTGCCGCTGGACAAGGTAGCGCTGGACCTGGTGGCCGAACCGGCCCTGCCCGGCATCCGCATCACGGCAACCGCCCGCACCACCGGCCGGACGGGCGTCGAGATGGAGGCGCTGACGGCCGCCACAGTCGCCGCGCTGACGGTTTACGACATGCTCAAGGCCGCGCAGAAGGATATGCGGATCGAAGGCGTGCGCCTGCTGAAGAAGACCGGCGGCAAGTCCGGCATCTTCGAGGCCGCGCCATGAGCCTTCTGTCCGTCGATCAGGCGCTGGAGATGGTCCTCGGCCTCGCGCGCCCACCCTGCCCCGAGGACGTGGACATTCAGGATGCACTGGGCCGGGTTCTGATGCGGGACGCGGTGTCCACGATCACGCAGCCGCCCTTCGACGCGGCGGCGATGGACGGCTATGCGCTTCGCAGCGCGGACCTGCCCGGGCCCCTGCGCGTCGTGGGAGAATCCGCGGCGGGCCGCCCCTGGCCGGGCACCTTGGGCCTAGGCGAGGCGCTGCGCATCTTCACCGGCGCGCCGGTGCCCGCAGGCGCCGACCGCGTCGTGATGCAGGAGGACACCGCCCGCGACGGCGACGGCGTCACGGTGACAGGAAAGGTCGGGCGCACCCATATCCGGCCACGCGGCAACGACTTCGCCGAAGGCGAGGCGGTGCCGGCCGGGCGCAGGCTCTCGGCCGTCGATCTCGCGCTGCTGGCGGCGATGAACGTGCCGCGCGTGACCGTGGCACGGGCGCCGCGCGTGGCCGTGCTGGCGGGCGGGGACGAACTGGTGCGTCCGGGCGAGGTCCCGGGGCCCGGCCAGATCATCAGCTCGAACGACATCGCCGTGGCGGCCCTGGCGCGCGCCGCAGGTGCCGAGGCGCGTATCCTGTCGCTCGCCCGCGACAGCGAGGAAAGCCTGCGCGCCGCCTTCGAGGACGCCCGGGGCGCGGACCTGGTCGTGACGATTGGCGGGGCCTCGGTCGGTGACCACGACCTGATCGGCCGTGTCGCGGCAGGGTTGGGGATGGATCGCGCCTTCCACCGCATCGCCATGCGACCGGGCAAGCCGCTGATGGCGGGGCGGCTCGGAGACTCGGCCATGCTGGGACTGCCCGGCAATCCGGTCTCGGCCATCGTGACGGCGGTGCTGTTCATGCAGCCGCTGATCCGGCGGATGCAGGGCCAGGCCGAGGCGGCGGCGCTCCTGCGGCACGGCATTCTGGGCCGCAGCCTTCCGCCCGAGGGTGACCGGCAGCATTACCTGCGCGCGCAACTGGGCGAGGACGAGCGTGGAACGGTGGTCGAGCCTTTTCAGGATCAGGACTCCGCCCGGCTGAAGCTGATGGCCGAGGCCGACGCCCTGCTGGTCCGCCCCGCAGGCGATCCCGCGCGCGAGATCGGCAGCCGAGTGTGCTACATTCCCCTGAGCCGTTAACCGAATCTTCACCCGAATCAGGTTAGTCGTTGACCTGAAAGGTGAACGTGTCTAGAACAATCAATGAACTAGGCCCGTCATTCGAGGGGACGACACGCCGTGCTGACCAAGAAGCAGATCCAGTTGCTGGAATTCATCCAGGCCCGCATGGCCCGCGATGGCGTTCCGCCGTCCTTCGACGAGATGAAGATGGCGCTGGACCTGCGCTCGAAATCGGGAATTCACCGGCTGGTGACGGCGCTCGAGGAACGCGGTTTCATCCGCCGCCTGCCCCATCGCGCGCGTGCCTTGGAAATCCTGCGCCTTCCCGACGCGTTGATGCGGGGCGAGGGCGAGGAAGGGACCTTCAGGCCTCGGGTGATCTCGAATGACCGTCCTCTGCCCGCACCACGTCCGCGTGGCGCGATGCCGATCGTGGACAGCCCGGCGGTCGAGCTTCCCGTGATGGGTCGCATCGCCGCGGGCGTGCCGATCGAGGCGATCTCGGAGGTGTCGCATCACATCGCGGTGCCCGGCTCGATGCTGTCGGGGCGCGAGCATCACTATGCGCTCGAGGTCAAGGGCGACTCGATGATCGAGGCGGGGATCAACGACGGCGACGTGGTGGTGATCCGCGAACAGGACACGGCCGAGAACGGCGACATCATCGTTGCGCTGGTCGATGGCGCCGAAGCGACGCTGAAGCGCTACCGCCGTCGTGGCGGCATGATCGCGCTTGAGGCTGCGAACTCGGCTTATGAAACGCGCGTCCTGCCCGAGGACAAGGTCCGCATCCAGGGGCGTCTGGTCGGGCTGATCCGCAGCTACTGAGACCGTTTGCGGTTCGTCTGACTGTCCTGTCGCGCGGTGACAGGCTGCAAGCATCCTTGTCGGAAGAACAAGGATCCCGTTCACTGCTGCGCGCGTGCTTGCCGGTTTGACAGCATAACGCTCAAGTGCGTGAACCATCGGTTGTCGCCTTGGGCTAAGTGTTCATCCGGCAACCACTGCATCTGCCGGCAGACTGGCGTGCCGCAAGCTGCACCTGCGTGCACATCGTGGCAAAGGGCATAACCGCCCTTTGACCAAGCCCTTCCTGCGGGCGCAATTGCATCTTTCGCTCGCAGGTCTGGAAAGCTACCGAGTGCTCCATGTGAAGAACAATCCCTGCTTGGCGCTGCCAAGCTGCATGAATTGAACAGGTCTCACCTTTCAGGCTCAACTGTTCCAGTTCGGCAAGTTCTACCTTTACAGATGTTTGCAGAGCGCTTTCCTGTGCGCCTTGATGCTCCTGCATTGCTCTCCCACCCGATTTCTGAAGGCACAGAACTGTATCAGAAGCGATGTCCTGAACGACGACCCCCGAGAGCAATCAGACCAATGCAGGCAGCCATAACACCGCGATCATTGCGACCGAGATAGCCGCGGCACCGATCATGTCGGCAAGAACATCAGGCAGATCAAACATGCGTTTCATGGAAAGCCTCCAGTGATGTTAACGCTTTGTTCTCATCTTGGAGTGAGTCTGTAAAGAACTTTTAGAGAACATTTGGGGCTTGTTGCTTGCTTCCCCTCACCTGATGGCCACGGAAGGCAGTCCGCTGCGCCTTTTGGCATGACTTTGTGATCAGATCGGCAGCGCAATCTTGGCTTCACTCGGGGCAAGAGGGATGGTGCTGCACGTGCATGGGCGGCTTGGGGCAGCCAGAGAAACGGTTTACAGCCTCCCATACACCAAGTCGCACCGCGGCAAGGATCATGCAGCGCCCTGCTTCGGCTTGTCACGAGGCGGCGTTTCCTTCGCAGGCGACCGGCGAACTCATGCAGCTCAGGCATGACCTGCTGGCGCAGGCTGCGTGATTGGCAGGCGGTGGGCGTTTGGCCAGGCTCCATCGCGTGCTGCTCGAGCAGTTGCCGGAGCCGGGCATCCGGACTGGAGCCGGGCCTCCCTCGACAGCGCCGCCGCTGCCGCGAAAAAAGCGAGGTGGCGAAACAGGCCCGAACCCGACGGATCGTGGGCCAGGCCGGGCACGAAGCGCCACCTTGTGGTCGACCGGCAGGGCACCCTCGGGGTGTGGCTAAGCCCGGCCAACCGGCACGACCGCCAGATGCTGGTGCCTACCCTCGAGGCTGTGCCAAGCGTACGCCACGGCCGCACCCGTGCCCGCAAGCGACCGACAAGCTTCGCGCTGACAAGGCCTACGATCACCGCCGCCGCCGGATCGAACGCCGGAAGCGTGCCATCTAGCCCTGCATTACCCCGCGCGGCATGGACAGCAGCAAAAGGCGGGGCATCGCTGGATCATCGAGCCAACACTGGCGTGGCTCAGCCGCTTTCGCCGCCTCGCCGTCCGCTGTGAGCGGCGCGCCGATATCCACGAGGCTTTCGTGATCCTCGGCTGCGCCCTCATCTGCCTCAACCAGATCAGACGGTCTTGTCAGGTGCTCTTGGTCAGACCCAAGCGGCACCCTCTGCCTGCAGAGGCCAAGGACCGTCATCCCGCCGCCATCAGCCCGATCGCGCGGTCCTGTTCCATCAGCCACAAGAGCAGGCGGATGGCCTGGCCGCGCTCGCCCGAAAGCTCCGGGTCCTGGTCCAGCAGCAGGCGGGCGTCCTGGCGCGCAGTGGCCAGAAGCTCGGCCTGGCGTTCGAGGTCCGCGACGCGGAAGCGCGGCAGGCCGGACTGGGCCGTGCCGATCACGTCGCCCGCGCCGCGCATCGCCAAGTCTTCTTCGGCAATGCGGAAGCCGTCCTCGGTTTCACGCAAGATCTGCAATCGGCGGCGCGCGGTTTCGGAGAGCGGCTCGTGGTAGAGCAGCAGGCAACTGGAGGCGCCCTCGCCCCGCCCGACCCGACCGCGAAGCTGGTGCAACTGCGCAAGGCCGAAGCTTTCGGCGCGCTCAATCACCATGATCGTGGCCTCGGGAACGTTCACCCCGACCTCGATCACCGTGGTTGCGACCAGCAGTTGCGCGCGCCCCGCGGCGAAGTCGGCCATCGCGGCGTCCCGCGCCTCGGGCGGCATCTGGCCGTGGACCAGCCGGACGCGCTCACCGAAACGCGCCCGCAGCATCTGGAAGCGGTCCTCGGCGGCAGTCAGGTCCACGACCTCGCTTTCCTCGACCAACGGGCAGACCCAGTAGGCCCGCGCGCCCCGGTCCATGGCGGCCTGGAGGCGGGCCGCGACATCCTCAATGCGCGTGTCGGGCAGGACAGTGGTGACCACCGGCTTGCGACCGGGCGGCTTCTCGTCCAGCACCGACAGGTCCATGTCGCCGTATTGCGCCAGCGCAAGGCTGCGCGGGATCGGCGTCGCGGTCATCACCAGCATGTCCGGGCGCAGGCCCTTGGACGCGAGTTCCAGCCGCTGGGCCACGCCGAAGCGGTGCTGTTCGTCGATCACGGCCAGCCGCAGGTCATGGAAGATGACGCCCGGCTGAAAGACGGCGTGCGTCCCGACCAGCACCCCGATCCGGCCCGCGGCAAGATCGGACAGCACGGTTTCCCGCGCCTCGCCCTTGTCGCGGCCGGTGAGCAGGGCGATGCGGACTCCGGCGGCCTCGGCCAGCGGGGCAAGGGCGGAAAGATGCTGGCGGGCAAGGATCTCGGTCGGCGCCATCAGGACGCCCTGCCCGCCCGCCTCGACTGCGGCGAACAGTGCCAGCGCGGCGACCAGCGTCTTGCCCGAGCCGACGTCACCCTGCAGCAGGCGGTTCATGCGCTGGGGACTGGCCATGTCGGCGGTGATCTCGGCCACGGCGCGGGTCTGTGCGCCTGTGGGTGGCCAAGGGAGCGCCTTCAGCACCCGGTCCTGCAGGCGGCCCTGGGCCTGCGTCACGCGGCCCGCCGTGCGGCGACGGTCGCGGCGGACCAGCGCCAGCGTCATCTGGTGCGCGAGCAACTCGTCATAAGCCAGCCGCTCGCGGGCGGGGGACAGGGGCGACAGGTCGTCCATTCCCTTGGGATCATGCGCGGCCCGTATCGCGGTGGACCAGTCGGGCCAGCCACGTGCGGCGCGGACCGAAGGCTCGATCCATTCCGGCAAGGATGGAGCACGGTCAATGGCTCCGGCGACCGCGCGGGCAACTACGCGCTGCGTCAGGGTGCCCGCAAGCGGATAGACCGGCTCGAAGCCCGAGGGCGGAGGGTCCGAGGGCGACAGGATGTGGTCGGGGTGGACCATCTGGGCGAGGCCGTCGAACAGTTCCACCTTGCCCGAGACGACGCGGGTGGCGCCGATGGGAAGCTGCGACTCGATCCAGGGCGCGCGGGCGTGGAAGAAGACCAGCGTGAGGTCGCCCGAGTCGTGCGCGCAGATCACCCGCCACGGGCGGCCCCGGCTTGCGGGCTGGTGATGGCGGAGGACCCGCACCGTGACGGTGGCGATCTCGGGCGGGCGCAGGTCGGCCAGACGCGCGACCGTGCGGCGCGCGATGCCTGCGACCGGCAGGTGGAACAGCAGGTCGCGCGGGCGGATGACGTTCAGCGCGGCGAAGGCCTCGGCCGCCTTGGGTCCAACGCCGGGCAGCGTCTCGACACCCGCGAAGAGGGGGAACAGGATCGGGGGGCGGCCCTTTGGTGCGGTGGGGCGGCTCGGCGGGGTATTGGTGGACGCCGGGTTGCGCGGCGCGGCAGGTCCCGTGTTCGCATCGGCGGCCGAGGGCGTGGTTGCCGGACGCACGAACAGGTCGTCCTGCCCTGCCCCGCCCTGCGCCTTGCCCATGCCGCGCTCGGGCGGTTTGGGTCCGCTGCGTCCACCCGGGTCGTCCGGCGGCTCGGCCCCGGTCAACCGCGAGCGATCGCCAGCCATTGGTCCTCGTCGATCACGCGGATGCCCAGTTCCGCTGCCTTCGCCGCCTTCGACCCCGCCCCCGGCCCGGCCACCAGCAGGTCGGTGCGCGAGGAGACCGAGCCCGCGACCTTGGCGCCCAGCGCCTCGGCCCGCGCCTTGGCCTCGGCGCGGGTCATCTTCTCCAGCGAGCCGGTGAAGACCACGGTCAGGCCCGCGATGGCGCTGTCGGCCTTTGCCACAGGGGTTGCGGGCTCGATGGTCAGGTGGGCTGTCAGCCGGTCGATCACGGCGCGCTCGGCGGGTTGGGCGAAGCTGGCGGTGAGCGACTCGGCCAGGACGGCCCCGATGCCCTCGATGCCGGTCAGGTCTTCCCAGGCGGCACGGGACTCTGACGGCACCGGCGGATCGGCGGCCCAGATGGCGGCGCGCACGGCGGACACCGCGGCGCGGCGGCCTTGAGCGGCTGCGGCGGCGCGTTCGGCGGCGACCGCCTCGTCGGCGGCGCGGTGACGGGCGGCGGCGGGGGCGGCGGTGTCGAGGGCGGCGACCAGCGCCTCCCATGTGCCGTAGTGGCGGGCGAGCGTAGCGGCGGCGACCTCGCCCACGTGGCGGATGCCCAGCGCATAGATCAGGCGGGCGAGCGGGATCGTCCGGCGTTCCTCGATGGCGCGGAACAGGTTCTCGGCGGACCGCTCGCCCCAACCCTCGCGGTTCTTCAGCCGCGCGAGGCCTTTCGCGTCGCGGGCGGCGAGGGTGAAGATGTCGGCGGGCTCGCGGATCGGCAGGGTCGGGTCGGCGAAGAAGGCCTCGACCTGCTTTGCGCCCAGGCCCTCGATGTCAAAGGCGGCGCGGGACACGAAGTGGCGCAGCCGTTCGATTGCCTGCGCGGGGCAGCCCAGCCCTCCCGAGCAGCGGCGCACGGAGTCGCCCGGCTCGCGGATCGCCTCGCTGCCGCAGGCGGGGCAGGTCGTGGGGAAGGCGTAAGGCGCAGGGTTGGTGCGGCGGGACAGGTCCACGTCGGCGATCTTGGGGATCACGTCGCCCGCGCGATAGACCTGCACCCAGTCGCCCTCGCGGATGTCGCGGCCCTCGCGGATGGGCTGCCCGCGCGAATCGTGGCCGGCGATGTAGTCCTCGTTGTGGAGCGTCGCGTTCGAGACGACGACCCCGCCGACGGTGACCGGCGTCAGGCGGGCGATGGGGGACAGCGCGCCGGTGCGGCCGACCTGGATTTCGATCCGGTCAAGGCGCGTCCAGGCGAGTTCGGCCGGGAACTTGTGCGCCAGCGCCCAACGCGGCGTGGTGGCCCGGAAGCCGAGCCGGTCCTGCAGGGCGATGTCATCGACCTTGTAGACCACCCCGTCGATGTCGAAGCCCAGCGTGGCGCGGCGCTGTTCGAGGTCGGACCAGACCGCCATCAGATCATCAACCGTGTGGCAGATGCGCGGGTCCGTGGTCCGGAAGCCAAGCTCGGCCAGACGTGCGATGGCGCCGGACTGGGTCGGCGCGAGCGGCGCGCTGACCTCGCCCCAGCCATAGGCGAAGAAGCGCAGCGGGCGGCGGGCGGTGATCGCTGGATCAAGCTGGCGCAGCGATCCCGCCGCCGCGTTCCGGGGGTTGGCGAAGGTGCGGTCGGCGCCGCTCTCGTTCAGGCAGGCGAAATCGGCATGGGTCATGTAGACCTCGCCGCGCACCTCCAGCACCTCGGGGGCGCCGGTCAGGGTCTGGGGAATGTCGGCGATGGTGCGGGCGTTGGCAGTGACGTTCTCGCCCACCGTCCCGTCACCGCGCGTGGCGGCCTGCACGAGTTGCCCGTCCTCGTAGCGCAGGGACAGGGACAGCCCGTCGATCTTGGGTTCGGCCGTCATGGGCACGGGCGCGTCGGCGGGCAGGTTCAGGAAGCTGCGGACGCGGGCGGCGAACTCGGCCACCTCCTCGCGCGAGAAGGCATTGCCCAGCGACATCATGCGCTGCGCGTGACGGACCTTGGCGAAGCGTTCGGAGGGGGCCGCGCCGACGCTCTGGGTGGGGCTGTCGGGCGCGGCAAGCTCGGGATGCTCGGCCTCCAGCGCGGCGAGACGGCGCTTGAGCGCGTCGTATTCCGCGTCCGAGATGATCGGCGCGTCGTCGCGGTGATAGGCAAGGTCGGCCTCGGCCACGCGCGCCCGCAGCGCCTCGATGGCAGCGGCGGGGTCCTGCGAGTGCTCCAACGTGCTGTCCAGCCCTGCCATGTCGTCCCGCCTGCGATGGGGTCCCCATGCGCGGGGACGCCCGCCGGGTTTACCGAGCCGCGGGCGCGCTTGTCCAGCCGCGCGCACCCGTGGGCAGGCCCTTCCCTTCACCGTGGCGCGAGCGAAACTTGCGCGACGCCCGGGCGCACCCGACATGGCAGGCATGACATTGTCCCGCCGCAGCCTGCTCGCCCTCGGCCTTGCCGTCCCTGCCCTTTCGCTGCCCTCGGCCGGCAGGGCGCAGGAGCGGCTGGAGGCGATCCTCGACACCGCCCGCGAACATGACCAATTGCGCGCCATCGCCATCTGGCGTGACGGCGGCGAGATCGCGGCGCGGGGTTATGGCGGCTTCACTCCGGACCGTCCGACGAACATAAAATCCGCCTCGAAGTCGGTCGTCTCGGCGCTGGCCGGTATCGCCATCGAGCGCGGGGTCCTGAACGGCGCCGACCAGCCCGTTGCGGACGTGTTGCGCGATGACTTCCCCGCTGACCCCGACCCGAGGCTGTTCCGCCTGACGCTGGGCAACCTCCTGTCCATGCAGGCGGGGCTGGAACGCCAGTCAGGCCGGAATTACGGCGCCTGGGTCAGCAGCCGGAACTGGGTCCGCGCCGCGCTAGCCGCGCCCTTCGTGGCGGAACCGGGCGGACGGATGCTTTATTCCACGGCGTCGAGCCACCTCGTCTCGGCCATGCTGACCCGCGCGTCGGGCCGGTCGACGCTGGCACTTGCGCGCGAATGGCTGGACATTCCCGGCTTTGACATCGGCGGGTGGGAGCGCGACCCGCAGGGCGTCTATCTGGGCGGCAACCAGATGGCGATGAGCACGCGCTCGCTGCTGGCCTTCGGCACGGCTTACGCGCAAGGCGGCGCGGGGGTGATCCCGCCGCCTTGGATCGCGGAAAGCTGGCGCCCGCGCACGCAGTCGATGTTCACCGGCTCGGGCTATGGCTACGGCTGGTTCCTGGCGCGGATGGCCGGGCGGCCGGTCAACTATGGCTGGGGCTATGGCGGGCAGATGATCTATGTCGCGCCCGGCGTGCGGGGGCGTCCCCCGGTGGCGATTGCCATGACCTCGGACCCCGACCAGCCCTCGGGACGCACGGGCTACCGAGACGAGTTGCATATGCTTGCCGCAAGGCTGCTGACGGCGCTTGGTTGACGGGCTGACGGCACACGGATAGTCGCCCTCGCATGGCGCGCGCACCCCTTCTGCAACTCACCGACATTTCCC
The DNA here is from genome assembly GCF_042432925.1 of Paracoccus niistensis. Classification (NCBI taxonomy): domain Bacteria; kingdom Pseudomonadati; phylum Pseudomonadota; class Alphaproteobacteria; order Rhodobacterales; family Paracoccaceae; genus Paracoccus; species Paracoccus niistensis. The sequence continues at coordinate 151,705 of NZ_JBHLWE010000002.1, read as the reverse complement.
TGACCTTCGGCGGCAACCCCGTCTTTGACGGCCTGTCCCTGACGGTCCAGCCCGGCGACCGGGTGGCGCTGGTCGGCCGCAACGGCTCGGGCAAGTCCACGCTGATGAAGGTCATGGCCGGGCTGGTCGAGCCCGACCGGGGCGAGGTCATCGTCCCCACCGGCACCACCGTCGGCTACATGGAGCAGGACCCGGACCTGTCGGGTTTCGCCACGCTGGGCGACTTCGCCGCCGCAAGCCTGCCGCCAGGCGAGGGCTACCGCGTCGAGATGGCGGCCGAGGGGCTGAAGTTCGACCCCCATCGCCCCGTCGCCACGGCGAGCGGCGGCGAGCGGCGGCGGGCGGCGCTGGCGCGGCTGCTGGCCGAGGCGCCGGAACTGATGCTGCTGGACGAACCGACAAACCACCTCGACATCGAGGCGATCGGCTGGCTGGAACAGCAGCTGTCCGAGACGCGGGCGGCCTTTGTCCTGATCAGCCACGACCGCGCGTTTCTGCGGCGGCTGACGCGGGCGACGCTGTGGATCGACCGGGGCGAGGTGCGCCGTCAGGAACGCGGCTTCGACGCCTTCGAGGAATGGCGCGAGGAAACCTGGGCCGCCGAGGACGAGGCGCGCCACAAGCTCGACCGCAAGATCAAGGCCGAGGCGCGCTGGGCCGTCGAGGGCATCAGCGCCCGACGCAAGCGCAACATGGGCCGGGTGCGCGCGCTGCAGGCGATGCGGGCAGAGCGTGCGGCGCAGATCCGGCGGCAGGGCACTGCGGCGATGGCATTGGAGTCGGGGCAGCAGTCCGGCAAGCGGGTGATCGAGGCCAAGGGGATCTCGAAGACCTTCGGGGACCGTGTGATCCTGCGGCCCTTCGACCTGCGGGTCCAGCGGGGCGACCGCGTCGCTTTCGTGGGCCCGAACGGCGCGGGCAAGACCACGCTGATCAAGATGCTGACGGGAGAGATGGCGCCGGATACCGGCACGGTGACGCACGGCACCAATCTGGAGATCGCGGTCTTCGATCAGGCGCGCGCCTTGATCGACGACAGCGCGACCCTGTGGGAGGCGCTGACGAACGACCCGGCGATGCGGGTGTCGGGGCGATCGGACCAGGTGATGGTGCGGGGGCAGCCGAAGCACGTCGTGGCCTATCTCAAGGACTTCCTGTTCGACGACGCGCAGGCCCGCGCTCCGGTCGGCAGCCTGTCGGGCGGCGAGAAGGCGCGGCTGCTGCTGGCGCGGATCATGGCGCGGCCCTCGAACCTGCTGGTGCTGGACGAACCGACCAACGATCTGGACATCGAGACGCTGGACCTGCTGCAGGACATCCTGGGCGAATACGACGGCACCGTGCTGCTGGTCAGCCACGACCGCGACTTCATCGACCGCGTGGCGGATACCACCGTGGCGATGGAAGGCGATGGCCGCGCCGTGATCTATGCGGGCGGCTGGAGCGACTATCGCGCCCAGCGCGGCGAGGATATGCCCGAAGCCGCAGCAGCCCCTCCTGCCCGGCCTGCAAAGGCAGAGGCGGTCAGGGCCGAGGCCCCGCGCAGGAATGGTCTCAGCTTCACCGAGAAGCACCGGCTGGACTCGCTGCCCGCCATCATGGAGCGACTTGAGGCCGAGATCGCGAAGCTGAACGAGTTTCTGGCTCAGCCGGACCTGTTCCAGACCGCGCCCGCCAAGTTCGCCAAGGCATCCGAAGGGCTGGCCGAGCGGCAGGCGGCGCTGGCGGCGGCGGAAGAGGAATGGCTCGACCTGGCCGAGCGGGCCGAGGGTTGAAGCGCCGCAACTGGGGCGCTGCCCCGGACCCCGGGATATTTTCACGAAGAAGAACATGCAGGCGGCCGGGCGGCGGAAATCGTTGACTTGGGCGGCCAGATGCGCCATATACCCGCGACCGGCCGGGCTTGCGCCCTTGGCCGGCTGTTCATTTTAACACCACCCCGCAAGGGTGCGCTGTCCGAAGGCTGGGGCCACAGGGTCCGACGAACGCCGGGAAACCGGGGCCACAGGGCGCGGCAAGGAAAGAGACGAGACGATGTTCGCAGTCCTGAAGACGGGCGGCAAGCAGTACCGGGTCCAGCCCGGTGACGTGCTGCGCGTCGAGAAACTGGCCGCCGAAGCCGGCGACAAGGTCCAGTTCAACGAAATCCTGATGATCGGCTCGACCATCGGCGCGCCCCTGGTCGGCGGCGCGGGCGTGGTGGCCGAGGTCATCGACACCATCAAGGCCGACAAGGTCATCACCTTCCACAAGCGCCGCCGCAAGCACTCGTCGCAGCGCACCCGTGGCCACCGCCAGCAGTTGACCCTGCTGCGCGTGACCGAGCTGCTGGAAACTGGCGCCGACGCCTCGGACGTCAAGGCCGCCATCGGCGCCCGTGCCGCGGGCCGCGCGGCTGCCACCACCGCTCAGGAGATCTGATCCATGGCACACAAGAAAGCAGGCGGCTCGTCCCGGAACGGCCGCGACTCCGCTGGTCGCCGCCTTGGCGTCAAGCTGTTCGGCGGCCAGTCGGCCTTGGCCGGCAACATCATCGTTCGCCAGCGCGGCACCCAGTGGTGGCCGGGCCAGAACGTCGGCATGGGCCGCGACCACACCCTGTTCGCCCTGACCGAAGGCACCGTGACCTTCCGCAAGGGCCTGAAGGGCCGAACCTTTATTTCGATCCAGCCCGCGGCCGCTGCGGCCGAGTAAGCCGACCGGCGCACAAGCATCGCAACGGGGATCGGCGCAGCCGGTCCCCGTTGTCGTTTCAGAATGCCGCCGCCCGGGAACGCGGCGGCCACAGGGAAGCACTGATGGACCAGTCCAATCTTCTGGCTGACGACAAGACCGAGGCGCTCCGGACCGTGGGCGCAACCCAGTTCGACGTCGACGCCCCGATCCCTGCCGGACGCTTCGTGCTGCGACCGCTGCGCGCCTCGGATGCGGGGCTGATCCGGCACTACACCTCGGACCGCCGCGTGGCCGAGGGGACGCGGGCCATCCCCCATCCCCTGCCTCCCGGCGCGGCCGAGCAGTACGTGGCGCGTGCGATGGCCCCGAACCGGACCGAGGATGTCTGGGCGATCGACGCCAGCGGCTCGGGGCTGGGAGAGCTGCTGGGCGTGGTTTCGCTGACCCGGATCGAGCCCGAGCAGTCGGAACTGGGCTTCTGGATCGGGTCGGGCTTCTGGAACACGGGCCTTGCGACGGAAGCCGTGCAGGCGCTGGTCAAGGCCAACCCGCACAACTCGCGCACGCTGTTCGCCGAAGCGTTCCAGGACAATCCCGGTTCGGCCAAGGTACTGACGAACGCGGGTTTCGCCTACCTTGGCGACGCGGAAAGCTGGTCGGTGGCCCGCGACGCACGCGTGCCGACCTGGACCTACCTGCGCAAGATGACCTGAGGGTCAGACCCCCAGCGAGACCGCGTTCGTGCCGCCGGTGACGACCACGGTGCCGATGTCACGCAGCGCGGTCGAGCTGAGCGGGAAAGCCACTGTCAGCGTGTCCACGCCCGGCTGTGCAGGTATCTGCGCGGTGGTGCTGTCGGCCGGCGGCGGCGCGCCCACCAGTCGCAGCCGCAGCACCCCGTTGGCATCCGGACGGATCCGGTCCGCAGGCTGCGGGGTTTCGGGCACAAGGGCGACGTCCCACCACCCCTTGGTCGGCGCAATGGCGGTCACGACCAGCAACCTGCCCTCCACCGTCTGCTCCCACTTGGCGGAAAGCACCTGCGCGACGGGCAGGCGGGTGTCGGGTTTTTCCTGATAGCCCTTGGGCGGCGCGAGGGTCTCGACGCGCGGCGCGCGCTCGCCCCCGAACCAGCGGGTCGGGTTGAAGCGGCTGTCGCCGCAGGCCGACAGGACCAGACAGGCGGCGATCGGCCAGAGTGCACGGTTCATTGATCGCCTCTTCCCAAGCTTGCGTCGGGCACTTGATAGGCCATTGCCCGCGGTCCCGGAAGAGGGCGCTTTGACCTGCGCGCCCCAAGGCGCTATCCAGACCCGCCGCACCAGCCTGCAGGACCTTTCACCATGGCAACCCCCGCCTTCGAAGACATCGCCGAGTCCTTCGACTTCCTCGACAACTGGGAGGATCGCTATCGCCACGTGATCGAACTGGGCCGCGCCATGCCGCCGATGGACCCGGCGCTGCAGGTGCCGGCAACCAAGGTCGAGGGCTGCGCCAGCCAGGTCTGGATCATGCCGCAGATCGAGAACGGGCGCTTCGATTTCCAAGGCGACAGCGACGCGCTGATCGTGCGCGGACTGATCGCGGTGCTGCATGCGCTTTATTCCGGCCTGCCGGTCGGCGAGGTGCCCAAGGTGGACGCCCCCGCCGAGCTGGGGCGCCTGGGACTGGACGCGCATCTGTCTGCGCAGCGCTCGAACGGCTTGCGCGCGATGATCAAGCGCATCCGCGACACGGCAGAAGCCGCGGCCTGATCCCTCAGGCCGGCTGCGCCAGCGCCCGGTCGATGGCCGCGAGCAGCCGCGGGTCGTCCGCCGCCACGTCGGGCGCGAAGCGGCCCACCACGGTCCCGTCGCGGCCGATCAGGAACTTTTCGAAGTTCCACTGGACCTCAGGTGCGGGATTCAGGTTGATTCCGAAGCCTTCCAGCCGCGCCCGCCAGGGGCCGTCACCATCAGCCTGCGGCGCATCGGCGATCAGGCGGGCGTAAAGCGCGTGCTTTCCGGCCCCCACGACCGAGGTCTTCGAGGCCAGCGGAAAGCTCACGTCATAGCGCGTCTGGCAGAAGTCCAGGATCTCGGCGTCGGTGCCGGGCTCCTGCTGCTTGAAGTCGTTGGCGGGGACGCCCAGGACCACGAGACCCTCGTCCTTGCGGGCGCGGTACAGCGCCTCGAGCCCCTCGTACTGCCCCGTCAGCCCGCATTTCGAAGCGACGTTCACGATCAGCACGACCTTGCCGCGCCAGTCGGCAAGACGGGCCGGGCCGCCGTCGTTCATCATGATCTCGATGCCTGAAAGCTCGGTCATCTGCGGGTTTCCCTTTTGGTGATCCAGCCGCCGCCCAGAACGCGGGTCGAGCCGGCTTCGTAGAAGACACAGGCCTGGCCGGGGCTGACACCCTCCTCGGCCTGGGCCAGGACAACCTCGGCCGTGGTCGGCCCGGTTGGACGCAGGATCGCGGGCGCGGGCGGACGGGTCGAACGGATGCGCACCGCAATCTCACGCTCGGCCATGTCGGTGAAACGGCCGTCCCCCAGCCAGTTGACCTCGGCCAGGGGCACGATCTGGGTCGCCAGCGCATCGCGCGGGCCCACCACGACGTGACGCGCCTCGGGGTCCAGCCGGACAACATAAAGGGGGTCGCCCAGACCACCGATGCCCAAGCCGCGGCGCTGGCCGATGGTGTAGTGGATCACGCCGCGGTGGCGGCCCAGCACGTTGCCCTGCAGGTCGACGATGTCGCCCGGATCGGCGGCACCGGGGCGCAGCTTCTCGATCACGGCGGCATAGTTGCCTTCGGGGACGAAGCAGATGTCCTGGCTGTCCGGCTTGTCGGCCACAACCAGCCCGTGCTGCGCGGCCAGCGCACGCGTTTCGGCCTTGCTGGCCAGTCCGCCCAAGGGGAAGCGCAGGAATTCAAGCTGCTCGGAGGTGGTCGAGAACAGGAAATAGCTCTGGTCGCGGTTGGGGTCGGCAGCCATGTGCAGCTCGGCCCCGTTCGGCCCTTCCATCCGGCGGATATAGTGCCCCGTCGCCATGCAGTCGGCGTCGAGTTCCCGCGCGGTTTCCAGCAGGTCGCGGAACTTCACCCGCTCGTTGCAGCGGATGCAGGGGACCGGCGTCGCACCGGCCAGATAGGCATCCGCGAATTCCTCGATCACCGACTCGCGGAACCTGTTCTCGTAATCCAGCACGTAATGCGGGATGCCGATGCGTTCGGCCACGCGGCGTGCGTCGTGGATGTCCTGGCCCGCGCAGCAGGCGCCCTTCTTCTTCAGCGCCGCGCCATGGTCGTAAAGCTGCAGGGTGACGCCGATCACGTCATAGCCCTCGGCCTTCAGCAGTGCGGCGACCACCGAACTGTCCACTCCGCCCGACATGGCGACGACCACCCGCGTGTCGGCGGGGGGGCGGGCAAAGCCAAGGCTGTTCAGGGCGCGCGTGGTGGGGCGCGGGTCGTGCATTGTCACGGGAGAAAACCGTCCGGGGCGGAGCAGTGGGAAAGACGTGCGGAACATAATGAAAATCCGAAATGTTTCAACCCGGCCATTCACCGCGCCTTAAGGCAGGTCATGGCAAGCAAGGCAGGTCATGAACGTCCAGGGGGATCCGACATGTTTGTCCGAAAGTCCGCGCGCCCGCGCACCGTGATGCTGGAGGACGGCTCGGTGCTGACGCTGGCCGACCTGCCCTCGGGAACGGAACGCTGGGTCGCGCGCCGCAAGGCCATCGTGGTCGAGGCGATCGGCCACGGATTGCTGACTCGCGACGAGGCGATCGAACGCTATCGCCTGACCGAGGAAGAACTGGACGGCTGGATTTCAAGCGCCTCGCGCCTGGGCTTGGCGGGGCTGAAGATCAAGGCGATCAAAAAAAATCGCCTTGAGGCAACTGCAAGTGGATTAAGCCATGGCTCGCTAACCTGATGTTAACTTATATGTCCCATTCGTAGGGCATCACGGGCGGCGAATAGGGAGATCAAGCCATGCGGATCCTGCTGATCGAGGACGATCCGACCACGGCGCGCAGCATCGAGCTGATGCTCAACCACGCGAATTTCAACGTTTATCTGACCGACATGGGCGAAGAAGGCGTGGACTTGGCGAAGCTGTATGACTACGACCTGATCCTTCTGGACCTGGACCTGCCCGACATGAACGGGATGGAGGTTCTGCGTCAGATCCGCCTGTCGCGCGTGGACACCCCGATCCTGATCCTGACCGGCTCGGACGATACCGAGGTCAAGCTGCGGGGCTTCGGCTTCGGCGCCGACGACTACATGACCAAGCCCTTCCACAGGGAAGAACTGGTCGCCCGCATCCAGGCCATCATCCGTAGGTCCAAGGGCCACAGTCAGGCCGTGATCCGCACGGGCCGCATGGTGGTCAACATCGACGCCCGCTCGGTCGAGGTCGATGGCCGCACGGTGAACCTGACCGGCAAGGAATACCAGATCCTCGAACTGCTCAGCCTGCGCAAGGGCACGACGCTGACCAAGGAGATGTTCCTCAACCACCTGTATGGTGGGCTGGACGAGCCGGAACTGAAGATCATCGACGTCTTCATCTGCAAGCTGCGCAAGAAGCTTTCCGAGGCGCTGGGAGGAGAGAATCACATCGAGACGGTCTGGGGCCGCGGCTATGTCCTGCGCGATCCCCAGGAGTCCTCCAGCGCGGAACGCATCGCCGTGGGGATGTAGGCTCCCGCGCCGGGACACGACCTTCGGTTTGCCGACAAGGCGCCCCTGCTGTGCAAGGCCACCGGGCAAGGCGGGCCCCTGCCCCTTTCCTGCCGTCGCCACATCGGTCAGGGTGGCCTGCATGAAAGGCGCCTTTCGTGCGATCACAGGCGCCCGGGCAAGACCAGAGGAAAGGCCGCGCGATGCCGCAGAAGATCATCATCGACACGGACCCGGGGCAGGACGATGCCGTCGCGATCCTGCTGGCCCTGGGTGCGCCCGAGCTGGAGGTCTTGGGCCTGACCGTCGTGGCCGGGAACGTGCCCCTGGACCTTACCCTGCGCAACGCCCTGCGCATCTGCGAGCTGGCGGGCCGGACCGATCTTCCCGTCCATGCGGGCTGCGGGGGCCCGCTTGAAGGCGAGTTGGTCACGGCCGAGCATGTCCATGGCGCCTCCGGCCTCGACGGCGCGGACCTGCCAGAGCCCACGATGCAAGCCGCCCCCGGCCATGCTGCCGACTTCATCGTTGAAACGCTCCGGCGCGAGCCGCCGGGCAGCGTGACGCTTGTGCCGATCGGGCCGCTGACGAACATCGCCGAGGCCTTCCGCCGCGCCCCCGACATCGTGCCGCGCATCGGGCGGGTCGTGCTGATGGGCGGCGGCACCTTCGGCAACGTCACTCCTGCGGCCGAATTCAACATCCATGTCGATCCGATCGCCGCCGCCGAGGTCTTCGCCTCGGGCGCGGACATCGTCGTCTTGCCGCTAGATGCGACGCACAAGGCGCTGACCAGCCCCGACTGGATCGAGACGATGCGTGCAAGCGGCCCGGTCGGGCAGGCGGTCGCGGGCTGGACCTCTTCCTACGTACGCTTCGACCGTGAGAAATACGGCGCCGAGGGCGCCCCGCTGCACGATCCCTGCGCGGTGGCATGGGTGATCGATCCCGGGCTCTTCTCGGGCCGCCACGTCAATGTCGAGATCGAGACCGAGGGACGCTGGACCCGCGGCATGACCGTCGCGGACTGGTGGGGCGCGCTGGAGCGCGCGCCGAACGCGCTGTTCATCCGCGACCTCGACCGGGACGCGCTGTTCCGGCTGATGACGGACCGCATCGGCCGCCTGGACAGACAGGGACAAGCCGCTGCAGCAAGTTGATGAGCTAAGCGCTACCCGCGGACCGGCTTCGGCTTATCGCGTGCCAAGGAGTGCTTGGTCGCAACCCTGAAGGGACAGGCGGCCTGGGCACAAACACGCGGTCTCGGAGAGTCATCTCTGCACGGCAGGCTCAGCCTTCGTGCTTGGTTCTAGCGGGCCGTCCGATGACGTCCGCTCTTTGCCGGGACTTCACCACGGCATGGCGGCACTCGACCGCCCACGGGTTCGTCGCGCATGGACGCCTCCTCTGGACAGCGCCGCCGCCCTTGGGCATGTGCACCGGGCGCTATCCGCGCCACCGCTCTTTCAGCAAGCCGAGATGACATGCAGACCTCGTCGGGCATCCACCCCCACAGCCGGCTTGAGGATGCGCAGGGCGTCCTGTTCGGATCGGTCATGGCCGCCTTCGGGGCGATGCTGCTGGGCAGCGCAGGGCTGATCACCGGGCAGCTGGCCGGACTTGCGCTGCTGGTCGCGCAGGCGACGGGATACGGCTTCGGGCTGGTCTACCTTGTCCTCAGCCTGCCCTTCTACGGCTTCGGCTACCGGCGGATGGGCGCGGGTTTCCTGCGCCGCACGATCGCGGCGGTGCTGCTGATGGTGGGAACCTCGATGCTGCTGCCCCGCCTGATCGGCTTCGACACGCTGCACCCGGCCGCCGCGGCGGTGCTGGCGGGCTTCGTCTCGGGCGCGGGGCTGCTGGCGCTGTTCCGTCACCGCACCAGCCTTGGCGGGATCGGCGCCGTCGCGCTGGACCTTCAGGACCGGCTGGGCATCAAGGCGGGCTGGGCCCAGATGGGCTTCGACGCCGTGCTGTTCGCGGCCGCGCTGGCGGTTCTTCCGCTGGACCGGGTGCTGTGGTCGGCCCTGGGCGCGGCGGTGCTGAACCTCGTGATTGCCATCAACCACCGCCGCGACCGCTATATCGTCTGAGGCCTCAGGCGGGCAGGCCCAGCCCCCGCTTGACGTTGGCTGTCCATCCCAGCAGCCGCTGGTCCCCCGCGACGATGGCCGGGCGCTTCATCACCGAAGGGCGCGCGCCCATCATCGCCACGGGATCCTCGGCACGCTCGGCCTCGGACATGGCGCGCCAGGTCAGGCTGGCCCGGTTGATCAGCTTGTCGCCGAAATCGGCCAGCAGGGTCTCGCGCTCGGCCTGCGAGAGAGGCGCGTCCTTGACGTCGCGGAACTCCACCGTCCAGCCCGCGTCTTCCAGCGCGGCCTGCGCCTTCTGGCAGGTCGAGCAATGCGAAAGGCCGTACATGGCGAGTCGCCGGTCCTGCCCGGCCATCAGATCACCGGCACGAAGGGAACGTTGCAGGCGGCAAGTGCAAGCAGGGCGGACAGGGCAAGAAGGGTCTTCATCGTCGTTTCTCCGTATCAAAGATCGCCGTGGCCGGCGTGGCTGCCTGCGGCATCATGCAGCCGCGCGCGCACCCGGCGCATCGCCAGCCACACCAGAAGAATAACCAAGGGCGTCAGGGCCGCGATCACGATGCCGCGCTCGATCCCCGCCGCCTCGGCCAAGGGATAGACAGCATAACCCAGAAGACCCACGGCGTAATAGCTGATCGCCACGACCGATAGCCCCTCGACCGTGTGCTGCAGGCGCAGTTGCAGGTCGGCGCGGCGGTCCATGCGTTCCAGCAGCGCCTGGTTCTGGCCCTTGCGCTGGACATCGACGCGGGTGCGCAGCAACTCGCCCGCACGGGCGGCGCGGTCCACCATGGCGTCCAGCCGCCGTTCGGCCGACTGGACGGTGCGCATGGCAGGCTGGAAGCGGCGGACCATGAACTCCGTCAGGGTCTGGCGGCCTTCGAACCGCGTCTCGCGCAAGGACGCGATGCGGTCATGGACGATCGCCTCGTAGGCGCGGGTCGCGCCGAAGCGGAAGCCGTGCTGCGTGGCTTCGGATTCGAGCCGCAGCGACAGGCTGAGAAGCTCGTCCAGCATCGGCTCGGCCGGGCCTTTCTCGTCCCCCAGACGCTCGACCAGGGCGGTCAGGCGGGTTTCCAGCGCGTTCATGGCGGCATTCAGCGCCCGCACGCGAGGCAAGCCCAGCATGGACATCGCGCGGTAGGTTTCCAGTTCCAGCAGGCGCTGGGCGATGCGGCCCAACCGGCCCGAACCCGTGTCCGGCGCGGCAAAGACGGCAAAGCGCATCCAGCCCGAGGGATCGATGCGGAAGTCGGTGGCAACCACCGCCGCGCCGTCCAGCACCTGCACCGCGACCAGCCCGTCGGCGGCAAACCACGAGGCGAGCAGCGGCGCGATCGTCGCCGGATCGTCAGGCATGGGGACAAGATGGACCATCGCCGCGGCCACCCGGCGGCCCGGCGCGCGCGCCTGCCAGTGGGCCGGGAAGACCTCGGCCAGCGCGGGGTCGAAGGGCCGGTCGGGGGCACCGGGCGTGAAGCCCGCGTAGCTGACGAACTCGGTATGGCTTTCCCAGCGCAGTTCATGCCGCCCCAGCTGCGCGGCGTAATGTCCCGCGCCTGCCGGCGGCGCGGGTGCCCCGTGGCGCGTGACCAGCTCGGCCAGATGAGCGAGGTCCAGGCTGCGGTCGCGGTTCGCGGCGTCGCGCGGCTCCTTGAAGGCGATGTAGACGGCCGTGCAGGGCACAGCCAGCCGAGGCGAGGGCCGAGCGTGAAGTTCGTTCACCATCTCGTAGCGCAGCGGGTGGTCCAGCGCTGTCGGCGCGAGGTCCGGCTGGTGACGGGGCTGAGAAGGATGGGAAAGCGGCTGGGTCATGGCGCGACGAAAGCCGCAAACGGGGTCTGCGCGCAAGCCGTCCCTTCCGATGAGGCGTTCGTGATCGGCCCCGCCGTTGCGCGGCAGGGACGGTTTCGGCAGAGTCAGCCGAAAACGGCGGGACAGGATAATGAAACGCAGCCTGAAACTGACGATAGCCGCGGCTCTGGTGGCACTGGCAGCCTCTTGCGCGCCCAGCAAGTTCAAGAGCTACAACGGCCCGCCGGTCACGCAGATCGTGGTCAACAAGTCGGCCCGGCAGATGCTGTTCCTCAGCGGGTCCAGCATCATCGGCGCCTACAACATCGGCCTGGGGAACGAGCCCATCGGACACAAGCAGTTCTCGGGGGACGGCAAGACGCCCGAGGGGCTGTACTACATCGACCGGCGCAACCCCGACAGCCGCTATCACCTGTCGATCGGGGTGTCCTATCCGAACCCGCAGGACGTGGCCTTCGCGCTGGCGCAGGGCAAGCATCCCGGCAACGATATCTTCATCCATGGTCAGGGTCCCGAGGGGCGCGCACTGGCGCCGCTGAAGCGGGACTGGACGGCGGGCTGCATCGCCGTGTCGGACGACGAGATGGAGGACATCTACGCCATGGTGCGCGACGGCACGCCGATCCTGATCAATCCCTGAGACCCTGATACGGGGCCAAAAGAAGAACCCCCGCACGGTGGCGGGGGTTCTTTTCGTCTCGAGTGCCTGCCTCAGTCGATCATCGGCAGCAGGGCGTCGATGGACTTCTTGGCGTCGCCATAGAACATCCGCGTGTTCTCCTTGTAGAACAGCGGGTTCTCGATGCCCGAATAACCGGTGCCCTGCCCGCGCTTGCTGACAAAGACATGCTTGGCCTTCCAGACCTCCAGCACCGGCATCCCGGCGATGGGGCTGTTGGGATCGTCCTGCGCGGCCGGGTTCACGATGTCGTTCGAGCCGATGACGATCACCACGTCGGTGTTCGGGAAGTCCTCGTTGATCTCGTCCATCTCGAGGACGATGTCATAGGGGACCTTGGCCTCGGCCAGCAGCACGTTCATGTGGCCCGGAAGACGGCCCGCGACGGGGTGGATGGCGAAGCGCACCTCCTTGCCCGCCGCGCGCAGCTTGCGGGTCAGTTCCGACACCGACTGCTGCGCCTGCGCCACGGCCATGCCGTAGCCCGGGACGATGATGACGCTGTCGGCCTCGTTCAGGGCCGCCGCCACGCTCTCGGCGTCGATGGCGACCTGCTCGCCCTCGATCTCCATCGCCGGGCCCGTCTCGCCGCCGAAGCCGCCGAGGATGACCGAGACGAACGAGCGGTTCATCGCCTTGCACATGATGTAGGACAGGATCGCACCCGAGGAACCCACCAGCGCGCCCACCACGATCAGCAGGTCGTTCGACAGTGTGAAGCCGATCATCGCCGCGGCCCAGCCCGAGTAGCTGTTCAGCATCGAGACCACGACCGGCATGTCGGCGCCGCCGATCCCCATGATGAGGTGCCAGCCGATGAAGCCCGCAACCAGCGTCAGCAGGATCAGCCACAGCATCGCCGGGCCCCAGCCCGCGACGTAAAGGATGACCAGCAGCAGCGACAGGATCGCGGCACCGAGGTTCAGCATGTGACCGCCGGGCAGCTTCTTCGGCTTGCCGTCGATCTTGCCGGCCAGCTTGCCATAGGCCACGACCGAGCCGGTGAAGGTCACGGCGCCGATGAAGATGCCCAGGCCGACCTCGACCTTGAGCATGGCGATCTCGGCCGGGGACTTGTGCGCCAGAACGGCGGCAAAGCCCTGGAACAGGTCGGTCGCCTCGTTCAGGCGGGCGCGGATCACGCGGCCCAGCTCGATCTGCGCGTTCAGACCGATGAAGACGGCGGCAAGGCCCACAAGGCTGTGCATCGCCGCGACGAGCTGCGGCATCTCGGTCATCTGGACGCGGGTGGCCAGCAGCCAGCCGCCGACGCCGCCCAGCGCGATCATCAGGATCGACAGCCACCAGTTGCCCCAGCCAGGGCCGAACAGGGTCGCCAGAACCGCCAGCGCCATGCCGACGATGCCATACCAGATGGCGCGCTTGGCGCTTTCCTGGCCCGACAGCCCGCCCAGCGACAGGATGAACAGGACGGCGGCAACAACATAGACCGCGCTGGTGAAGCCATAGGCCGGCAATGCCTCGACCATGGAAGCAGGTGCCACGACCGGGTCCATGCCGGCGGGCGAGGTGGTGATTACGGTGGTCTCCATCGACGCCCCTTACGACTTCTGGAACATGGCAAGCATCCGGCGCGTGACCAGGAAGCCGCCGAAGATGTTGACGGCCGTCATCAGCACGGCCAGCGCGCCCAGGATGACGATCAGCGCCGAACCCGAGCCGATCTGCAGCAGCGCGCCCAGGATCACGATCGACGAGATCGCGTTGGTGATCGCCATCAACGGCGTGTGCAGCGAATGGCTGACGTTCCAGATCACCTGGAAGCCGATGAAGACCGACAGCACGAAGACGATGAAATGCTGCAGGAACGAGGCCGGGGCAAAGAGCCCGACCAGCAGCATCAGCACGCCGCCCGTGACCAGCATGCCGACCTGGCTGCGGGTCTGGCGGCGGAAGGCCAGCGCCTCGGCGGCGCGGCGTTCTTCGGGCGTGGGGTCCTTGACCTTGGGCTTGGGCTTCTGCGCGGCGATGGCCTGCACCTTGGGCGGCGGCGGCGGCCAGGTGATGTCATGCTCGCGCGTGACCGTGGCCCCGCGGATGACGTCATCCTCCATGTTGTGGACCAGCGTGCCGTCCTTGGCGGGCGTCAGGTCGGCCAGCATGTGGCGGATGTTGTTGCCGTAAAGCTCGGAGGACTGCGCCCCCATGCGAGAGGGGAAGTCGGTGTAGCCGATGATCGTGACGCCGTTCTCGGTCACGATCTTGGCGTCGGGCACGGTCAGGTCGCAGTTGCCGCCGCGCTCGGCCGCAAGGTCCACGATGACCGAGCCCGGCTTCATCATGCGGACCATGTCCTCGGTCCACAGCTTGGGCGCAGGGCGGCCGGGGATCAGCGCCGTGGTGACGACGATGTCCATGTCCGGCGCAAGCTCGCGGAACTTTTCCAGTTGCTTGGCAAGGAACTCGGGGCTCGAGGGCGCGGCATAGCCGCCGGTCGCCGCGCCGTCCTGCACCTGGTCGGTGAAGTCGAGGAAGACGAACTCGGCCCCCATCGACTCGATCTGCTCGGCCACTTCGGGGCGGACGTCGAAGGCATAGACCTGCGCGCCCAGGCTTGTGGCAGCACCGATGGCCGCAAGGCCTGCCACGCCCGCGCCGACGACCAGCACCTTGGCCGGGGGCACCTTGCCCGCCGCCGTCACCTGGCCCGTGAAGAAGCGTCCGAAGTTGTTGGCGGCCTCGATCACCGCGCGGTAGCCGGCGATGTTGGCCATGGACGACAGCGCGTCCATCTTCTGCGCGCGGCTGATCCGCGGGACCATGTCCATGGCGATGGCGTTCACGCCCAGGTCGCGCGCGCGTTCCAGAAGTTCCGCATTCTGGCCGGGATAGAAGAACGAGATGAGCGTCTGCCCTTCCCGCATCCGGCCCAGTTCCTCCTCGGTCGGCGGGCGGACCTTGACCACGACATCCACCGCCTCGGTCAGCGCGGCGGCGTTCGGATGAACGGTCACCCCGGCCCCTTCATAGGCCGCATCCGAAAAGCCCGCGCGGGCGCCCGCGCCCGATTCGACGTGAACCTCATGCCCGAGCTTCTGCAGATGCCCGGCCGAGGACGGTGTGACGGCGACCCGCGCCTCACCGTCGAAAGTTTCCTTCAACGCGCCAATTCTCACCGAGCCGGCCCCCTCTCGTCTTGTGCTGCAACCGCATTATCATTGCGCAACAATCTTTCACAAGCGGGTGAGGCGCAGGACAAGGTCGGCAAACGGAAGGGGTCCGGACGAGAAAAAAAGAACCGCCGCGCAAAGGCGCGGCGGTTCCATTTTCCGGCCGGGAAGGCCGTCGAAGGAAGATCAGTTGGTCGAAGGCGTGGTGACAGGAACCGTCGTCGTGGTCGAGGCGGCGGCATCGGCCGCGTCGCTGGCAGCTTCGGCAGCCGTGTCGGCGGCAGCGTCAGCCGCAGCGCCGGTCGCAGTGGCGGCGTCCTGGGCAGCCTCGCCGGCGGCTTCGGCAGCTTCACCCGCGGCGGTAGCGGCATCCGCCCCGGTGGTCGCGGCGCCAGTCGTGGCCGTGCCGGTGGTGGCGGTGTCGGTCGCGGCGCCGGTCGTGGCGGTGTCGGTCGTCGCGGTGTCGGTGCCCGTCGTCGCAGCCGGAGCGGTCGTGGTCGCCGTGTCGGTCGTCGTGGTGCCGGTCGCCGTGTCGGCAACAGGAGCGGTGGTCGTGGTGGTCGAGGTTTCGGTATCGACCGCCTCGTCATTGCCCATGAAGCTGGACAGCAGCCACCAGGCAAGCGCCAGGGCCAGCAGGATACCGATGATCAGCGGCAGCGGCGAGGCCTTTTTCTCGACCGGCTCGACGTAGGTCTCGGTCACGACGGTGTTGCGACCGCTGGGATCGACGGGGCGATGCGGATCGGTGGCGTCGGTGCGGCGCGGATCGTTCGGGTCGTAGTTGGCCATGACTGGTCTCCTTGAAGCTGCATGATCTGGCGGGTTCGCCTTGCCCTCAATCCTCTGCACGCGCAACTGAGGCCTTGGCTTGCGACCCGGTAATCAGGCGCTTAACACTCGGCTTTGACACAAGTTCCGCGCGTGCAGGACTTTTTCTGGAACGAGGGATATCATGGCGGAAACCCGCTTTCTTCGCGATTACAGCCCCTATCCGTTCCGGGTCCGGGAAACCCGTCTCGATGTGACATTGGCGCCACAAGGCACGGTTGTCTCGTCGCGGATCGAGTTCGAGCGGACCGGCGCGGGTTCCCTGGTTCTGGACGGCGGCACGGGGCTGCGGACGCGGTCCGTGACCATCGACGGCGCCCCCGTAGACGCCGCGCATCTGGCGATGACGGGCGAGACGCTGACCATAGCCGAGGCCGCGCTGCCCGACCGCCCCTTCACCTTTGCCGCGCAGGTCGAGATCGACCCCGAGGCGAACACCGCACTGGAGGGGCTGTATCTCTCGGGCGGCATCTTCTGCACCCAGTGCGAGGCCGAGGGCTTCCGTCACATCACCTGGTATCCCGACCGGCCCGACGTGATGGCGCCCTTCCGGGTGACGGTCCGGTCCAACCTGCCGGTGCTGCTGTCGAACGGCAACCCCGTGGCGCAGGGCGAGGGCTGGGCCGAATGGCACGACCCTTGGCCCAAGCCCGCCTATCTCTTCGCGCTGGTCGCGGGCGACCTGAAGGCCGTCAGCGACAGCTTCACCACCATGTCGGGGCGCAAGGTGGCGCTGAACGTCTGGGTGCGTCCGGCCGATCTGGACCGCGCGGACTTTGCGATGGAAGCGCTGAAGAAGTCGATGCGCTGGGACGAGACGGCTTACGGGCGCGAATACGACCTGGACGTGTTCAACATCGTCGCCGTGGACGACTTCAACATGGGGGCCATGGAAAACAAGGGGTTGAACATCTTCAACTCGAAACTGGTGCTGGCCTCCCCCGAGACCGCGACCGACGCCGACTACGAGCGGATCGAGGCGGTGATCGCGCATGAGTATTTCCACAACTGGACCGGCAACCGCATCACCTGCCGCGACTGGTTCCAGCTGTGCCTCAAGGAAGGGCTGACGGTCTTCCGCGACCAGCAGTTCACGTCGGACGTGCGCTCGGCCGCGGTGAAGCGGATCGAGGATGTGGTGATGCTGCGCGGGCGCCAGTTCCGCGAGGACGCGGGACCGCTGGCGCATCCGCCCCGGCCCGACCGTTATGAAGAGATCAACAACTTCTACACCGCCACCGTTTACGAAAAGGGCGCCGAGGTCATCGGGATGCTCAGGCGGCTGGTGGGGGATGACGGCTACCGCAAGTCGCTGGACCTGTATTTCGACCGCCACGACGGGCAGGCCTGCACCATCGAGGACTGGCTTAAGGTCTTCGAGGACGCCACCGGCCGCGATCTTGCGCAGTTCAAGCGCTGGTACACCGACGCGGGCACGCCGAAGCTGACGCTGGCCGAGGACTGGGATGACGAGGCGGGCCGCCTGACCCTGCGCTTTTCGCAGGCAACCGCGCCCACGCCGGGCCAGCCCGACAAGCCGGCGCGCGTGATCCCCATCGCGGTCGGCCTGATCTCGCAGAATGGCGACGAGGTGCTGCCGACCCGTGTGCTGGAGATGACGGAAGCCCGGCAGGACTTTGGCTTCGAGGGCCTGGGCTCACGCCCCGTGGTGTCGCTGCTGCGCGGTTTTTCCGCCCCCGTGACGGTGGACCGGAAGATGACCACGGTTGAGCGGGCGATCCTGCTGGCGCATGACACGGATTCCTTCGCCCGCTGGCAGGCGGGGCACGACCTGGCGATGGACTCGCTGGTCGCGATGGCGCGGGGCGGCAGCGTCGATCCGGTCTTCACCCATGCGCTGGGCGGCGCGCTGGACGATGAAAGCCTCGATCCGGCCTTTGTGGCACTGGTCCTGCGCCTGCCCGGCGAGGACGAGATCGCGGCCGAGATCGCCGCGCGCGGGGCGACCCCCGATCCTGACGCCATTCACCAGGCACGCGATGCGCTGGCGGCCGGGCTCGCGGCCGAGCACGAGCGCGGCCTGTCCACCCTTTACGACCGGATGGAAGTGCCCGGCCCCTACTCGCCCGAGGCCGGGCCTGCGGGACGCCGCTCGCTGCGGCTGGCGGCGCTGGGCCTGCTGTCGCGGCTCGACGGCGGCGTGCGGGCGCAGGCCCTGTGGGACTCGGCTTCGAACATGACCGAGAAGATGGGCGCGCTGGCGGCGCTGGTCCGGTTGGACCGCGCCGGCCCCGCCCTGGCCCAGATGGAGGCGCGCTTCGGCGACAACCGGCTGGTGATGGACAAGTTCTTCAGCGTCCAGCCCATGGCCGCCCCGCCTGCCCGCGCGGTGCCCGTGGCGAAGGAGTTGGCAGAGCGTCCCGACTTCGACTGGAAGAACCCGAACCGCTTCCGCTCGCTGATCGGCGGGCTTGCGGCGAACCATGCGGCTTTTCACGCAGGCGACGGATCGGGCTATGATTTCGTCGCGGACTGGCTGATGCGGCTGGACCCGGTGAACCCCCAGACGGCGGCGCGCATGACCACGGTCTTCGAGACCTGGCCGCGCTATGACGCGGATCGCCGGGCAAGGGCGCGGGAGGCGCTGGAACGGCTGGCCGCCCTGCCGTCGCTGTCGGGCAACACCGGCGAAATGGTGCGGCGCATTCTTGCCGCGGGAACCTGATGGCGCTTGCGGGCGTCAAGTCTCAGGGGATAGGTGCACGTCATGAGCCACGCGCCCACGAACACGCCTGATCCGGGCCGCCTGCCCGCCCGGGTCGAGATGCAGGAACGGCTGGACCCGCTGATCGCCGAACGGGCGCCCTGGCTTTATTCCGGCAAGCCGCATCACACGCTGGCCAAGCGGCTGATGATGCGGCTCTTGCGCTATCCCCGTTCCATCGATCTTGCGGCCGAGTTCCGCGACCTGCCGACCGAGGAGATCATGCGCCGCATCTCGGCGCTGATCGTGCGCGACCTGCGGGTGGACGGCCTGGAAAACATCCCCGCGACCGGCCCCGCGCTGATCGTGGCGAACCACCCGACCGGGATCGCCGACGGGATCGTTCTGCACGCGGTCGTCTCGGCCGTGCGCGACGACCTGTTCATCTACGCCAACCACGACATGATCCGCGTCCTGCCCCAGACCGAGGAGCTGATCGCCCCGGTTGAATGGCGGATGGAGAAGCGCAGCCACGCCAAGACGAAATACACGATGGACTACACCCGCGCCGCGCTGGGCCAGGGGCGGATCGGGCTGATCTTCCCCTCGGGGCGGCTGGCCAAGCGGCACGGGCTGAAGCTGCACGAGCGGCCCTGGATGGCCAGCGCGGTGATGATCGCGCGCAAGTTCGGCGCACCCGTCATCCCGCTGCACATCCGGGCGAGGAACTCGGCCCTGTTCTACCTGCTGGACGCGATCCACCCGACTCTGCGGGACGTGACGCTGTTCAACGAGGTGCTGAACAAGGCGGGCCACACCTACCGCATCACCGTTGGAAAGCCGATCGACCCGGCAAGCCTGCCCGCAAAGTCCGAGGAAGGCATCGAGGCACTGCGCCGCGCCGTCCTGGACCTGCCCCCGCCCGGCCCCAACGCCGCGCACATGTCGCATCTGCGCGAGGTGCGCCGGCGCCGCGCGCAGATCCGGCAGCCGATGAGCGAGAAGCTCTAGTCTTTCCTTCGCTTGACCGTCGGACGGGGGGCTGCCCGATCAGGCTTCGCCCCTTCCTCGCCCAAGACAGTCCATCGGACTGTTTTCAGGCGCTCGGAAGACCGGGATATCGGGCAAGGAAGAAAAGGCTGCCGCAGCCTGGGGAGACCACGCTTGCTTATCGGAATGGCTGGCGTCATCTGTGGCGCGTCATGACCGAGCTTCCCACTTCTGACACGCAGCGACTGCCCTTTCCGCACGCCGGCCCCGAGTGGCTGCTGACCCCCGGCCTGATCCCCCATCCCGAGGCAGTGGCATGGATGGAGGCGCGCGTTGCCGCCATCCATGCGGGCGAAGCGCCTGAGGCAATCTGGCTTGTCGAGCATCCGCCGCTTTACACGGCGGGCACCTCGGCCCGCCCCGAGGACCTGACCGATCCCGGCCGCTTCCCCGTCTTTCCCACCGGGCGCGGCGGGCAATACACCTATCACGGCCCCGGACAGCGCGTGGCCTATGTCATGCTGGACCTCAATCGCCGCGGCCGTGACATCCGCGCCTTTGTCCAATCGCTGGAGGCATGGGTGATCTCTGCCCTGGCCGAGTTCGGGCTGCGCGGCGAGATCCGTGAAGGCCGGGTGGGTGTCTGGATCGCGCGGCCCGACAAGGCCCCGCTGGCGGACGGTTCGATGCGCGAGGACAAGATCGCCGCCATCGGCATCAAGCTGCGCCGCTGGGTCAGCTTCCACGGCATCTCGATCAACGTGGAACCCGACCTGTCCCATTATGGCGGCATCGTTCCCTGCGGGATCAGCGGCCACGGCGTCACCAGCCTGGTCGATCTCGGCCTGCCGGTGACGATGGCCGATCTGGATCACGCGCTGATGACCAGCTTTTGCAAGGTTCTTGGTGAACCAAATGCAGGTCTATGACCTTTGTTCTCTTGCGAAAGCGCGCGCGATGATATGCCCTGTGCCCGAGAGAGACCGCTCTCGTCACGAATGATCCGTTGAGGAAGGACGATCCGATGAAGACCAGCCTGTTTGCCACTCTCGCGACCTTCGCCCTTGCCATGCCCGCCCTGGCCCAGGATGCGGCCGGCGACCCGGCCAAGGGCGAGGCGGAGTTCAAGAAATGCAAGGCCTGCCACATGATCCAGGCGCCGGACGGCACGGACATCGTGAAGGGCGGCAAGACCGGCCCCAACCTGTATGGCGTGGTCGGCCGCCCCTATGCCGCCGAGGAGGGCTATAAGTACGGCGAGGGTCTGATCGAGCTGGCCGAGAAGAACCCCGACCAGGTCTGGGACACGGCCCACCTGGTCGAGTACATCACCGACCCGACCGCTTACGTGAAGGAACACACCGGCGACACCGCCGCGAAGTCGAAGATGACCTTCAAGCTGGCCAAGAACCAGGCCGACGTGGTCGCCTTCCTGGCGCAGCACTCGCCGGATGCCGGCGCGGCTGCTGGCGGCGATGCGGCGGCCCCAGCAGCGCCTGCAGCCGGGGGCGATGCGGCAGCGGCGGCGCCTGCGGCCACGAACTGACGCACCTGCCTTCCCGCAAGGGGAACGGCACCTGAATCCACCCCCGTCCGCGCCCGCGGGCGGGGGATTTTTTGTCGCACCGCCCCCCGCGCGACGCATTGCCGCAAGGGGATTCCTGTTCTAGAACGAGCCTCAGCCAGTCCGCCCGGCCAGCCGCCGCGACGGCACGATTCTGAGGAGAGCTTCGCATGGCAGATGCCGCCGTTCACGGCCAAGGTGCGCAGCATGACACCCGCGGGTTCTTTACCCGCTGGTTCATGTCCACCAACCACAAGGACATCGGTGTCCTTTACCTCTTCACCGCAGGCCTGGTGGGGCTGATCTCGGTCAGCTTCACCGTCTACATGCGGATGGAGCTGCAGCATCCCGGCGTGCAGTACATGTGCCTTGAAGGCGCGCGCTTCCTTGCGGCCGGCGCGGACGAGGTCTGCACCCCGAACGGCCACCTGTGGAACGTGATGATCACCTACCACGGCGTCCTGATGATGTTCTTCGTCGTCATTCCGGCGCTGTTCGGTGGCTTTGGCAACTACTTCATGCCGCTGCACATCGGTGCGCCGGACATGGCCTTCCCGCGGCTGAACAACCTGTCCTACTGGCTGTTCGTCGCCGGCGTGTCGATGGGCGTCGCCTCGCTACTGTCGCCGGGCGGCAACGACCAGCTCGGCTCGGGCGTGGGCTGGGTGCTGTATCCGCCGCTGTCCACCACCGAGGGCGGCTATTCGATGGACCTGGCGATCTTCGCCGTCCACCTGTCGGGCGTCTCGTCGATCCTGGGCGCGATCAACATCATCACCACCTTCCTGAACATGCGCGCCCCCGGCATGACGATGTTCAAGGTGCCGCTGTTCGCCTGGTCCGTCTTCATCACCGCCTGGATGATCCTGCTGGCCCTGCCGGTGCTGGCCGGCGCCATCACCATGCTGCTGATGGACCGCAACTTCGGCACCAACTTCTTCAACCCGGCCGGCGGCGGCGACCCGGTGCTGTACCAGCACATCCTGTGGTTCTTCGGCCACCCCGAGGTCTACATCATCATCGTGCCGGGCTTCGGCATCATCAGCCACGTGATCTCGACCTTCTCGCGCAAGCCCATCTTCGGCTACCTGCCGATGGTTCTGGCCATGGCCGCGATCGCCATCCTGGGCTTCGTCGTCTGGGCCCACCACATGTACACCGTCGGGATGTCACTGACCCAGCAGGCCTATTTCATGCTGGCGACCATGACGATCGCGGTGCCGACCGGCATCAAGGTCTTCTCGTGGATCGCCACGATGTGGGGCGGCTCGATCGAGTTCAAGACGCCCATGCTCTGGGCCTTCGGCTTCCTGTTCCTGTTCACCGTGGGCGGCGTCACCGGCGTCGTGCTGTCCCAGGCTCCGCTGGACCGCGTGTATCACGACACCTACTATGTCGTGGCGCACTTCCACTACGTGATGTCGCTGGGCGCCGTCTTCGCCATCTTCGCCGGCGTCTACTACTGGATCGGCAAGATGAGCGGGCGCCAGTACCCGGAATGGGCGGGCAAGGTCCACTTCTTCGCCATGTTCATCGGCTCGAACCTGATCTTCTTCCCCCAGCACTTCCTGGGCCAGCAGGGGATGCCGCGCCGCTACATCGACTATCCGGATGCCTTCGCCTACTGGAACAACATCTCGTCGCTCGGCGCCTATCTCGCCTTCGCCTCGTTCCTGTGGTTCATCGGCGTGGTGTTCTACACGCTGTTCGCCGGCCAGCGCGTGACCGAGAACAACTACTGGAACGAGTTCGCCGACACGCTGGAATGGACCCTGCCCTCGCCGCCGCCCGAGCATACCTTCGAGCAGCTTCCCAAGCGCGAGGACTGGGACCACGCCCGCGGGCACTGATCCCTTCAACCTGAATCCTGCGGCCCCGGAGCGATCCGGGGCCGTTTTCCGTGGAAGACCCTGGATGCGGATCCCATGCCCTATGCCTGGCAGCCCGACGACCCCGACGGCACCCGCCGCCTGCTGATCTGGCGCCACCGCTCGCTGACACCCGAGGGATTTGCCTGGGTGATCGGGATTTCGGCGGCGACGCTGGCGCTGCCCCTGCTGGCGGTCATCGGCTCGGCCGTCATGTGGGGGCTGCTGCCCTTTGCCCTGGCGGCGCTGGCGGGGCTGTGGTGGGCGGTCCAGCGCGGCTGGAAGGGCGGCGGCGCGTTCGAGGAAGTCGCGCTGAGCCCGGCCGAGATGTCGGTCACCCGCCACGACCCGGGCCGCCCGGCCCGCCGCTGGCAGGGCAATCCCTACTGGGTGCGGCTGACGCTGCGGCGCGACGGGCCGGTCGAGGATTACCTGACCCTTTCCGACGGCCGGCGCGAGATCGAGCTTGGCGCCTTTCTCAGCCCCGAGGAGCGGCGCAGCCTGCGCGCCGACCTCGCCGCCGCCTTGTCCGAGCTTGTGCGCCCGGCAGAAAGCCGCCTGCAACCCTGAGGGTGGGGCCGCTTCCGCTCGCACACCGTTCATGGCAGAGAGGCGCCAGCGTCCCTGCGAGTGCCAGATGTCCCAGATTTCCGTCAGAACACGCGCAGACCGGCGCCGCGCGGCCTTCCGCCGCAAGGCCGGACGGGCGGCGCGCATCTTCGTGCTGCTGACGGTGCTGATCGACGCGACCGGCATGGGGCTGATCTTTCCCGTCATGCCCGACCTGCTCGAGGAACTGACCGGCCAGAACCTGTCGGGCGCCGCCGTCTGGGGCGGCATTCTGGGCACGGCCTACGCGGCGATGCAGTTCCTGTTCGGTCCCGTCGTCGGCAACCTGTCGGATGCCTATGGCCGCCGCCCGGTCATGCTGACGGCGCTGTTCGTGATGACGCTGGACTATGTGCTGCTGGCGGTCGCCCATACCGTCACGCTGATCCTGATCGGCCGCATCATCGGCGGCATCATGGCCGCGACCCACGCGACGGCCGCCGCCTACATGGCCGACATCTCGACGCCCGAGGAAAAGGGCCGCAACTTCGGCCTGATCGGCGCGGCCTTTGGCGTAGGCTTCGTGCTGGGGCCGGTGCTGGGCAGCCTGGCATCGACCATCGACCTGAGGGCACCCTTCTGGATCGCGGGCGGGCTTGCCTTCGCCAACATGGTTTTCGGCTATTTCGTGCTGCCGGAAACCGTCACGCGGTCGATCCGCCGTCCCTTCAGCTGGCGGCGGGCCAACCCGCTTTCCTCGTTCTCGGCCGTGGGCAAGCTGCCGGGGATCGCGCCGCTTCTGGCGGTCTTCGCGCTGTTCAACCTTGCGGGCTATGTCTATCCGGCGGTCTGGAGCTTCTTCGGCAAGGCCCGCTTCGGCTGGGACCCGCTGCATATCGGCCTGTCGCTGGCAGCCTTCGGCATCGCCATCGCCTTCGTGCAGGGGGTGCTGGTCGGCCCCGCGATCCGGCGTTTCGGGCCGGGCCGCACGGTGGTCCTGGGCTTCGTGCTCGAGATCGCGGCCTTTGTCTTCTACGGCTTCGTCACCAGCCCGCTGTGGGCCCTGGCCCTGACGCCACTGGCCGCCATCGCCGGGCTGGGCGGGCCCGCGCTTCAGCAGATCATGTCGAACCTCGCCCGCGACGACCAGCAGGGAGAGTTGCAGGGCGTCCTCTCCTCGGTTGCGGCCATCGCCATGGGCGTGTCGCCGCTGATCATGACCGCGATCTTTGCGTTTTTCACGCGTGAGAATACGCTGGTCTATGCGCCGGGGATGCCGTTCCTGGCCGCCGCCGCCATGATGCTTGTGGCGCTGGCGATCTTTGTCCAGGCGCGGAGGTCCCGGCACCGGACAGGTGAAAGGAGCAGCTGATGACGCGTTTCACCAAGGCCCTCATCCGATGACCGCCGCCGGGTCGCGCAAGATGCGGCGGCTGGGCCAGATGGCCCGGCTCACCATCCAGCCCTTCGCCCGCCGCCCTCGCGTGATCCGGGCACTCATGGCGACGGGGCTTCTGTCCCGCGACTTCCCCCTGCCCCGAAGGACGCGGCGGGAGCTGGACACGGTCCGGCGCAAGCTTCAGGGCCGCCCCGTCTGGACGCTTTCACCCAAGAACGTGGCGCAGGACGCGCCGCTGGTCCTTTATCTGCATGGCGGGGCCTATGTCTGCGGCATCGCCCCGCCTCACTGGCAGTTTCTGACCACGCTGGCCCGAGGCAGCGCGGTGATCGAGGTGCCGCTTTACGGGCTCGCGCCGCAATACGACGTCCGCCACGCATTCGCATTGCTGGACGCCCTGTGGGCCGAGATCGCCCTTCGCCATCCTGGCCGCCCCGTCACGCTGATGGGCGATTCCGCCGGGGGCGGACTGGCGCTGGCCTTCGCCATGCACCTGCGCGACAAGGGAGAGATGCTGCCGGGAAAGCTGGTCCTGCTCGCACCCTGGTCCGACATCACCTGCAGCGACCCCGCCGTGGACGAGCGCCGGCAGGACGACCCCATGCTGGCCCGTGCGGGCGCGCTGCTGGCAGGCGAGGTCTGGGCCGATGGCGCGGACCCGCGTGACCCGCGCCTCAGCCCGATGAATGGCGAGATGGCGGGCCTGCCGCCCACCGACATCTACCAGGGCACGCGCGACATGCTGCGCCCGCAGGTCGAAGCGCTGGCGGACCGGATGCGCGCGGCAGGGGTGCAGGTGGACCTGACGCTCTGCCCCGGCGGGCTGCATGTCTACCCGATCTTCGACGCGCCCGAAAGCAACGCCGCCACGGCCCGGATCTCGGCGCGGCTGCGGGGCTGAACCCTTGCCAGATGCGGGAATTTGCGCTATAGGCGCGCCCAAGTCTTGTGAACGACATGGCCAGAACAGGCCGCTTTGGAATGGGTCGGGCCTTATGCTGCGACCCTTTCGCGTTACGCAAGGCAGACCGGCGGAGCCAACCGCATGGCCAGCAACCCGACCAAAGGACACACCTGCCGCATGGCGAAACAAACATCCATGGAGGAATTCGAAGCCCTCCTCAACGAAAGCTTCGAGATTGACACCCCGGACGAAGGTTCGGTCGTCAAGGGCCGCGTCATCGCCATCGAGGCGGGGCAGGCCATCATCGACGTCGGCTACAAGATGGAAGGCCGCGTCGATCTGAAGGAATTCGCCAATCCGGGCGAAGAAGCCAACCTGTCGGTCGGCGACGAGGTCGAGGTCTATCTGGACCGCGTGGAAAACGCCCGCGGCGAAGCCTCGATCAGCCGTGAAAAGGCTCGCCGCGAGGAAGCTTGGGACCGTCTGGAGCAGGCCTACGCCAAGGAAGAGCGCGTCGAAGGCGCCATCTTCGGCCGCGTCAAGGGTGGCTTCACCGTCGATCTGGGCGGCGCCGTGGCCTTCCTGCCCGGTTCGCAGGTCGATGTGCGCCCCGTGCGCGACGCCGGCCCGCTGATGGGTCTGAAGCAGCCCTTCCAGATCCTGAAAATGGATCGCCGCCGCGGCAACATCGTCGTGTCGCGCCGCGCCATCCTGGAAGAAAGCCGCGCCGAACAGCGCGCCGAAGTCATCTCGAACCTGCACGAAGGTCAGGTCGTTGACGGCGTCGTCAAGAACATCACTGAATACGGCGCCTTCGTCGATCTGGGCGGCGTTGACGGCCTGCTGCATGTCACCGACATGGCGTGGCGCCGCGTGAACCACCCGTCCGAGATCCTGTCGATCGGCGAGACCGTCAAGGTCCAGGTCGTCAAGATCAACAAGGAAACCCACCGCATCAGCCTGGGCATGAAGCAGCTCCAGTCCGATCCGTGGGACACGGTGGCCGACAAGTTCCCGATCGGCTCGGTCCACAAGGGCCGCGTGACCAACATCACCGACTACGGCGCCTTCGTGGAACTGGAAGCCGGCGTCGAGGGTCTGGTCCACGTGTCGGAAATGTCCTGGACCAAGAAGAACGTCCATCCCGGGAAGATCGTCTCCACCTCGCAGGAAGTGGACGTCATGGTGCTGGAGATCGACGAGCAGAAGCGCCGCGTCAGCCTGGGCCTCAAGCAGACCCAGCGCAACCCGTGGGAAGTCTTCGCCGAAACCCACCCGGCCGGCACCCCGATCGAGGGCGAGGTCAAGAACATCACCGAGTTCGGTCTGTTCGTGGGCCTGGAAGGCGACATCGACGGCATGGTCCACCTGTCCGACCTGTCGTGGGACCAGCGTGGCGAAGATGCGATCCAGAACTACCGCAAGGGCGACGTCGTCCGCGCGGTCGTGCAGGAAGTCGACATCGACAAGGAACGCATCAGCCTGTCGATCAAGGCCATGGAAAACGACACCATGTCCGAGGCCGTTGACGGCGTGAAGCGGGGCGATGTCGTCACCGCGGAAGTCACCGCGATCGAGGATGGCGGGATCGAGGTGGAATACAACGGCGTCAAGTCGTTCATCCGCCGCTCGGACCTGGCACGCGACCGTCAGGACCAGCGCCCCGAGCGTTTCTCGGTCGGCGACAAGGTCGATGTCCGCGTGACCAACATCGACACCAAGACCCGCCGTCTTGGCCTGTCGATCAAGGCCCGCGAGATCGCCGAGGAAAAGGAAGCGATCGACCAGTACGGCTCGTCCGATTCGGGCGCCTCGCTGGGCGACATCCTGGGCGCGGCGCTGAACCGCCGCGGCTGAGGACCCCCTCTGTCGGCATCCCTGGGCCGTCCCCTTCGGGGGGCGGCCTTTCTCATGCGGTAAGGGCTGGAATTGCAGCAGAAAACCTGCAACCTTATCAGTTCGGTCGCGTTGGGAACCCATGCCATTGCCGCGCGCGGACCAAGCCATAGCTAGAACAGGGCGACCATGATCCGTTCCGAATTGATCCAGAAGATCGCCGAGGAAAATCCCCACCTCTTCCAGCGCGATGTCGAACGGATCGTCGCCACCGTCTTTGACGAGATCATCTCGGCCATGTCGCGAGGCGAGCGGGTCGAGTTGCGAGGCTTCGGCGCCTTTTCGGTCAAGCAGCGCCAGTCCCGCCAGGGCCGCAATCCCCGCACGGGGGAAACCGTGCAGGTGGATGAAAAGCACGTTCCTTTCTTCAAGACGGGCAAGCTGCTGCGTGACCGCCTGAACGGGCTGGACCGGTCCGACGAGTGACGCGTCCGGTCGCGCGAGGCGGTTGCACCCGACGCCGCGATGAGTGAGATTGAGGCCGCTCAATCGACCCTGTGCGGGTCTGCAGGAAAAGGTCGTTCCGATGCGCTATGTCCGGATGCTGCTTGTCGCGCTGCTGGCCATCATCCTGGTCGGGGTGGCACTGGCCAACCGGCAGCTGGTCACGGTCGGCCTGTTTCCGGGGCGGCTGGACCGCTACATGGGCGGCGACTGGCAGGTGCAGATGCCGCTGTTCCTGGTCATCATCCTGGCGCTGCTCGTGGGCATGATCCTGGGGCTGGTCTGGGAATGGGTGCGCGAGACCACCGTACGTCAGGAGTCCGCCCGGCGTGCGCATGAGCTGCAGTTGCTGGAACGCGAGGTGCGCGGCCTGCGCGTGACGCATCATGCGCCGCGCGACGAGGTGCTGGCGATCCTCGACGCCCCCAAGCCCGCGCCTGCCCCGGCAGGGGTCCCTGCCGCCACGGTTCCGGCCAACACCCCCCTGCCCGCCACGCCTTCCGCGCTGCCCGCGCGCCGCTGAGTGATGGCCCAGGTCAAGATCTGCGGCATCACGCGCCCGGAGGACCTTTCCGCCGTGGCCGAAGCGGGTGCGCGGTATGCAGGCTTCGTCTTCTTCCCCAAATCGCCCCGCAATCTCTCGGTCGAGGACGCCGCCGCTCTGGCCACCGAAGCGCCGTCGGGAGTGGCCCGCGTCGGGCTGTTCGTGAACCCCGACGACGCGACGCTGGACGCGGTGCTGGACCGGGTGCCTCTGGACATCATCCAGCTTCACGGCAGCGAAACGCCCGCACGCGTGGCCGAGGTCAAGGCGCGCACCGGTCTTCCTGTGATGAAGGCTGTTGGTATTTCCATGCCTTCGGACCTGGACGCGCTGTGGGACTACGGACTTGTCGCGGACCTGCTGCTGGTGGACGCCAAGGCCCCGCCGGACGCGGCGCTGCCCGGCGGCAACGGGCTGTCCTTCGACTGGCGGTTGCTTGCGGGACGGCGGATGCTCAAGCCCTGGATGCTGGCCGGGGGGCTCACGCCTGTCAACGTGGCCGAGGCCGTGCGGCTGACCGGCGCGCCGATGGTGGACGTCTCATCGGGGGTCGAGGCCGCGCCGGGACAGAAGGACCCCGCCCTGATCCGCGGCTTCGTGACCGCCGCGCAGGGATGACCGCCCCACCCGTCTTCCGCGAGGCGACCCGCGAGGATGTCCCGGCGGTCGTGGACCTTCTGTCTGACGACGTGCTGGGCCGCACGCGCGAGGGCGCGGGCCTTAGCGTCTATCTTGCCGCCTTCGACGCCATGCAGGCCGAGGGTCACAATCACCTGATCGTCGCCGAGCAGGAAGGCCGTGTCGTCGCCTGCTATCAACTGGTCATCATGTCGGGCCTGTCCCTGTCCGCCAGCCGCCGGGCCGAGATCGAGGGCGTGCGCGTCGCGTCCGACCTGCGCGGCCAGGGACTTGGCGCCCTCCTGGTGGCAGACGCCGAGGCGCGGGCGCGCGCGGCGGGCTGCACGCTGATCCAGCTGACCAGCAACGCCACAAGGACCGAGGCCCTGCGCTTCTACGAGGGGCTCGGCTTTACCGGATCGCATATCGGCTTTAAGAAGCCCATCTGACCGCGGGGGACCATCATGGCCGAAGACCTCATCAACAGCTTCATGACCGGGCCGGACGAACAGGGCCGCTTCGGCATCTTCGGCGGCCGCTTCGTCAGCGAGACGCTGATGCCGCTGATCCTCGACCTTCAGGCGGAATACGAGAAGGCCAAGACCGACCCCGCTTTCAAGGCCGAGATGGACGAGCTCTGGACACATTACGTCGGCCGCCCCTCGCCGCTGTATAAGGCCGAGCGGCTGACGGAACGCCTAGGCGGCGCCACCATCTACATGAAGCGCGAAGAGCTGAACCACACGGGCAGCCACAAGATCAACAACGTGCTGGGCCAGATCCTTCTGGCGCGCCGCATGGGCAAGACGCGGATCATCGCCGAAACCGGCGCGGGCCAGCATGGCGTGGCGACCGCGACCGTCTGCGCCCGCTTCGGACTGAAATGCGTGGTCTACATGGGCGCCGAGGACGTGCGCCGCCAGCAGCCCAACGTCTTCCGCATGAAGCTGCTGGGGGCCGAGGTCGTGGCCGTCCAGTCGGGCCGGGGCACGCTGAAGGACGCGATGAACGACGCCCTGCGCGACTGGGTGACGAACGTGCGCGACACATTCTACTGCATCGGCACGGTTGCGGGGCCGCATCCCTATCCGGCCATGGTCCGCGACTTCCAACGCATCATCGGCGAGGAAACGAAGGCTCAGATCCTCGAACGCGAGGGGCGCCTGCCCGACACCGTCATCGCGGCCATCGGCGGCGGGTCCAATGCCATGGGCATCTTCCATCCCTTCCTCGACGACCGCTCGGTGCGGATCATCGGGGTTGAAGCCGGCGGCAAGGGCGTGGACGAGACGATGCAGCATTGCGCCTCGCTGACGGGGGGCCGTCCGGGCGTCCTGCACGGCAACCGCACCTACCTGCTGCAGGACGACGAGGGGCAGATCCTCGAAGGCCATTCGATCAGCGCGGGTCTGGACTATCCCGGCATCGGGCCGGAACACGCCTGGCTGCGCGACATCGGCCGCGCCGAATATGTCAGCGTGACGGATGACGAGGCGCTGGCGGCCTTCACCCTCTGCTGCGAGACGGAAGGGATCATCCCGGCGCTCGAGCCCAGCCATGCGCTGGCCCATATCGCCAAGATCGCGCCCGAACTGCCGCCCGAGCACCTGATCGTGATGAATCTCAGCGGCCGCGGCGACAAGGACATCTTCACCGTCGCCCGCCATCTGGGTGTGCAGGTCGAGGCATAAGCCTCAGCGCGTCAGCAGCACGTTCAGAGCCGGCGCGCGGCAGGGCAGCGGCAGGACCAGCCGCGCCAGACCTTTGACGGCAGGTTCCAACGGGCCCGTGACGGGCAGCATCTCAAGGGCCGATGTGTCGGTCCTGGCCGGGAAATCCTTACGGCTGCGGGGCCCACTTCCTGCACCAAGGACTGGCCCAAACGGACCCTGCACCGGACCGAGCCGCCGATCCGCTGCGGGCCCCTGCCGCCTTATTTCGCCGCATCCACCGCATGGGCGTGCAGCAGTTCCAGCGGCACGATCTCGGTCGCCCGCAGGTGGGTCGATGCGAGGACCACCTGCGGGGCCGCGAATTCCTGCGCGGCCTGAAGGAAGCGGCCCGCGCAGATGCACCAGCGGTCGCCCGCCTTCAGCCCTGCAAAGCCGTATTCGGGACGCGGCGTGGACAGGTCGTTGCCCAGGTATTTCGAGAAGGCCAGGAATTCCTCGGTGGCGATCACGCAGACCGTGTGGCTGCCCCGGTCCTCGGGCCCCGTGTCGCAGCAGCCGTTGCGGTAGAAGCCCGTCAGCGGTCGCGTCGAGCAGGGCTGAAGCGGCTCTCCCAGAACGTTCAAAGAGGGTTCCATGGCGGGCTCCTTCCTCAAGACCGGGGCTCTGCCCCGGACCCCGGGATATTTGAACGAAGAAGAACCGGCTAGCGAAAACGGTCGCCCAGCGCGCGGAGGCGGTCGGTCATGCTGAGCGGCTCGGGCTCGGAGGTTTTCTCGGCCGCAGGAGGCTTCTCGGAGACGCGCGGTTTCTTGGGTGCGGGCGCCACCCGGGCTGCCAGCGCCGTGCCGAAGGCAGCGCCGTCACCCCGCGCCAGCGCCGCGGCTCCATCCGAGACGCCGCGCAGCAGGTCGTCCACCATGCCCTCCTCAGCCTTGGCGAAGTCGGACAGGACATAGCCGCTGACGCGATCCTTGTGGCCGGGATGGCCGATCCCGATCCGAAGGCGCCGGTAATCCTCGCCGATATGCTGGTGGATGGACCGCAGCCCGTTGTGGCCCGCGTGCCCGCCCCCGGTCTTCAGCCGGCAGGTGCCGGGCGCAAGGTCGAGTTCGTCATGCAGCACCACGACCTCGGCGGGCGTGAGCTTGAGATAGCGCATCGCCTCGCCCACCGACTGGCCTGACAGGTTCATGAAGGTCTGCGGCTTCAGCGCCGTCACTCGCAGGTCTCCCAGCCGCCCTTCGGCCACCAACCCTTGGAAACGCGATTTCCACGGCGAGAAGCCGTGGTCGGCCGCGATCCGGTCCAGGGCCATGAAACCGATGTTGTGCCGGTTGCCGGCGTATTTCGCACCGGGGTTGCCCAGTCCCACCATCAACAGCATCGGCAACTCTTTCGCATTCGACCCATCCCTTGCGGTGGACCTCGCCCGTAACTAAGACTCTGTCAAGTTTTCGCCCCTATGACGGGTTCGATCGGGGATGGTCGGCGGCGAATCGAAATCAGCAAGTGACGGGGCGAGATGCAGGATCCGGCAGAATACTACATGAACACGCTTGTCCCCATGGTCGTCGAACAGACCAGCCGGGGCGAACGGGCCTATGACATCTTCTCGCGGCTGCTGAAGGAGCGGATCATCTTCCTGTCAGGGCCGGTGCATGACGGGATGGCCACGCTGGTCTGCGCCCAGCTTCTGTTCCTCGAGGCGGAGAACCCGTCCAAGGACATCAGCATGTACATCAACAGCCCCGGTGGCATCGTGACCTCGGGCCTGTCGATCTACGACACCATGCAGTACATCCGCCCGCGCATCTCGACCCTTGTGATCGGCCAGGCGGCCTCGATGGGCTCGCTGCTGCTGGCAGCGGGGGAAAAGGGCGCGCGCTACTCGCTGCCGAACAGCCGGATCATGGTTCACCAGCCCTCGGGCGGGTTCCAGGGCACGGCCTCGGACATCCTGATCCACGCGCAGGAAACCGAAAAGCTGAAGCGCCGCCTGAACGAGATCTATGTCAAGCACACCGGCCGGACGCTGGACGAGGTGGAGCAGGCGCTGGAACGCGACCGCTTCATGTCGCCGGACGAGGCGAAGAACTGGGGACTCATCGACGAGATCCTCGAGGCGCGCGGCAAGGCCGTCCCCGAGGGCTGACCGCCGCATCTCGCTTTTTTTGTGAGGAAAGCGGGATTGTGACCGACGACCGCCCTATCTAACATGGGCGGACAGAACAAAAGGCGCCTGTCCGGCGCAGGCCGAACCGTGCGGGGTCCGTTTCGACCGCGCGGTCCCTGAAAGGCAAGGATGACGACGATGGCGAACCAGCCCGGCGGCGACAGCAAGAACACGCTCTACTGCAGCTTCTGCGGGAAGAGCCAGCACGAGGTCCGCAAGCTGATTGCGGGTCCGACCGTGTTCATCTGCGATGAATGCGTCGAGCTGTGCATGGACATCATCCGCGAGGAAACGAAAAGCGCCGGCCTCAAGACAGGCGACGGCGTTCCCTCGCCGCGCGAGATCATGGCGGTGCTGGACGACTACGTGATCGGTCAGGAACACGCCAAGCGCGTGCTGTCGGTCGCGGTCCACAACCACTACAAGCGGCTGAACCACAGCTCGAAGTCCGACATCGAACTGGCGAAGTCGAACATCCTGCTGATTGGCCCGACCGGCTGCGGCAAGACCCTGCTGGCGCAGACGCTGGCGCGCATCCTGGACGTGCCCTTCACCATGGCGGATGCCACGACGCTGACCGAGGCCGGCTATGTTGGCGAGGATGTCGAGAACATCATCCTCAAGCTGCTGCAGGCGTCGGAATACAACGTGGAGCGCGCCCAGCGCGGCATCGTCTACATCGACGAGGTCGACAAGATCACGCGCAAGTCCGACAACCCCTCGATCACCCGCGACGTGTCGGGCGAGGGCGTCCAGCAGGCGCTGCTGAAGATCATGGAAGGCACCGTCGCCAGCGTTCCGCCGCAGGGCGGGCGCAAGCATCCGCAGCAGGAATTCCTGCAGGTGGACACGACCAACATCCTGTTCATCTGCGGCGGCGCCTTTGCGGGGCTGGACCGGATCATCGCCCAGCGCAACAAGGGCACGGCGATGGGCTTTGGCGCTTCGGTCAAGGAAAACGACGACCGCGGCGTAGGCGAGGTCTTCAAGGACCTGGAACCCGAGGATCTGCTGAAGTTCGGCCTGATCCCCGAATTCGTCGGCCGCCTGCCGGTGATCGCCACGCTGACCGACCTGGACGAGGACGCGCTGATCGCCATCCTGACCAAGCCCAAGAACGCGCTGGTCAAGCAGTACCAGCGGCTGTTCGACCTCGAGGACGTCAAGCTGACCTTTACCGAGGATGCACTGAAGGCCATCGCCCGCCGCGCGATCAAGCGCAAGACCGGCGCCCGGGGCCTGCGGTCCATCATGGAGGACATCTTGCTCGACAGCATGTTCGAACTGCCGGGCCTGACCAGCGTGACCGAGATCGTGGTGAACGAGGAGGCCGTGGACAACCCCTCGGCCCGGCCCCTGCAGATCCACGCCGATTCCAAGAAGGAGCCGGCCGCCGCAGGCTGAGCCTTGCCCCGGATGAGCCTCATGGGACGGTCTGCACGGGGTGCAGGCCGTCTTTTCATGTTCATGCGCGACGTCCGACCGGTGGTCTGAGCAGGCCACATGCAACCAGAAGCGGCAGCGGCACCGATCTCCGGCCAGGTTTGCGCAGGGACATGCTCCGACAGCGGCTCAGCCCGCAAACTCCATCTCGGCATTCGCGCGGCCGCCTGGTCCTCGACTGATACGCCGCGCAGGGCCGAAGCCCTGCGGTGCAGACATGGGCACAGGCACAGCCGTCCGCCAGCCTCTCCTTCCCTGCCCCACCTGCTGCGGTTACTCCGCCAGCCGCTCTGCCGCAGCCGCCCTCAGTCCGAGAAGGCCGCGCACCTCGGCAGAGATATGGGGGGCAAGATACAGATACTCGGGCGAATAATGCCCCACCCGCGCCAGCCCGGCCAGACTGCCCAGGCGCACGATCCCGTCGGCCAGGGTGCACAGCCCGTCCAGCCGCAGTTCTCCCAGCAGCCGGTTGATATGGACCGAGGTCATCCCGTTGATCTCTGCCAAGTCGTTCTGCGACAGCGGCAGCTCGTAATGCGTGGTGCTGCAAAGGCCGCGGGCGTAAAGGCGCACGAACATCTCGGTCAGGAAGTTGGCGACCCGCGCCTTTCCGGCCAGACGCCCTAGGCGGAAGATCCAGTAGCGGTCGATCGAGGCATCGATCAGCGAGATCTTCCAGAGCTTGTTGTACAGGTCGGGCCTTTCCAGCGCGATGCGGTCAAGCTCTCCATGAGAGGTCGGGCGCATCTCGCATGGGGACAGCGCGTCGATGTCATGGTCCAGGTACTTCAGCACGTAGGCCGCGATGTCGAAATAGTCGCCCGGGATCTGGATGCCCACGAACTGCCGCCGCCCATGGCGATCCATGCTGTAGCGGCCCACCATGCCTCGGGTCAGATAAAGGCTTTCGTCCAGGACCACGTCGGCGCGGATGATCCTTGTGCGGCTGCGGGCAGTGACCGGCGGCCCCAGCAGGCTCGCGAGAAGCTGAGCCTCGGGTTCCGAGAAGATGTCCGGATAGGCACGGTTCAGCAGCATGAGGATCCCTTGCGTTCAGAAGGCACCTAGCGGCGATCCCGGGCCTGGGACCAGCCGGGAACCACCGGCTCTTAACTATGTTATCACTTTTGGATGATGTAAAACCTGCCACCCCCTGTTCTAGTCCTTGGTTATGAGTACTCGCAAGTTGCACGGCAGCACCGCTCCACTCGGTTGCACCTTATCGGCCAGCTCCGGGTTCATCGGGCTTTGATCGTGACGGATCGGGCCTTGTCTCGGGCAGTTCGGGGAGAGGCTTCGGACTTCGCGGCTAGGATACTGATTTTTCAAAAAAGGCGTGATCTCGGGTCCAAGGGCCCTTGGACGAGGTGGCGCCAATTTACAACACTCGGCACGACCCCCGCCGTTGTCGATCAACCGTCAGGAACCCTTCATCACCGATCCGGCTTGTCCGGATCGCCAGCCGCTCAGCGGGCCCTCGCCGCTGCGCCCGTAAAGGATAGATGATGCACGACGCCTCCCCGATCGCTCCCGTCCTGTCGCCAGCCTTTGCCGACGATCACGGCGCGCATGTTCCCCTGATCTGCTTCTCGCATCTGCGATGGGATTTCGTCCTGCAACGACCGCAGCATCTGATGAGCCGTTTTGCACGGACACGGCGCGTGCTGATGTGGGAAGAGGCGATCCCGACGAACCACCACCTGCCCTATCTGGAATTCCATGCCTTCGAGGGCACGACCGTCCAGTCCATCCGCCCCCGCGTTCCCGACCGCTGGAGCCGCGAGGAGCAGGAGGCGGCGTTGTCGCGGCTGCTGGACCAGATGCTGGCGCTGACGGGCATCCACAAGCCGGTGCTGTGGTTCTACACGCCGATGATGTGGCCGATCGCGCGCCATGTGGACCCTTCGGCTGTCGTTTATGACTGCATGGACGAACTGTCGTCCTTCCGCTTCGCGCCCCCCGAACTGCGGCAGCGCGAGGATGAGTTGATCGCCGCCTCGGACGTGGTCTTCACCGGCGGCTGGTCGATCTGGGAAGCCAAGCGCAACCGCCACGACAACATCCATCCGTTCCCCTCCTCGGTGGACACGGCGCATTTCGCCTCGGCCCGCCGTCCGCAGGGGTCCGAGCCGCATGACATGGCCTCCATCCCCCGTCCGCGCCTGGGCTATTACGGCGTCATCGACGAGCGGCTGGATTTCGGACTGATCGCCGCTGTGGCAAAGGCCCGGCCTGACTGGCAGATCGTGATGGTCGGTCCCCTGGCCAAGGTGTCCGAGGCCGATCTTCCCCGCGCCCACAACATCCACTGGCTGGGCCAGAAGAACTATGCCGAGCTGCCCGCCTACTTGGCCGGCTGGGACGTGGCGCTGATGCCCTTCGCCATCAACGAGGCCACGCGCTTCATCTCGCCCACCAAGACGCCGGAATATCTGGCAGGCGGGCGGCCGGTCGTCTCGACGCCGGTGCGCGACGTGCTGCGCCATTACGGCGACCTTGCGGCGGTGCATGTGGCGAACGGGCCCGAGGCCTTCATCGCGGGATGCGAGGCGGCGATGCAGCAGTCCCGCAAGCCCGGCGCCTGGCGGGACGAGGCGGACCGCACGCTTGCCTCGATGAGCTGGGACGCGAGCTTCGCGGCCATGGCCGCGCAGGTGGCCGCCGCCGCCCGCCGCCGGGTCGAGCCCGCCCCGGTGGACCGCTTCCCCGCCCCCGGCATCCGCCGCGGCGCGCGGGGTTATGACGTGACCATCTGCGGCGCGGGCTTTGCGGGGTCGGTGCTGGCGCGCAAGCTGGCCGAGGACTCGGGCCAGCGCGTGCTGGTGGTGGACAAGCGCGAGCATATCGCCGGCAACGCCTATGACCACCGCGACGCGGCGGGCATCCTCGTCCACCGCTACGGCCCCCACATCTTCCACACCAACAGCGACGAGGTGGTGTCCTTCCTGTCTCGTTTCACCGAGTGGCGCCCCTATGAGCATCGGGTGCTGGCGCAGGTGGGCGGCAAGCAGGTGCCGATGCCCATCAACCGCACCACGCTGAACCAGCTTTACGGGCTGTCGCTGTCCACGGACGAGGAGGCCGCGGCCTTTCTCGCCTCGCGTGCGGAACCCGTGGCGGACATCCGCACCTCGCGCGACGTGGTGGTGAACGCGGTCGGGCGCGAGCTCTACGAGACCTTCTTCCAGGGCTATACGCGCAAGCAGTGGGGGCTGGACCCGAGCCAGCTGGACAAGACCGTGACCTCGCGGGTGCCCACGCGCACGAACACCGACGACCGCTATTTCACCGACAAGTTCCAGGCCATGCCCCGCGAGGGCTTCACCCGGATGTTCGAGCGGATGCTGGACCATCCCCGCATCGACATCGCGCTGTCCACGGACTTCCACGAGTTGAAGGGCGCGGACCGGGGGGCGCTGACGGTCTATACCGGGCCGATCGACGCCTATTTCGGCCACCGCTTCGGGCACCTGCCCTATCGCAGCCTCGCCTTCCGGCACGAGACGCTGCCCATGCGGAAGATGCAGCCGGTCGCCGTGGTGAACTATCCGGCCGAGGACGTGCCTTGGACGCGCATCACCGAATACAAGCACCTGACGGGCCAAGTGCATCCGATGACCTCGGTCACCTACGAATACCCCTCGGCCGAGGGCGAGCCCTATTACCCGATCCCGCGCCCCGAGAACCAGGAACTGTTCCGCCGCTATGACGACCTCGCCCGCGCGGAACGCGGCGTGATCTTCGCAGGCCGCTTGGGCAGCTACCGCTATTACAACATGGACCAGGTGGTCGGGCAGGCTCTGGCGGTTCACCGCCGGATCGCGGCCGAGCTTCGTCCCGCGGCGGCGGCGGCGCTGGGGGCGGAATAAGGCTTGCGCGCACTGCTGGTGACGGACAGCCCCGAGCCCTCGGGGGTGGGTGAACACATGCTGACCTTGGCCGCCGCACTGGCGGCCGAGGGCGTTTCGGCGGAGCTTGCCTTTCCCCATCACCCGGCCGGCCGGCGGCTGGCCGAGCGCGCCCTGGCGCAGGGGATCGCCGCGCGCACGGTCGGCGGCTGCTGGCGCAAGGCCATCGCGGCCACGGGGGCCGATCTTGTCCATGTCCATGCGGGCATCGGCTGGGAAGGCCACGGCCTGACCGCCGCCGCCCGCGCGGCCGGCGCCGCGGTGATCCGCACGGAACACCTGCCCTGGCTGCTGACGGACCCCCGGCAGGTCGCGGAATATGCGGCGGCCTCGGACCACGTGGACGCGGTCATTGCCGTGTCCGCCGCAGCGGGCGAGGGCTGGCGCCGCGCGGCGCGGCGGATGCCCGGCCCCCGCCTGCCGGTCACCGCCGTGGCGAACGGGATCGCGCCCTTGCCCCTGCCCCGCAGCAAGGGCAAGGGCGCCGCCCCCGTGATCCTGTGCGTCGGGCGCTTCACCGCGCAAAAGCTGCATTGCACATTGCTGCTGGCGCTCGCGCGGCTGCACAAGGCCGGGCTGCCCGCGCGGCTGCAGCTTGTCGGCTCGGGCCCCCTGCAGACGCGGCTGGAACGTCTGGCCGGACGGCTGGACCTGACCGGCGCGGTCGAGTTCCTGGGCCGCCGCGACGACGTGCCAAGGCTGATGGCGCAGGCCGACCTGCTGGCCCTGCCCTCGGCCTTCGAGGGGCTGCCGCTGGTGCTTCTGGAAGCCATGGCGGCGGACCTGCCCATTGTCGCTACCCGCATCGGCCCCAGCGTCGAGGCGCTGGGCGCGGACCATCCCTGGCTGGTCCCTCCGCGCCGCTCGCGCGATCTCGCCGAGGCGCTCAGGGACGCCCTCGACAATCCTGAAAGGCGCGCCATAACTGCCCGCAGGCAGGCGTCGCGCTTTGCCGAGCGGTTCACGGCCGGACGCATGGCCGCTGATACAGCTCGCATTTATCGCGCCGCCTTGCGGCACAGAACCGGGGACAGAATGGACAGACTGAGACTGGGTTTCATCGGCGCGGGCGGCATCGCCCATCGCCATTTCGGCGTTCTGGAGACCATGCCGGACGTGGCCGTGGTCGCCGTCACCGACCCCGACGCGGGCCGCGTCGAGGATGCCGCCCGCCGCATGGGCGCGCGCACCTACCCCGATCACGAGTCGATGCTGGCCGAGGAAGAGCTGGACGCCGTCTATATCTGCGTCCCTCCCTTCGCGCACGGCCCCGCCGAACGCGCCTGCATCGCCCGCGGCCTGCCCTTCTTCGTTGAAAAGCCGATCACCCTAGACCTGGACCTGGCCGAGGAGATCGCAGCCGAGGTCGCGGCCGCGGGCCTGATCACCGCCGTCGGCTATCACTGGCGCTATCTCGACACGATGGACGAGGCCCGCGCGCATCTGGCGCAGAACCCCGCCCATCTGATGCAGGGCTTCTGGATCGACCAGACACCGCCCCCCGAATGGTGGTGGCGCGAGGACCGCTCCGGCGGACAGGTCGTGGAACAGGCGACCCACATCATCGACGCCGCGCGCTTCCTTGCGGGCGACGTGACCGATGTCTTCGGTCTGGCCTCGCACCGCGAGCGCGGCGACTTCCCCGGCCTGACTGTCCCGACCGCGACGGCGGCGACGCTGCGCTTTGCCAGCGGGGCCGTGGCGAACCTCGCCTCGACCTGCCTTCTGCGCTGGAATCACCGCGTCGGCCTGCATGTCTTCTCGGACGCCATGGCGCTTGAGATCACCGACCACGACCTGATGGTGGACGTGGGCCAGGGCCGCCCGGTGCGCCGCGCCGAGGGCGATCCCGTCTGGCGCGAGGACCGCGACTTCGTCGAGGCGGTCATGGGCCGCCAGAACCGCATCCGCTGCGATTATGCCGAGGCATTGGAGACCCACCGCGTGGCCCTTGCGATCACCCGTTCTGCCCAGGCGGGCGCCCTTGTGA
This sequence comes from Paracoccus niistensis, assembly GCF_042432925.1. Classification (NCBI taxonomy): domain Bacteria; kingdom Pseudomonadati; phylum Pseudomonadota; class Alphaproteobacteria; order Rhodobacterales; family Paracoccaceae; genus Paracoccus; species Paracoccus niistensis. The sequence goes on along the minus strand of NZ_JBHLWE010000002.1, from coordinate 111,171 downwards.
AGATGGAGGGGCTGCGGGCTGACCCGCAGCCCATCTTTCGTTCATCCGTTGCGTAAGATGCCGACCCTGCCGCATCAGCATCGCACCATTCGCAGCCTCGGGATCGAGCGCCAGGGCGAGCCCTTCTTCTTCCACTATGACGAAGGCCCGGCCGACCACGGCCGCATCCGGCTGGACCTGCTGTACACCGGCCTCAGCGCCGGGACCGAACTGACCTTCATGAAGGGGACGAACCCCTATCTGCACAGCCGCTGGGACGACTGGCAGGGGCTGTTCATCCCCGGCGAGCCCTCGGCCCGCTTCCCGGTCAACTTCCTGGGCTACATGGAGTCGGCGCGGGTGGTGGACGCCCGCGCGCCGGGCTTCGGCCATGGCGACGTGGTCGGAACGACCTTCGGCCACAAGACCGGCCACACCGCCGACCCGGCCCACGACCTGCTGCTGAAACTGCCGCGCGCGATGGACCCGATCCTGGGGATCTTCGTGGCCCAGATGGGCCCCATCGCCGCCAACGGCATCCTGCACGCGGATGCCGAGCAGTTCGGCGCCAATGTCCCCTTCCTCGGCGCAGGAATCGAGGGGCGGCCGGTGCTGGTCTGGGGCGGCGGCACGGTGGGCCTCTTCTGCGCGATGTTCGCGCGCATGGGCGGGGCTTCGGACATCGTGGTCGTGGACCCCTCGCCCTTCCGGCAGGAGATCGCGCGGCGCATGGGCTTCGAGGCGATGGGCGAGGACGACGCCGTGCGCCACGCCAAGATGCTGTGGCACCACAAGATCGGGGGGCGCGGGGCGGAATATGTCTTCCAGACCCGCGCGCGGCCCGACAGCCTCAACCGCTGCCTGCAGGCGCTGCGCCCGCAGGGGACGGTGATCGACCTCGCCTTCTATCAGGGCGGCATGGACGGGCTGCGGCTGGGGGAAGAGTTCCACCACAACGGGCTCTCGATCCGCTGCGCGCAGATCAACCGGATGCCGCGCGCCGTGGCCCAGGCCTGGGACCAGCGCAGGCTGGCGGCGGAAACCATCCGCCTGCTGGAACGCGACGGCGAGGCCATCCGCAACCACATGATCACCCATGTGGTGCCCTATGACGACGCGCCGAACTTTCTGCGCCACCTGGTGCATGAACGGCCCGAGTTCCTCCAGATCGTGTTCAACGCGACATGAGCCTGCGCGAGGAACAGGACGCGGCGCTGCTGACCGACACGCCGGACGCGGGGGCGGAACCCACGCCCCATCACGGCGCCCATGCGCCCGAACCCGTGTGGGGCGGCATTCCGCCCCACCACTTCCCCCAGCCGCACCCGGATGCGAACAAGATCCGCATCCTTTTCGTCTTCGCCTGGCTGGTCGTCGGCGGCGAGGAGACCGAGGTGCGGCTGCTGGCGCGCCACCTGCCGCGCGACCGTTATCGCATCGACGTCGTCGCCTGCTTCCGCAAGGAAGGGATGCCCGATCAGACCCACGACCAGCTGCGGGCCCTGGGCATCCATGTCGACACCGCGCCTTATGACATGGGCTTCGACGACACGGTCGATTACCTGCGGCGCAAGCTGCCGGGCTTCGACGTGGTCGTGTCCTGCCAGGACGTGGCCGACATCTATCCGGCGCTGGAACGCCTGAAGCTGCGCCCCCCGCTGATCGAGCATGGCGGCTTGGTGCGCGAGGCGCTGTCGGGGCCCAAGCACTTCACCTCTCGCTATGTCGGCGTCTGCGACAGCATCCGCGAGGCCGCCGCCTCGAAGATGCCTGACAGACGGCACCATGCGCGGGAAATCCCCTCGATGGTGGACCTGTCCGAGTTCCGCCCCGAGGCGCGAGATCCGATGCGCCACGCGCTGGGCGTCGCGCCTGACGAGGTGCTGCTGGGCTGGGTGGGGCGGCTGGACCGCAAGAAGCGGGTCGAGGATTTCATCGACGCCGCCGCCCGTGTCGCCGCCGTCGAGCCACGGGCGCGTTTCGTCGTCGTGGGCGGGCCGGACGCCTTCATGCCGGAATACGCGCATGAACTGCATGGCCGTGCCCATGCGGCCGGCGTGGCGCACCGGATGATCTTCACCGGCGACCGGCGCGACGTGCCGGACCTGATGGCGGCGATGGACGGGCTCTGCTGGCTGTCGCGTGGCGAGGGGATGCCCCATGTCATCGCCGAGGCCGGGGCCGCGCGGCTGGCCGTGATCGCCACCCCCGACAACGGCGCCTGCGAGCAGATCGTGGACGGCCGGTCGGGGATGTTCGTTCCCTACGAGAACCCCGACGCGGTGGCCGAGGCCATGCTGCGCCTGATCCGCGACCCGGCCTTGCGCGTGCGCCTTGGCGCGGGCCTGCGCGCCCATGTCGAGGCGACCTACTCGACCGAGGTCGTGATCCCGCAATGGCAGGCGCTGATCCACGAGGTGCTGGACGAGGTTCCTGCCGCGCCCCCGCCCTCGCTGTTCCGCAGCTTCGTTCTGGGCGGCTGGGAGTGCTCCACCCACCGGCGCGGCTGGGGTCCGCACCGCGACATCATGGCCGCGGTCGGCCATGACCGGCACGCGGCGCAGGACTACCGCCAGCTCGGCGGGCTGGGCATCCGCAGTTGCCGCGACGGCGCGCGCTGGCACCTGATCGACCGGGGCGGCGCCTATGATTTCTCAAGCTTCACCCCCATGGTCGAGGCGGCGCGGGACACCGGCACCCAGGTCGTCTGGGACCTGCTGCATTACGGCTGGCCCGAGGACATCGACATCTACCGTCCCGAATTCGTCCATCGCTTCGCCCGCTATGCCGGCGCCGTGGCCGAGCATGTCCGCGGGCTGACGGACGAGGTGCCCTTCTGGTGCCCGGTGAACGAGATCAGCTTCCATGCCTGGGCGGGCGGGGACGCGCGCTACCTCAACCCCTATGGCGCCGGTCGCGGCTGGGAGCTGAAGTGCCAGCTGGCCCGCGCCTCGATCGCCGCCATGATCGAGCTGCGCGCCGTGGACCCCCGCGCCCGCTTCGTTCATGCCGAGCCGCTGATCGCCATCCATCACGTGGACTGGTCCGGCCGTCCTCGGTGGGAGGCCCATGGCTGGCACGACGCCCAGTTCCAGGCCTTCGAGCTGCTGGGCGGCTGGATGTGGCCGCAGATCGGGGGCGATCCGTCCTTCGTCGATATCGTCGGCGTCAACTACTACTGGAACAACCAGTGGAACCACGGCGGCCTGACGGTGGACGTGGACGACGTGATCTATCGTCCGCTTTCGGACCTGCTGTTCGAGGTCTCGGCCCGTTATGGCCGCCCCATGCTGATCGCCGAAACGGGGACCGAGGGCGACCGCCGCGGCGCATGGTTCGACTACGTGGCCGCCGAAACCGCCCGCGCCCGTGTCCGTGGCGTCCCGGTCGAGGGGATCTGCCTTTACCCGGTGGCCGACCATCCGGGCTGGGACGACGACCGGATGTGCCCGAACGGGCTTCTGGGCATCGACCCGTCGAACGGCGGGCGCAGTGTCGATCCGGGGCTGGCGGCGGCCATCCGCCGCTCGGGGCTGGTCGCGCGCCGCTGACTTAATTGGCCGCGCCCTGCCCGGGCGCGGCCGCTTGTCTCATTTCAACTTGGTCCAGGTCTGCGACTTGCAGATCAGCCCGCCCGCGACGCAGCCCGACAGCTTCATCGATCCACCGCTGACCTGCGCCTTGCCGTTGTAGGTCTTGTTGTCGGCGGGCCGCAGGACCTTGCCTGCATAGGCGCCGCCGCCCGAGGGCGCCATGCCGATCACGATCTGCTTGCCGAGGTTGGGGGACTTGTACTCCTCCTTCCCCTTGAAGGTCTTGACGATGGTTCCGCAATAGGCGCCGCCGCAGGGCGCGATCTGGACCAGCGCGACCGCGCCCTCGTCGGGCTGGGTCTGCCAGATGCCCTCGATCGGGTCGGCGGCCAGCGCGGCCCCTGCGGCCAGTGCGAAGGCGGCGGCGAGCGAGATGGTTCTCATGGGGTCCTCCCTTGTCTCCCTGCCCACGATTGGTGTCGGGGGCAGGCCGTCGGGCAAGCGTGACGTGAAGTCAGGCCGCACTTTCCCCCCTGCCCCGCCTGTGGCATGGGGGGCCGATTGCCCAAGCGGAGCCCCAACGATGATCCTTTACCCCGCCATCGACCTGAAGGACGGCGCCTGCGTGCGGCTTCTGCGCGGAGACATGGAGGCGGCGACCGTCTTCGGCACCGACCCTGCCGCTCAGGCGCGGGCCTTCCGGGACGCGGGCGCGCGCTGGCTGCATCTCGTGGACCTGAACGGCGCCTTCGCAGGTCAGCCGGTGAACGGCGAGGCCGTGCGCGCGGTCCTGGGCGCCGTGGACATTCCCGTCCAGCTGGGCGGCGGCATCCGTGACATGGCCATGATCGAGGCCTGGCTGGAGCATGGCGTCGCCCGCGTCATCCTGGGCACCGTCGCGGTCGAAAACCCCTCGCTGGTTGACGAAGCAGCCCGCCGCTTCCCCGGACAGGTCGCCGTCGGCATCGACGCCCGCGGGGGCCGCGTGGCCACGCGCGGCTGGGCCGAGGAAACCGAGGTCGTGGCGACCGACCTTGCCCGCCGTTTCGAGGACGCGGGCGTGGCAGCCATCATCTATACCGATATCGACCGCGACGGGGCCATGCAGGGGCCGAACGTCCAGGCAACGGCGAATCTGGCACGGGCCGTGTCGATGCCCGTCATCGCCTCGGGCGGCGTGTCGCGGCTGGCGGACCTGATCGAACTGCGCAACACCGGCGTGATCGCGGGGGCTATCTCGGGCCGGGCGCTTTACGACGGCGCGCTGGACCTGGCCGAGGCGCTGGCGGCGCTGGGCTGAAAGGGCCACGGGTTCGCCCTGCACGGGTATCGGGCCAGGAAAAAGACCCTCGCGTTCCGTGACGTGACCGCTCGGCCGGAATGCACCGGCAGCCCGAGCGGCGGCTTGCCTTCCGGCAACCCCGTGCCTAGATAGGCGCGTTCCGAAACATAAGGCTGCCGCCCGTGGAAAACGTCGTCCTGACCGTGCATCTCATCCTCGCCCTTCTGCTGATCGGCGTGGTCCTGCTGCAGCGGTCCGAAGGGGGCGGCCTGGGCATGGGGGGCGGCGGTGGCGGTGTCATGACCGGCCGCCAGGCTGCGAACGCCCTGACGCGCGGAACCTGGATCATCGCCTCGGCCTTTCTGGTCACCTCGATCGCGCTGACCGTCATCGCCGCGCGCAACTCGGTCGGCGCCTCGGTCGTGGACCGGATCTCGCCCGCGCGCGAAAGCGCCCCGGCGGGCCTGCCGACCCTTCCCACCTATACCCCACCGCCGGGCGTGGGCCAGCCGGTCCTGCCGCCCGGCGCCGCGCCCGCCGCGACGGCGCCTGCCGTGCCGGCAGAGGCTCCTGCGGCGGCAGAGCCGGCCGCTGCCGCCCCTGTGCCCGCAACGGCCCCGGCAGTTGAACAGCCGGCGCAGGCGCCTGCCGAGGCTTCGGGCAACGTCATCACGCGGACCGTGCCGATCACCCCGGCGCCCGCGAACTGAACCACCAGAACCCGTGGCGCGCGGCACCCGCGCGCCCACAACACATCGCGGGTCCGTTGCGGCGTCGCGGAGAATCGGCTATGTCCCGACTCCCGTGATGGCGGTTGCGGACCGTTGCCGCATTGCCGAACTCACGGGGGCTTTCTCATGGCGCGTTACATCTTCATCACCGGCGGCGTGGTGTCCTCGCTGGGCAAGGGCCTCGCCTCGGCGGCACTGGGCGCGCTGTTGCAGGCACGCGGCTATACCGTCCGGCTGCGCAAGCTGGACCCCTACCTGAACGTCGATCCGGGAACGATGTCGCCCTTCGAGCATGGCGAGGTCTTCGTCACCGACGACGGTGCGGAAACCGACCTGGACCTGGGCCATTACGAGCGTTTCACCGGCGTGTCCGCCCGCCGCACCGACACGGTCAGCGCGGGTCGCGTCTATTCCAACGTGCTGGAAAAGGAACGCCGGGGCGAATACCTCGGCAAGACCATCCAGGTGATCCCGCACGTTACCAACGAGATCAAGGATTTCCTTGCCATCGGTGAGGACGAGGTCGATTTCATGCTGTGCGAGATCGGCGGCACGGTCGGCGACATCGAGGGCCTGCCCTTCTTTGAGGCCATCCGCCAGTTTTCCCAGGACCGCCCGCGCGGCCAGTGCATCCTGATGCACCTGACGCTGCTGCCCTGGCTCGCGGCCTCGGGCGAACTGAAGACCAAGCCCACGCAGCACTCGGTCAAGGAACTGCGCTCCATCGGCCTGCAGCCCGACGTGCTGGTCTGCCGGTCCGAGCAGCCGATCCCGGACCGCGAGCGCGCCAAGATCGCGCTGTTCTGCAACGTGCGCCCCGATGCGGTGATCCCGGCCTATGACCTCAAGTCGATCTACGAGGCGCCGATGGCCTATCACCGCGCGGGGCTGGACCGCGCCGTGCTGGACGCCTTCCAGATCAGCCCCGCCCCCAAGCCCGACCTGCGGCGGTGGGAGGACGTGATGGACCGCCTGACCAACGCCGAGGGCGAGGTCAAGATCGCCATCGTCGGCAAGTACACGCAGCTTGAGGATGCGTACAAGTCCATCTCCGAGGCGCTGACCCATGGCGGCATGGCCAACCGGGTCCGCGTGCGCCCCGAGTGGATCGCGGCCGAGGATCTGGAAAAGGAAGACGGCATCCATCTGCTGGACGGCTATCACGGCATCATCGTCCCTGGCGGCTTCGGCGAGCGCGGGACGGAAGGCATGATCGCCGCCGCGAAATACGCGCGTGAGAAGCACGTCCCCTACCTTGGCATCTGCCTGGGGATGCAGATGGCGGTGGTCGAGGCGGCGCGGAACCTTGCGGGGATCAAGGACGCGGGCTCCGAGGAGTTCGACCACGAGGCGGGCGCCGACCGCTTCACCCCCGTCGTCTATCACCTCAAGGAATGGGTGCAGGGCAACTACACCGTTCAGCGCAAGCTGTCGGACGACAAGGGCGGGACCATGCGGCTGGGAGCCTATACGGCCGTCCTGAAGTCCGGGAGCCGCGTCTCCGAGGTTTATGACGGTGCGACCGAGATCGAGGACCGTCACCGCCACCGCTACGAGGTGGATGCGAAATACCGCGAGAAGCTGGAATCCTGCGGGCTGATCTTCTCGGGCATGTCGCCCGACGGCCGCCTGCCCGAGGTGATCGAGATCGAGGGCCACCCGTGGTTCATCGGCGTCCAGTCGCACCCGGAACTGAAGTCCAAGCCCTTCGCCCCCGCGCCCCTGTTCGCAGATTTCGTCCGCGCCGCGAAGGAACAGGAACGGATGGTTTGATTCCTCCGCGAGGGTCAAGCCGCGCTTGGTTCGACCCTTCGCCATCCGGAAGACACGCCCGGCCCTTGAGGCCCTTATCCATGCTGAACAACGCTGGCACGCGCAGCAGGCTCGTGACGCTGCAGCCTGCGGAAATACATGCCTCATCCGCGATATCACTGGCCAGTCGCGACGATCTTCCCAAGCGCTCACCTGTCTGCCTGGTCTTGAGCGACCCGAAAGCATCTCTAGACTGAAGCCATGAAGAATCCGTCAGCATCGAGCCTGATCGCCGCCCTGCTGGTTGCCGCCTGGGCCGTCCCGGTCCTGGCGGATGCGCCGCTGTTCGTGGTCGATCCCTCGCAGGTGCCCTTTGACCTCGGCCCCGGCGCGCCGGCGAACCAGCCGTCGCATCGCGCGAACCTGCCGGGTGCACCGGGCAACAGCGGGGGCGCGCCGGGCAACGGCTCGGGGCTGCGAGCCAATGCGCCGGACAACCCCGCCAACGGCCCGGATGGTGGACGCGGGATCTGGGCGGGTGACGAGATGTTGGGCTACTACACCCGCAACGGCGGGACGCTGAACCTGTTCGATCTGCGCGGGCGGCGGGTGGCCTATCGGCCGGGCGGAGGGCACACGCGCTCGCTGTTCTCCCCGGACGGGCGCTGGTGCGGGACCGTGGCGGACACGGGCGGCGGCATGGCCTTCGGCATGACGCAGGCCTGTGTGGGGCGGTTCTTCCGCTGAAGGCGGCCTGTTGACGCAAACTCCCTGCGCGCCCATCTTTGGGCCATGCACATCCTGGCGGGACTTGGCTTTGCTGCGGCGATCCTGTGCTTCTACAGGGCGTGGCGGCTTGGCTTTCCGCAGCCTTGGGTGATCGCCGGGGTGGTCCTGTTCCTCTGCGCACGCCTGGCGTTCGAGATCGCCCGGCGCGGCATTTGAGCCTAGCGGCCTCGCGGCTTGCCCGAGACGCCGGGACGCGACACCTGTGACCAGCGCGTGCGCCCCACCTCGCCCAGCTTGGACGCCGGCTTGCCTGCTGGGACGCGCTGGCCTTGAACGGGCTTGGCGGCAGGCTGCGCCGCCTTGGCCTCGGAACGCGCAGGGGCCGGCTTGGGGGCAGCGGGCTTCTCGGCGGGGCGGGGCGAGTCCGGCTTGGCCGTGCCCGCCTTGATCTTGGCCGCCAGATCCTTGGCCACGGCAAAGGCGCCCTTGATGCGGTCGGCCTCGGTCGGCCAAGGACGGCTGACGACCAGCTTGTTGTCGCTGATCCGCGCCGCGCCCTTCTGCTCGTTCAGGAATTCCACCAAACCGCCCGGGTTCGGGAACTTGTCCTGATGGAACTGGATCGTCGCGCCCTTCGGCCCTGCCACCAGCGAAGAGATGTTCGCCCGCTTGGCCATCGCCTTGATGCGGATGACCAGAAGCAGCGTGTTCACCTCGCGCGGAAGGGGTCCGAAGCGGTCGATCAACTCGGCGGCGAAGCCCTCCAGCTCGACCTTGGTGGTCAGCTGCGCGAGGCGGCGATACAGGTCCAGCCGGACGTCCAAGTCCGGGATGTAGCTGTCCGGGATCGTCACCGGCACGCCTAGGTTCAGCTGCGGCGCCCATTCGTCGTCGGGGGTGCCCTCAAGCTCGCCCGATTTCAGCTTGGCAATCGTTTCCTCCAGCATCTGCTGGTAAAGCTCGAAGCCCACTTCCTTGATGTGGCCCGACTGCTCCTCGCCCAGCAGGTTCCCCGCGCCGCGCAGGTCGAGGTCCTGAGACGCGAGGTTGAACCCCGCCCCAAGCGAGTCGATGGAGCCGAGAAACTTGAGGCGCCGGATCGCTTGCGGGGTCAGCGGCACGCGCGGCTTGGTGGTCAGGTAGCAATAGGCGCGGGTCTTGGACCGGCCCACGCGGCCCCGGATCTGGTAAAGCTGCGCCAGCCCGAACATGTCCGCGCGCCAGACGATCATCGTGTTGGCCGTGGGGATGTCGAGGCCCGACTCCACGATGGAGGTCGCCAGCAGCACGTCATGGCTGCCGTCGTAGAAGGCGTTCATCCGCTGGTCGAGGTCGCCCGCCGCAAGCTGGCCGTGGGCGACGATGGTGCTGACCTCGGGCACGTGTTCGCGCATCCAGTCCTCGACCTCGGGCAGGTCCGACAGGCGCGGGACGACGAAGAAGCTCTGCCCGCCGCGGTATTTCTCGCGCAGCAGGGCCTCGCGGATGGTGACGCTGTCAAACTCCGACACGTAGGTGCGGATCGCGAGGCGGTCCACCGGCGGGGTGCCGATGACCGAAAGGTCGCGCACCCCCGTCAGCGACAGTTGCAGCGTGCGCGGGATCGGTGTCGCGGTCAGGGTCAGGACGTGGATGTCGGACCGCAGCTCCTTCAGCCGTTCCTTGTGGGCCACGCCGAAGTGCTGTTCCTCGTCGATGATGAGCAGGCCGAGGTTCTTGAACTTCACCTGCTTGGCCAGCACCGCATGGGTGCCGACGACGATATCGACCGTGCCATCGGCCAGCCCCGTCCGGGTCAGGGCCGCGTCCTTGGCCGAGACAAAGCGCGACAGTGGCCGCACGTTGATGGCGGTGCCCCGGAATCGTTCGGCAAAGCTGCGGTAATGCTGGCGGGCAAGCAGCGTCGTGGGAGCCACGACGGCGACCTGCATCCCTTGGCTTGCCGCGATGAAGGCCGCGCGCATGGCGACCTCGGTCTTGCCGAAGCCCACGTCGCCCACGACAAGGCGGTCCATCGGGCGGCCGGCGGAAAGATCCTCGGCCACGTCGGCGATGGCGGCGGCCTGGTCGTCGGTTTCCGCGTAGGGGAAGCGGGCGGCGAAGGCCTCCCACTCGTGGTGCTCGGGTTCCAGGACAGGGGCGTTGCGCAGCAGCCGTTCCGCCGCGACGCGCATCAGGCGGTCGGCGATCTGGCGGATGCGCTCCTTGAGCCGCGCCTTGCGGGCCTGCCATGCGCCGCCGCCGAGCTTGTCGAGCAGGCCTTCCTCATGCCCATAGCGGGTCAGCAGCTCGATGTTCTCGACGGGCAGGTAAAGCCGGTCGCCACCCGCATATTCCAGCGCCACGCAGTCATGCGGCACGCCCAGTGCGGTGATCGTTTCCAGGCCCCGGTAGCGGCCGATCCCGTGTTCGACATGGACCACGAGGTCGCCCGGCGACAGCGAGGTCGTGTCCTTGAGGAAGTTCTCGGCCCGCCGCCGCTTCTTGGCGCCCCGGATCAGGCGGTCGCCCAGAACGTCCTGTTCCGAGATCACCGCCAGCGGCCCGGTCGCCTGCCCGTCCGTGACGAAGCCTTCCTCGAGCGGCCAGACGGCGAGGCCCAGCGCGCCCTTGGTGTCCGGCAGGGCGCGGATGTCGTCGATGGGGACGCCGGTCAGACCCTCGTCGGACAGAAGCCCGGTCAGGCGCTCCCGCGCGCCTTCCGAAAAGCTGGCGACCACCACGCGGCGAGTCTTCTGCAATTCGCGGACATGGGTGGCAAGCGCGGCGAACAGGTCGGTCTTCTCGGCCTGCCGCTCGGGCGCGAAGTTGCGGCCCACGCGGCCGCCCGCGTCCAGCACGCCAGGCCCTGGCGGATGCGCCAGCACGGACAGCGCGATGGTGCGGTGCGCGGCCAGCCAGCGGCGCCATTCGCCCTCGTCGGCGAACATCGCGGTGGGCTCGACCGGGCGATAGACGCTGTCGGCGCCGCGCTTGCCCATCGCCTCGCGCCGGGCGTCGAACTGCTCGGAGATGGTGTCCCAGCGGGCGGCGCGGTGCTGCTCGATATGGTCGTCCAGCACCACGGACGCGCCGGGCAGGTAGTCGAAGAGGCTGTCCAGCCGCTCGTGGAACCACGGCAGCCAGTGTTCCATCCCGGCGACCTTCTGGCCTGCGCTGACGGCCTCGTACAGCGGGTCGTTCGCGCCGCCGCCATAGGCCGCGCGATAGTTCTGGCGGAAGCGGGTGATGGCGTCCTCGCCCAGGATCACCTCGGACATGGGCGCGATTTCCACGCGGTCCAGCGCCCCCAGGCTGCGCTGGCTGTCGGGATCGAAGCGGCGGATGCCGTCCAGCACGTCCCCGAACAGGTCCAGCCGCACCGGCCCGCCCGGTCCCGGAGGATAGATGTCGATGATCCCGCCCCGGATGGCATAGTCGCCCGGCTCGGTCACGGTCGGGGACTGGGAAAAGCCCATGCGCGACAGGAAGCCGCGCAGCTGCGCCTCGTCCAGCCGCTCGCCCACCTTGGCCATGAACGAGGCCGCCCGGACCGTTTCGGCAGCAGGCAGGCGCTGGACGGCGGCGTTGACAGTCGTCAGCAGCACGAAGGGCGGCCTGATCGCCCCGCTCGCCAGCGTCGCCAGCACCTGCAGGCGCTGCGCCATGATCTCGCCCGAGGGCGACACGCGGTCATAGGGCGTCGTGTCCCAGGCGGGCAGCTCCAGCACCGCCAGATGCGGCGCAAAGAAGGCCAGGGCCGCACGCATCGCAGCCATCCGGCGGTCGTCGCGGGCGATGTGGATGACGGGCGCGCCGCGCTCGGCCTCGCGCGCGATCAGCGCGGCGTCGAAGCCTTCGGGCGCGCCGGAAAGGATCAGGGTTTCGGGCATGGAGGCTGAGGTAAAGTGCGGGGGCGTGATGTCAAGCGGCCCTGCCCAACGCCGTCACAGCCCGTTCGGATGCGCGGCCATCCAGATCGTCCCCCAGATCGCCGCCGTTGCGACCGCCACGCCCGACAGCACCAGCGTGGCCCGCATATGCGCGGTGATCCGCGCGGCGATCTGCACCGCCGCTTCGACGACTGAAAGGCGGGCTCCCTCCGCCTCGGCCAGCGTCGCGCGCAGGCGCCCCGCCAGCTGGAGGCGCAGCCAGCCCAGCAGCATCAGAGGCGCCATCAGCAGCAGCAGCGCCTGTGCCAGTTCCAGGCCGTAAAGGAAGCCCAGCCCCGCGAGCATCGACAGCACGAAGGAGGCGACGCCCAGCAGCACCACCCCGTCGTCGCGCATCAGCTGCCAGCGCGGCGCGACCAGCGACACCCAATCGAGCAGCCGAAGAGCGGCGGCTTCGTCGGCTTGCCCCACCCCGCGGCGGTTCAGGCTGCGGACCAGTTCGGGCGGGATGCCCAGCGCGCCTCGGCTGACCCAGGTCCAGGTGACGGTCAGCATCAGCCAGTACCACACCGATGAAAAGGACCGCGTGTCCAGCGCCTCGATCAGCCCTGCCGTCCCTCCCATCAACCGTCTCTCCCGTGAAACCGCCGATCACCCTAGCCACGGGGGACCCGCGGCGGCAAGCCGGGCCGGTTGCACGAGGCGGCGCGGTCGTGGCAAGCAGGCCACTGTCCCGACAGGAGGCCTCCATGCCCGCCACCCCGATCATCGCGCCCTTCCCCGCCACGCGCCTGCGCCGGCTGCGCCGCACGCCTGCCCTGCGCGCACTGACGGCGGAACGCCATGTTTCGACCGAGAACCTCATCTGGCCGATCTTCGTGACCGAGATCCCGGGTGGCGAGGGCGAGATCCCCTCGATGCCCGGCGTGGAACGGCTGACGCTGGACGGGGCGAAGCGCGCGGCCGAACGGGCGATGAACCTAGGAATTCCCGCGATCTGCATCTTCCCGCATTCGGACCCCGACCTGAAAACCGAAGGATGCGAGCGCGCCTGGGACCCCGAGAACATCGGCAACCGCGCCATCCGCGCCATCAAGGAGGTCGCGCCGGACTTGGCGGTGATGACCGACATCGCGCTCGACCCCTACAACATCAACGGGCACGACGGATTCGTGCGCGACGGCGTGATCCTGAACGACGAGACGGTCGAGGCGCTGGTCCGCATGGCGCTGGCGCAGGCCGAGGCCGGGGCGGACATCCTGGGGCCATCAGACATGATGGACGGGCGCATCGGGGCGCTGCGCCGCGCCTTGGAACAGGCGGGCCACAAGGACGTGGCGATCCTGTCCTATGCGGCGAAATACGCATCCGGCTTCTACGGGCCGTTCCGGGACGCGGTCGGCGCCTCGGGGCGGCTGGTGGGCGACAAGAAGACCTACCAGATCAACCCCGCGAACCGGGACGAGGCCCTGCGCTGTGTCGCCCGCGATCTCGCCGAGGGCGCGGACATGGTGATGGTCAAGCCGGGGATGCCTTACCTAGACATCTGCCGCGAGGTGAAGGACCAGTTCGGCGCGCCCACCTATGCCTATCAGGTCAGCGGCGAATACGCGATGATGGAGGGCGCGATCCGCGCGGGCTGGCTCAAGCGCGAGGTGGTGATGGAAAGCCTGCTCTCGTTCCGCCGCGCGGGCTGCGACGGCATCCTGACCTATTACGCCCCGCAGGTGGCCGAAGCTTTGGCGCAACGCTGAAGCCTGGCCCACAGCCGGGGACAAGGGCGCATCTGTCATAACATTTTTTGGCGTGCTAGCGCGGCAGGATGAGATTTCCCTGCCTCGCTGGACCCCATCGTGCTTGATCCCGCTGTCCTTGACGCCGCCCTCGATCCTGTCGGGACAAAGGGCTCCTCTCCCCTGCCGACCCTTGGCGGAGTGCAGAAATCCCGTCCCTCGCGGATCGTCGCCGTCTCGGACTTCTGCTCGCAGGTTCCGCCCGAACCCTGCGCACCGCGCGAGCCTGCCCCCGGCGCCCTGCCCCTGCCTGCCGACCGCGCGCAGGTCCGCGTGACCGGCGGCTACCTTGAACGCCTGCCGCTGGCTGCGGTGGCCTCGGGACTAGTGGATGCCGCCGAAATCTGGAGCTTCGCGGGACGCGACGGGGAATCCGACTTCGACAGTGCCCGACCCTGCGGCACCCCCGATCCCGACCGGCCCGGCCTGACCCGCCGCGTCTTCCGGGCAAATGGCCCCGCCCCCTATGGCTCCGCCGAAGCGACGGCCCATGTCGCCGCGACCGGTGCGCCCGACGTGCTCTGCGTCTGGGGCCTTGGCGTCGATGCCGCGCTGATGGAGGCCTGCAAGGGCGCGATCACGATCTACAACTCCATCGACGCGCCCGCGCTGCGGCTGCCGGACGAGGTGGCGCGCCGCTTCGACCTGTTCCTGACGGGGGCCGAGTGGCAGTCGGACGAGATCCGCGCCCGCATTCCCGGCGCGCGCTGCCTGGTGCTGCCCATCGGCCCCGAGTTCGCCTCGGGCGATACCTTCCACCCGACCGGCGCCCCCAAGGACCGCGACGTGGTCTATGTGGCCTGCACTCAGCCCTACAAGCGCCACGACATCCTGTTCGACGCCTTGGAACGCCGTCCCGGCACCTCGGCGCTGCTGGTCGTGGGCTACGGCCACATGACCGAGGAGTTGCGCGCGGACGCCGCCCGCCGGGGGCTGGACGTCGAGATCGTGGGGCCGGTGCCGCATGACGAGGTGAACCGCCAGATCAACCGCGCGCGCATCGGCGTGGTCTGCGGCCAGCATGACGGCGCGCCCGCGATCCTGACGGAATACCAGCTGGCCGGTTTGCCGGTGCTGGCAAATGCGGATCTTGTCTGCGGGCTGCAGTACGTCACGCCCGAAACCGGCCTTGCCGCCGCGCCGGGCGAGGATTTCGCCGCCGCCATGACCCGGCTGATCGAGCGTCACGCCGACTATGACCCCCGCCCCCATGCCTTGGCGCATTGGGGCTGGCCCGCCAGCATCGTCCGGCTGAAGGCCGAGATCGACGCGATCCGGGCAGGACGCTGAACGAAAAAGGGCCGCCCCCGGCGGCCCCGCAGTAGTGCTGGCGTCGGCGGCTCAGCCGCCGGCGATGATGCGGACGTAGTTGCGCGTCTCGCGATAGGGCGGGATGCCCTTGTGCTTGGTGACGGCGCCCGGCCCGGCGTTGTAGGCCGCCAGCGCCAGCCGCCAGTCGCCGAATGTGTTGTACATCATCTTGAGATAACGCGCCCCGCCGTCCAGGTTCTGCACCGGGTCATGCGGATTCACGCCAAGCTTGGCGGCGGTCGCGGGCATCAGCTGCGCCAGCCCCGTCGCGCCCTTGTGCGAGCGCGCGCCCGCGTTCCAGCCCGATTCCTGCTGCACCAGCCGCAGGAACAGGTCTTCGGGGATGCCGTGCTTGCGGGCGGCCGCGCGGGCATGGGGCAGGTACTTGCTGCGCTGGTTGCCGGTATAGCGCGGGATCGCCCCGTTCGAGGTCGAGGCGCGGCCATCCAGGCTGATGACCGTCACGGTGCGCGACTTGCCCGTTTCCGGCCGCAGCTTCTGCGAGCGCTGGTATTGCGCGGCCAGCCGGGTGTCCATCAGCTGGGTCTGGCGCTGGAACTGCGTCGTCCTCGACTTCGAGGACGCCCCCCCCAGCCTGAGCCCCTCGGCCTGCGCAGGAACGGCCACCGCAAGGCCGGCAACGGCCAGCGTGGCGACCTTGACCAGCCGCGCCACGTTCACGATCACTGCACTCATCCGGGAAACTCCCTCGCCGTTTATCGTTTTGAGGGGAACGATACCCGAAACGAGCCGCACCGCCAGTCGCCGCATGCCCGCGCGGCAGAAAGGCTGTGCGCCATCGGCAACATTCTGCCGACCGGCGCACATCTTCTCAGAAGGGGATTTCGTCGTCGAAATCCGGCGCGCCGCGACCCGCGCCGCCCCCGCCCGAACCCGAGCGCGCACCGCCGCCGCCCGAGCCGCCGCGGTCGTAGTCGCCGTAGCCCTCGTTATAGCCGCCACCCTGGCTGCCACCGCCACCGCCGCCGCCCTGGCCGCGGCCGTCGAGCATCTGCAGCTCGCTGCGGAAGGGGCGCAGGGCAACCTCGGTCGAATAGCGGTCGGCCCCCGACTGGTCCTGCCATTTGCGGGTTTCCAGCTGGCCCTCGATATAGACCTTCATGCCCTTCTTCAGGTACTGCTCGGCCACGCGGACCAGCGGTTCGGAATGGATGACGACCGAGTGCCATTCGGTGCGCTCGCGCCGCTCGCCCGAGTTGCGGTCCTTCCACTGCTCGGACGTGGCGATGCGCAGGTTGGCGATCTTGCCGCCGTTCTGGAAGGTGCGGATTTCCGGGTCCTGGCCCAGATTGCCGACCAGGATGACCTTGTTGACGCTGCCTGCCATGTGCGGCTCCTTCAGGGGTATCGAATCCGCTCTTACTAGCGCGATGGTTAACGGGCGGTAAAGCCGATCATCGATCCTGCGAAAGCGTCGCGGCGATCGCCGCCGGGTCGATGTCCGAGGCGACGCAAGCCTGCCCGATCCCGCGCGCGAGGATCAGCCGCAGCCGCCCGTCCACGACCTTCTTGTCCTGCCCCATCAGGGCGATCAGCCCCGCGTCGTCGGGCAGATCGCCCGGGATGTCGGACAGCCGCGCAGGCATCCCCATTGCCGCGAGATGCGCGCCGACGCGGCTCGGGTCCTCCTGCGGGCAAAGCCCCAGCCGCGCCGACAGGTCGAAGGCCAGAGCGCAGCCGATGGCCACGCCCTCGCCATGCAGCAGGCGGTCGGAATAGCCCGTCGCGGCCTCGAGCGCGTGCCCGAAGGTGTGGCCGAGATTCAGCAGTGCGCGGTCGCCCTGCTCGGTCTCGTCGCGGGCGACGATGTCGGCCTTCATGGCGACGGAATGGGCGACGGCATGGATCAGGGCCTCTTGGTCCTGGCGCAGACGCGGGCCGTTCTCCTCGAGCCATGCGAAGAAATCCGCATCCCCCAGCAGGCCGTATTTCACCACCTCGCCATAGCCCGCGCGAAAGTCGCGATCGGGCAGCGTCGCCAGCACGTCCGTGTCGGCCAGCACGAGGCTCGGCTGGTGGAAGGCGCCGATCAGGTTCTTGCCCTGCGGCGAGTTGATGCCCGTCTTGCCACCCACGGAACTGTCCACCTGCGCCAGCAGCGTCGTCGGCAGCTGCACGAAGCGCACGCCGCGCCGCAGGATCGCCGCCGCGAAGCCGGCCAGGTCGCCGATGACCCCCCCGCCCAACGCGATCACGATATCGCGCCGCTCGATCCGCTCGGCCAGCAGCCATTCGACCGCGCGGCCC
Organism: Paracoccus niistensis; assembly: GCF_042432925.1. Taxonomy (NCBI): domain Bacteria; kingdom Pseudomonadati; phylum Pseudomonadota; class Alphaproteobacteria; order Rhodobacterales; family Paracoccaceae; genus Paracoccus; species Paracoccus niistensis. Next base: position 93,921 of record NZ_JBHLWE010000002.1, on the reverse strand, counting down.
AGGTGGTCCCAGCTTTTCGTGGCCTCGCCGGCAGGCAGCGCCAGCGCCGCGGAGGCGATGCCCGCGCGGTCCAGCGCCGCCGTCAGCGCAGGCAGGTGCAGGGCCGCGACCCGCTCATCCGTCAGGATCGCCACACGCGGGCGCGACAGCAGCGGCGCGATCTCGTCGCCCGCGCGGGCGATCAGGCCGGGGCCGATGCGGACCTCGTAGGAACGGTCGCCCAGCCTGACGGGGACGGTGCGGATCATGCGGGCTCCAGGATATCGGGACGATGGGCGCGAAGGGCGTCGAGCACGCGCGTGGCGGTGGCTTCGACCGAATCGCTGTCCTGCACGGCCACGGTGACGTCGGCCAGTGCATAGACGGGGGCGCGCTCGGCCAGCAGGCGTTCCAGCGTGCCGCGCGGATCGGGCGTCTGCAGAAGCGGGCGGGTGGGTTTCTGCTTCACCCGCCGCCACAGCGTCGAAAGCTTGCAGTCGAGCCAGACCGACACCCCCGCCCCTGCGACAAGGGCGCGGTTCTCGGGGCGCATCCAGGCGCCGCCCCCGGTCGAGACGACGCCGGGCGGGCCGCGCAGCACGCGGGCCAGCACCTCGGATTCGCGGGCGCGGAAGAACTCCTCGCCGTCGCGGGCGAAGATCTCGGGGATGGTGGCGGCGGCGGCGGCCTGGATCTCGGTGTCGGTGTCGCGCACGGGCACGCCCAGGCGGCGGCCGAGTTCGGCCCCCACCGCCGACTTGCCAGCCCCCATCATGCCGATCAGCACGATGCTGCGTTTCACCGATCCCGCCCTGCGCGCACCACTCATGCCCGCTGAATGACGCGAGTTTTATCGAAACGCCATATGGTTTTCGCCACACCACCCCGGTCCCTGTCGGGGTCGCGGCTTTCGCCCGGGCGCGCGAAAGGGTATCGAGGATGGAAAAAGACCCTTCGCCCACGAGGCCGGGGCTGCGGACGAAAGGACAGACCATGCGGCTGCTGAAACTGATCGCCTTCCTTGTCGTGGCGGCTTTGATCGCGCTGGTGGGGTATGCCTATTTCGGCGACATGGCCGCGGATTCGCGGCAGATGCGGGTGCCGGTGGAACTGGACCTCGACCTGCCCGCCGCAGCACCTGCCGCCGCCACCCCGGCGCCTGCCGCGCCAGCCTCCGACACCCCGGAAGAGCCGAGCGATCCCGATGCGCTGGACTGACCTGACCCTTCTGGCGGCGCTGGCCGCCCTGCCTTCGGGCGCGGCACTGGCGCAGGGGCCGAGGGAACCTGCCGCGGCCAGCGACTGGCTGAAGGGCACCGCTCCCGCCAAGCCCCCCGTGACCGGCTGGCGCCCCGGCGACAGCGTGCCATTCGAGGCGCAGCGCCTGCGTCCCGTGGCGCCGGTCGCCCGCCCCGCGACCCTGAAGCCGCCGCGCGCGCTTGCGACGACCGCCGCCCCGCCGCCCGTGGGAGTCACGCGGCTGTCGGACGGCAACCCCGACACCAAGGGCGCCATCAGGGCCGAGGCCGCGCGTCTGCCCCGTGACCTCTGGGGTGCAGCCCCCGCAGGCCAGGTGGCCGAGGCGATCGCTGCTGCCAACCCGCGCCTGGCCGCGAACCGCGCGCTGCTCCAGCGCATCCTGACGGCACAGCTTGCGCCGCCCGCCGGCGCGGCCGGGGACGAGGGTCGGCTGTTTCTGGCCCGGGTGGACCGGCTGATCGCGGCCGGACGGCTGGAGGACGCCGAGGCAATGCTGCAATCGGCGGGCTGGACCGACGGGCCGCGCTTTGCCCGGCGCTTCGAGATCGCCCTTCTGCGCGACACCACCGACGAGGCCTGTGCCGTGATGGGCCAGCGCCCCGGCCTCGCCCCGGACCTGGGCGCGCGCATCTATTGCCTCGCCCGGCTGGGGGACTGGAGCGCGGCCGCCCTGACGCTGCACGGCGCCCGCGCCGCCGGCCTCATCGAGCCGCAGACGCTCGCGCTGCTCGAACGCTTCCTGGACGACGGTTCGGCGGATCTGAGCGACGCGCTGCCCGACCCGGCGCAGGTCACCCCGCTGGAATTCCGGCTGTTCGAGGCGATCGGCCAGCCCCTGTCCACGGCCGAGCTGCCCCTGTCCTTCGCCTGGGCGGACCTGAACGGTAACGCGGGCTGGAAGGCGCGGCTGGATGCGGCCGAGCGGCTGGCCCGCGCGGGTGCCATGGACCCGGCGCCGCTGGCGGCGGCCTATCTGGACCAACGCCCGGCTGCCTCGGGTGGCGTCTGGGACCGCGCGGCCGCGTTTCAGCGGATCGAGGCTGCGCTGGATGCGGGCGACACGGCGGCAATCTCGGCCGAGCTGCCGCAGGCGGCCTCTCTGTTCCTCGAGGCCGGGCTGATCGTCCCCTTCGCGCGGCTGGTGGGTCCCGGCCTTTCCGGCCTGACGCTGGACCCCGAAGCCGCCGAGGCCGCCGCGCACCTGCGCCTGCTGGTCGGGCTGCCGGAAACGCCGGGCGCCGACCTGCCCGCGCCCGACCGCGCGCTGATCGCGTTGGCGGCGGGCGATCCCGACGCAGCGGCGGCCTTCCCGCAGGGCAGCGCGGGCGCCGCCCATGCCGAGGCGCTGGCGGCCGAGCCCATGGCCGAGGCGCCGCCCGAGGGGCGCGGCCTTGCCCTGCTGGCTGCGATGGCCGACGTGGACGCAGGGCTTGATGGCGACGTTGCGCGCGCCAGCGCCGGCCTGCGCCGGATGGCCGAGCTTGGCCAGCCCTCGGACGCGCAGCAGGCGGCAGTCGAGCTGCTGCTGACCGAGCACATGGGCGGTCCGCGCAGGTGAGCACGCAGCGCCGCCCCGGCCGCCCGCCCGCACGGCAGGACAAGGGCCGCGCCGAAGACCTGCGCCGGATTGAGGCTTTCCTGGACGCCCAGGCGGCCGAGGCGGGGGCCGCGCGCAACACCCTTCTGGCCTATGGCCGCGACCTGGCCGACCTGGCCGCCTGGACCGCGCGGCACGGCCTGACGCTTGCCGCGATCACCCGCGACGATATCGAAGCCTACCTGTCGACCTGCGAGGCCGAGGGCCTGTCCCGCGCCACCCGCGCCCGCCGCCTGTCCGCCATCCGCCAGTTCACCCGCTTTTCCTTGGACGAGGGCTGGCGCGACGACGACCCGGCGATCCGGCTGTCCGGCCCCGGCCGCAGCCAGCGCCTGCCCAAGGTGCTGTCTCAGGCCGAGGTCGGCCGCCTGCTCGATGCCGTCCAGACCCACGGCGCGACGCCCGAGGACCGCGCCCGGAACACCGCCGCGATGGAGCTGATCTATGCCACGGGGATGCGGGTCAGCGAACTGGTGTCCCTGCCCGTCGCTGCGGTGCGTGGCGACCCCGAACTGCTGCTGATCCGCGGCAAGGGCGGAAAGGAACGCATGGTTCCGCTGACCGGCCCCGCCCGCGCGGCACTCGCCCGCTGGCTGGCGCTGCGCGACAGCGCCCCCGCCGACAGCGCCCTAGGCAGGCTGGCCGCGGGCAAGGGCGCGCGCTGGCTGTTTCCGGCCGCCAGCGCGGCGGGGCACATGACCCGGCAGGCCTTCCACGGGATGCTTGCCAATCTCGCCGCCGCCGCGGGCCTGCCGCCCGGCAAGGTCACGCCCCATGTCCTGCGCCACGCCTTCGCCACGCATCTGCTGGAAGGGGGCGCCGACCTGCGCGCGATCCAGACGCTGCTGGGTCACGCGGATCTCGGCACGACGGAGATCTACACCCACGTCCTCGACGAGCGGATGCGCGAACTGGTGCTGAACCATCACCCCCTCGCACAGCCGCCACTGTCCAAGGACACCCAGGCTCCATCTTCTTCGTGAAAACATCCAAGGCTTCCGAGCGCCTGGAGAACAGTCCCGTGGACTGTTTCCAGCGAGGAAGGTGCGAAGCCCGAGCGGGGCCGGCCCCCGCCCCACGCCGCCGCGTCAGCACGCCCGTTTGCCTTGCAACCAAGCCGGCCTCTGCCTATCACCCGCCCTGACATTCTTGCCCGGAGCCGCCCCATGCCCCTCACCGCGCGCCGCCTTGCCGATCCCGATCATTGGAGCCTCGCCAGCGCGATCCGCGTGCTGTCCATGGATGCGGTGGAAGCCGCGAACTCGGGCCATCCCGGCATGCCCATGGGCATGGCCGATGTCGCCACCGTGCTGTGGCGCAAGCATCTCAAGTTCGACGCCTCGGCGCCCCACTGGTTCGACCGCGACCGCTTCATCCTGTCGGCGGGCCACGGGTCGATGCTGATCTATTCGCTGCTGCACCTGACGGGGTTCGAGCAGATGACGCTCGACCAGATCCGCAACTTCCGCCAGTGGGGCGCGGCGACGGCGGGCCACCCGGAGTACGGCCATGCCGAGGGCGTGGAAACCACCACCGGCCCGCTGGGCCAGGGCCTTGCCACCTCGGTCGGCTTCGCCATGGCCGAAGCCAAGATGCGCGCCGAGTTCGGCGAGGAGCTGTGCGACCACCGCACCTGGGTCATCGCCGGCGACGGCTGCCTGATGGAGGGCATCAGCCAGGAGGCGATCACCCTGGCCGGGCACCTCAAGCTCGGCCGCCTGATCGTCCTGTGGGACGACAACAAGATCACCATCGACGGCGCGGTGTCGCTGTCGGATTCGACCGACCAGCTCAAGCGGTTCGAGGCGGCCGGCTGGCGCACGCTGTCCTGCGACGGCCATGACCCGGCGGACATTGACCGGGCGCTGACTGCCGCGAAAGAGGACGACGGCCGCCCGGTGCTGGTCGCCTGCAACACCACCATCGGCTATGGCTCGGCCAAGAAAGGCGGCACCTCGGGCGTCCACGGCTCGCCGCTGGGGGCCGAGGAAATCGCGGCCACCCGCCTCGCCTATGCATGGGAACACGAGCCCTTCGACCTGCCCGACGAACTCGTCGCCCGCTGGCGCGAGATCGGCGCGCGCGGCCGCGCCGACCGCGAGGCCTGGGCCGCCCGCGTCGATGCCTTGCCCGACACCCAGCGCAACGCCTTCGCCTCGCGCGTGGCCGGAGAGCCGAACGAGGTTCTCGCCCCCGCCATCGCCGCGCTGAAGCAGAAGGCCAGCACCGAAAAGCCCAAGGTCGCCACCCGCAAGGCGTCCGAGATGGTGCTGGAAGTGGTCAACCCGATCCTGCCCGAAACCATCGGCGGCTCGGCGGACCTGACCGGGTCCAACAACACCAGGACCCGCGACCTCGGCATCTTCGACGCGCAGAACCGCGCCGGGCGCTATGTCCACTGGGGCATCCGCGAACACGGCATGGCGGCGGCGATGAACGGCCTCGCCCTGCACGGCGGCTTCCGTCCCTATGGCGGCACCTTCCTGGCCTTCACCGATTATGCCCGGGGCGCGATGCGGTTGTCGGCGCTGATGGGCGTTCCGGTCGTCTATGTGATGACGCACGACTCGATCGGCCTCGGCGAGGACGGCCCGACCCACCAGCCGGTGGAACACCTGGCCATGCTGCGCGCAACGCCCAACACCTGGACCTTCCGCCCCGCCGACGTGGTGGAAACGGCCGAGGCCTGGGAACTGGCGCTGACGACCGACTCGACGCCTTCGGTCCTCGCGCTGTCGCGGCAGAACCTGCCGACCGTCCGCACGGAACACACGGCCGAGAACCTGACCGCCAAGGGCGCCTACATTCTCCGCGAGGCCTCGGCTGAGCCGAAGGCGGTCCTGATGGCCTCGGGCTCCGAGGTCGAGATCGCCGTCAAGGCCGCCGAGGCGCTGGAGGCCGAGGGCACGCCCACCCGCGTCGTCTCTGTTCCCTGCATGGAACTGTTCCGCGACCAGCCCGAGGACTACCGCGCCGAGGTCCTGCCCGAAGGCCCGGTCCGCGTCGCCATCGAGGCCGCCGTCCGCCAGCCCTGGGAGTGGCTGCTTCTTGGCGAGCGCGGCAGCTGGAAGCGCGCCGATTTCGTCGGCATGACCGGCTTCGGCGCCTCGGCCCCGGCTGACCGGCTTTACAAGGAGTTCGGCATCACGCCCGAAGCCACGGTGGCAAAGGTCAAGGCGCTGCTGTGATCCCCGCGACGCAGCCCTGCCGCATGGTTCCTCGCGCGGCAGGCTGTCTTTCGGCCCCAAATATCCCTCGCAGAGCGTCCGGCCATGGTGCCGGGCGCATGGGTCCACCCTGATGACGACCCTGCAAACCGAAACGGTCAGGGTCGCGAAACCCCGCTATTCGCAGCAGTCGCTGGGCATCCTCACGCTGCTCGGCTCGGTCTTCCTGTTCACGCTGATGGACGCGACCGGCAAGCACCTGACGCAGGCGGGCTATCACCCAGGCCAGATCATCTGGTGCCGCATGGCGCTGAACCTGATCATCGTCACGGTGGTGCTGGCCCCGCGCCTGAAACAGGTCGCGCGCTCGGCCTCGCCGTTGCTGCAGGTGGGCCGGGGGCTGACGCAGCTTGCCTCGATCGGGCTGTTCTTCACGGCGCTGCCCTTCATCGGGCTCGCCGAGGCGACGGCCATCATGGACATCAACCCGGTCCTGATCACGCTTGGCGCCGCGCTGTTCCTGGGCGAACGGATCGGCCCGCGTCGCGTGGCGGGCATCACCGTGGCGCTGGTGGGCGCGATGATCGTCATCCGCCCCGGCGCGGGCGTCTTCCAGCCCGCCGCCCTGCTGCCGCTGCTGGGGGCCGTCACCTATGCGGCGGGCGCGATCATGACGCGCATGGTGCGGGGGGATGGAACCGCGACCTCGATCCTGTGGGCCACGGGAGTGGCGACGCTTGGCGCGTCCCTGGTGGCGCCCTTCGTCTGGCAGCCCATCGCAAGCGGTGACCTGTGGGCCTTCGCGGCGATGGGGCTGCTTGGCACGCTGGCGCAGGCGCTGCTGATCCGCGCCTTCGCCATGGCCGAGGCTGCCGCCATCGCCCCCTTCGGCTACACCGGGCTGATCTGGGCCGGTCTCTGGGGCTGGCTGTTCTTCGGCGCGGTCCCCGATGGCTGGACGGTCCTCGGCGCCATCGTCATCGTGGCCGCGGGCCTTTACGTCTGGGCGCGCGAGGCGCAAGCCATGCAGGAACCGCAGCGATGACGCAGGGTGACGAGGAGCCGATCCCGCTTGCCGACCGGCTGAGCAGTGGCGCCTTCCGCCTTCTGGTGGGGCTGTTCCTGCTGATGCCCTATCGTCGCCGGGTGCCCGCGATGGGCTGGACCTTCGCCCATGTCGTGGCGCCCCTTGCAGGCTGGCGCAGGCGCATCCGCGACAACCTCGCGCTGGCCTGCCCCGACCTGGCTCCCGCGCAGGTCCGTCGCCTGACCCGCGCCGTCCCGGACAACGCAGGCCGCGCACTGATCGAGATCTACTCGGGGACGGAGTTCACTGCCCGCGTCGGCGCCGAGGACCGGCTGTCCGGGCCCGGCCTGCCCGCGCTGGAACAGGCAGCGGCCGCAGGGCGTCCGGTGATCCTCGCCTGCGCCCATTTCGGCAATTACGACGCCATGCGGGCGGCGCTGGCGGCGCGGGGCTGGAAGGTCGGCGCGCTTTACCGGCCCATGAACAACCGCGCCTTCAACCGCCATTATGTTCCCGCCATCGAGGCCATCGCGCAGCCGCTGTTCCCGCGCGGGCGTGCCGGGCTGGCGGGGATGCTGCGCTTTCTCAAGGGCGGCGGGATGCTGTGCCTCGGCTTCGACCAGTATGACCGGCACGGCGCGACGCTGCGCTTCTTCAGCCTGCCCAGCCAGACCGTGCTGACGCCGGCAGAGCTTGCCCTGCGCTATCATGCGCTGCTGGTCCCCGTTGCGGGCATCCGCCAGCCGGACGGCCTGAGCTTCCGGGTCGAGGTGGGCGAACCCGTCGCCCCCAGCAACCCCGAAACCATGATGCAGGCGCTGAACGACGACCTGGAAGGGCTGGTCCGCGCCCACATGGACCAGTGGTTCTGGGTCCACCGGCGCTGGAAGGACCTGTCGGGGCGCCCCGACGCGGACGATCCCCCGGACCTCGGAGCGCAGGGCCCTTCGGCCGCGCCGCCCGAAACGGTTTCCCTTGCCCCGCGCGAGGGTTTATAACGCCCGGCGAAAACGCCGCGACCCCAGAACGGCCCAAAGGCAGAGAAATAGATGAGCGAGAACGACCAGACCCGGCACCACGCGGGCGACACCGCCTTCATCCAGGCGCTGGCTGAGCTTCTGAACCGCAACGAGCTGACCGAAATCTCGGTCAAGCGGGAATACGGCGAGAACGACCGCCTGACCGTGTCGCTGTCCAAGCATGGCAAGCAGGTGGTCGTTCAGGGTGCGCCCGCGGCCCTGCAGGCGCTGCCCGCGCCGGCTGCGGCTGCCGCCCCCGCCGCTGCTGCCGCCGCACCTGCGGCGGGCCTTGACGATCCGGCCAGCCATCCGGGGGCCGTGACCTCGCCCATGGTCGGCACCGCCTACCTGTCGGCCGAGCCGGGCGCCGCGCCCTTTGTCACCATCGGCCAGCAGGTCGCGGAAGGCGACACGCTGATGATCGTCGAGGCGATGAAGACCATGAACCACATCCCCGCCCCCCGCGCCGGGACCGTGCGGCGCGTCCTGATCGACGACGGCACCCCCGTCGAGTTCGGCACTCCCCTGATGATCGTCGAGTAGGGCCCGCCCATGTTCGACAAGATCCTGATCGCCAACCGCGGCGAGATCGCGCTGCGGGTCATCCGCGCCTGTTCGGAGATGGGCATCGCCTCGGTCGCGGTGCATTCGACCGCCGACAGCGACGCCATGCATGTCCGCATGGCCGATGAATCGATCTGCATCGGCCCGCCGCCGTCCTCGGCCTCGTACCTGTCGATGCCGGCCATCCTGTCGGCCTGCGAGATCACGGGCGCGCAGGCGATCCATCCGGGCTATGGCTTCCTGTCGGAAAACGCCCAGTTCGTGCAGATGGTCGAGGACCACGGCATCACCTTCATCGGCCCGCGCGCGGAACATATCCGCATGATGGGCGACAAGATCACCGCCAAGGAAACCGCCAAGGCGCTGGGCATCCCGGTCGTGCCGGGCTCGGACGGAGGCGTCCCGGACATCGAGACCGCGCGCCGCGTCGCGGCCGGGATCGGCTATCCGGTCATCATCAAGGCCACGGCAGGCGGCGGCGGTCGCGGGATGAAGGTCGCGCAGGACGAAGCCTCGCTTGAGGTCGCCTTCCGCACCGCGCGGGCCGAGGCCAAGGCGGCCTTCGGCAACGACGAGGTGTATATCGAGAAATACCTCCAGCGTCCGCGCCATATCGAGATCCAGGTCTTCGGCGACGGCCGTGGCAATGCCATCCACCTGGGCGAGCGCGACTGCTCGCTGCAGCGCCGCCACCAGAAGGTGCTGGAGGAGGCGCCCGGTCCCGTCATCACCCCCGAACAGCGCGACCGCATCGGCAGGATCTGCGCCGACGCCGTGGCGCGGCTGCAATACGCGGGCGCGGGCACCATCGAGTTCCTGTTCGAGGACGGCGAGTTCTACTTCATCGAGATGAACACCCGCCTTCAGGTGGAACATCCCGTGACCGAGGCGATCTATGGCGTGGACCTCGTGCGCGAGCAGATCCGCGTCGCCGCGGGTGAGTCCATGAGCCTGCGCCAGGACCAGCTGTCGATTCGCGGCCATGCCATCGAGGCGCGGATCAACGCCGAGCGCCTGCCGAACTTCGCGCCCTCTCCGGGCCGGATCAGCCAGTATCACGCGCCGGGCGGCCTGGGTGTGCGGATGGATTCGGCGCTGTATGACGGTTATGTCATCCCGCCCTATTACGACAGCCTGATCGGCAAGCTGATCGTTCACGGACGCGACCGGGCCGAGGCGCTGGCCCGGCTGAACCGCGCCCTGAACGAGCTGATCGTGGACGGCGTGGACACGACCATCCCGTTGTTCTGCGACCTGTTGAAGGAACCGGACATCCAGCGGGGCGACTATTCGATCCACTGGCTGGAACGCTGGCTGGAACGCGAATACGGCAACCGAGGCTAGCCGGGCGGTTGTGCTGCCCGGCAATCCGCGCTTAGCTTTCCCCGGTTTTGTCTGGACGGGGGAAGCTGCCCATGCCGGGAACGCCTGACGGATGCGCATGTCCATGCTGACGGCGGCGATGCTGCTGCGGGGCTATGCGAACGGCGTCTTCCCGATGGCCTATTCGGCCGACGACCCGCAGCTTTACTGGTTTGACCCGCCCCGGCGCGGCATCCTGCCGGTGGGTGGCGTCCATGCGTCGCATTCGCTGCTGCGCAGCCTTGCGCGTGGAGGGTGGAGCGCCGATGCACGCCCCGATTTCGACGTGATCGTTGAGGCCTGCGCGGACCGACCCGAGACCTGGATCAACGCCCCGCTGCGCGACCTTTACGCCGAGCTGCACGCCCTGGGCCACGCCCATGCGCTCGCGGTCATGCAGGAGGGCCGTCTGGCCGGCGGCATCTTCGGGGTAACGCTGGGGGGCGCCTTCTTCGGGGAAAGCATGTTCTCGACCCGGACGAACGGATCGAAGATGGCGCTGATCTGGATCTCGGACCATCTGGCGCGCTGCGGCTTCACGCTGTTCGACACGCAATATCTGACACCCCATCTGGCGAGCATGGGCGGGCGCGAGATCAGCCGTCTCGACTACCAGTCGCGGCTGGGGCGCGCCCTACGCCGGGCCGCCGACTTCCACGCGCAGCCGCTCCGGTCGGCCGAGGCGCTGCTGGCCTTGCTGCGTCAGCCCTCGGCGTCCTCGTCCTCGACAGGCGTGAAGTCCCCGTCCGGGCCCATACCCTCGCCGCCCTCGGGCACGGCCGTGTCAGGCTCGTAGGTCAGATCCGGCCGCGCGGTCCCGGTGCCGTCGTTGCAGCCCACTACCCAGACGTCGTAGCGCGCGTCGTCCAGCGCCGACAGCGCGGGCGACGACGCGATCATCCAGCCGGTGAACAGGGCCGTGCGGCTGCGCAGGTCGGTGATGGTCAGCTGCGCGAAGGCGTCCGATTCGGGATCGTCGGCAGGATAGCGGCATTCGCCCAGCCGCACCTCGAGCCGCCCGAAGGTGACGGCCTCGCCCACGTTCAGCGGCAGGTCCGTGCTTTGCCCCGACACCTTGTCGAGGCCCCGCAGCAACGCGCCCTGTCCTTGGCCGACCCGACCGTCGATCAGAGGGGCCACGGTTTCAGCGCGTGTGCCGGGAGCCACGTCGGTGCTTCGGCTTGTCTGGGCCAGCGCCGGAACCGCTACGGCCAGCGCAAAGGCAAGGCCGAGGCGGATCACGGCTGATCCTCCGCATTATCCCCGCCCGCCTGCGAATCCACGAATTTCATCATCAGCCCCAACAGGCTGACCGCGCCCTGCACGTCCTCGATCTCGTCTCCGGGACCCAGGGTCTCCACCGCGCCGCCCGGCCGCAGCTCGATGTAGGAACCTCCCAGCAGCCCGTCCGACTGGATCAGCGCGGCGCTGTCAGTTGGCAGCACGATGTTCTCGGGCACCCGCAGCTCGGCCTCGGCGTAATAGGTTTCGGGGTTCAGCCGCACGTCCGACACGCGGCCCACGCGCACGCCCGCAAGGCGCACCTCGGTTCCGCGCTCGACCCCGTCCACGTTGGGAAAGGAGGCGACCAGCGGATAGGTGCCCTGCCCGCGCTCGCCCCAGCCGCCGACCGACCAGGCCAGGAAGCCCGCCGCGACGGCCAGCACGGCGGCGCCGACGACCAGCTCGGCCCGTTCCGCGCGTTCGGACATGGCCTTACTCGGGCTGCCAAGCGTCGTAGTCGCGCCGGGCCACCGGCTCGGCCCGGTACAGCGAACCCGCCGGGTGATAGGCTGCCGGCGTGCCGGTCATGTTCGGCACATGCGGCTTTTCCCAAGCCTTGCGCGGCAGGGGCGCGCGGCTGGGCGGCTCGGCATAGGTGTGGGTCAGCCAGCCGCGCCAGTCGGGCGGCACGCGGCTTGCCTCGGCCTCGCCGTTGTAGATCACCCAGCGCCGCTTGCCGCCGGGGGTCTGGTAATAGACGTTGCCCAGTTCATCCTCGCCGACACGGGTTCCATGGCGGGCGGTCCAGACCTGGGTGCCCAGGGTCTGGCCGTTCCACCAGGTCAGCACTCGATCGACGATCCACATGGGGCAACTCCGCTTGAGGCGCGCAATTTGGGCCTTGGTATCGCCGATCCCGGCCCCGAGGTCCAGCGCCTTGCATCTTCGTGAAGCACCCTTGCGCCCGGCAAGGGCTTGGGCAAATCCTGCGCCACCGACGGCAAGGGGGAATTGCAGAGTGACCGAGGTTCTGATCGCGGGCGGCGCGGTGATGGGCGCATCCGTGGCCTTCTGGCTGACCCGGCTGGACCCCGCGCTGCGGGTGACGGTGGTGGAACAGGACCCGACCTACGCCACCTGCTCGACCGCGCTGTCGGCGGCAGGCATCCGCTCGCAGTTCACCAACGAGATCAACGTTGCCATCAGCCGCTTCGGGATCGAGTTCATCCGCGATTTCGCCCGATGGACCGGACCTCAGGGCGGCGTCCCGGACCTCGGGCTGCGCGAGAACGGCTACCTGTTCCTGACCCAGACCGAGACAGGCGCGGTGCAGTTGGAAAGCCTGGCCGCGATGCAGCGCAGCCTTGGCGCCGGGACCGAGGTGCTGGACCGCGCCGGTCTGGCCGCGCGCTTTCCCTGGATGCAGCTCGACGACGTCGTGGCCGGTGCCTTCGGCCCGCGGGACGAGGGCTTCTTCGACAACATGGGCCTGCTGTCGGGGCTGAAGAACGCCGCCCGCGCGGCGGGGGCGGTGTGGGTGACCGACCGCGTGACCGGCTTCGAGCGGGAGGGCGACCGCATCCTGGCCGCGCATCTGGAAAAGGGCGGGCGGCGGCAAGCCGATGTCTTCGTCAACTGCGCGGGTCCGCGCGCGGCGGGGCTGATGCGATCCATGGGCCTCGACCTGCCGGTCGAGCCGCGCAAGCGCACGATCTTCGTGGTCGATGCGCCCGAGGCCCGCCATCCCGACGCGCCGCTGATCATCGATCCTTCGGGCATCTGGATGCGCCCCGAGCATGGCCAGTGGCTGGCCGCGACCGTTCCCGCCACCGACGGCCCCTGCGACGAGGACGACTTCGTCCCCCAGTCCAACCTGTGGGAGGATCACGTCTGGCCCGCCCTCTACGCCCGGGCCGAGGGCTTCGGCGCCGCCCGCGTGATCCGTGAATGGGCAGGGCATTACGCTTATAATAGACTGGACCAGAACGCAATTATTGGCCGCAACCCGCAGGTGCCGAACCTTTACCACGCCAACGGCTTTTCCGGGCACGGACTGCAGCAGGCCCCGGCCGTGGGCCGCGGCATCGCCGAGCAGATCGTGCATGGCGACTGGGTGACGCTGGACCTGTCGCCCCTAGGCGTGCAGCGGGTGCTGGACGGCCAGCCCTTTGCCGAGGCCGCCATCGTCTGAGCCCCGCCGCAGGGCAAGGCCCGGCTTCTCTCGGGCCGCCCCCTGTGGCAAGAGAGGCCGACCTGCAGCCGGAGAATGCCCATGCCCTTCACCATCGCCATCGACGGACCGGCCGCCTCGGGCAAGGGCACGATCGCACGCGCACTGGCGCAACGCTTCGGCTTCCTGCACCTCGACACGGGGCTTCTGTATCGCGCGGTCGGTGCGCTCGGCGGTGATCCGGTGGCTGCGGCCAGGGCGCTGACGCCCGAGGATCTGCTGCGCCCCGGATTGCGCTCGGCCGAGGCGGGCCAGGCCGCGTCACAGGTCGCCGCCATCCCCGAGGTACGCGCCGTGCTGGTCGATTTCCAGCGCCACTTCGCCGCGCAGGAACCGGGCGCGGTGCTGGACGGGCGCGACATCGGCACGGTGATCTGCCCGGGCGCGCAGCTCAAGCTTTACGTCGTGGCCGCCGACGAGACCCGCGCTGCCCGCCGCGCCGCCGAACTCGGCACCGATCCGGCCGAGATGCTGGCGCAACTGCGCGAGCGCGACGCCCGCGACGCTGCCCGCGCTACGGCCCCCCTGCGCGCCGCGCCCGACGCGGTGGTGCTCGACACGACAGCCCTGACCATTGACGAGGCCGTGGCCCGTGCCGTCGCCCTGGTCGAGGAACGGCTGTCCGCCCAGCCTGCACCCTGAGGCGCGCGCCCGGCCAACCGGGCACCGCCCAAAGCTCCTTCTTCTTCGTAGAAATATCCCGGGGGTCCGGGGGCAGAGCCCCCGCCTTCGGTCAGCCCATCAGCCGGGCCTTGACCAGCGCGCCTGCCGCGCCGAAGTCCATCTGCCCCGCGTGACGCTCGCGCAGCGCGCCCATGACCCGGCCCATGTCGCGCACCCCCGTGGCGCCAAGCTCGGAAATGGTCGCATCGATCGCCGCCTCGATCTCGGCGGGCGACAGCTGGCGCGGCAGGAACTCCTGGATCACGCCGATCTCGGCCTGCTCGCGCTCGGCCAGCTCCAGCCGCCCGCCTTCCTCATAGGCGCGGGCAGATTCCTGGCGCTGCTTGACCATGCGCGACAGCAGCGCGATCAGGTCCTCCTCGGTCAGCGCGCCGGCGGCATCCTCGCCGCGCTTGGCGATCTCGCGGTCCTTGATCGCCGCCCCGATCAGGCGCAGCGTGGACAGGCGCTGCCCGTCGCGGGCCTTCATCGCCTCTTTCGTCGCCGCCTGGATGCGCTCGCGCAGTTCCATGTCGTTCCTCGCTGTCTTGGGTCGGGCCACGCTTGCCCTTGCGGCAGGCACGGGTCAAGCCTTGACCCCATCCGCCGCATCCCTTAGCTCTCGCCCGATTTTCCGGGGGTTCGAGATGGAACAGAAACAGACCGCGTGCCTGGCTCTGGCCGACGGGACGATCTTCTATGGCCGAGGCTTCGGTGCGGTGGGCGAGGTCGTGGCCGAACTGGTCTTCAACACCGCCATGACCGGCTATCAGGAGATCATGACCGACCCCAGCTATGCAGCCCAGGTCGTCACCTTCACCTTCCCCCATATCGGCAACACGGGCGTCACGCCCGAAGACGACGAGGCGCCCGACCCGGTCGCGGCCGGCATCGTCGTCAAGTGGGACCCGACCGAGCCCTCGAACTGGCGCGCCGTGTCTGACCTCGCCGCCTGGATGGAACGGCGCGGCCGCATCGGCATCGGCGGCGTGGACACCCGCCGCCTGACCCGCGCGATCCGCCAGCAGGGCGCGCCGCACGTGGTGCTGGCCCACGACCCGGAGGGCAACTTCGACATCGAGGCGATGGTGGCCCGCGCCCGCAACTGGCCGGGACTGGTCGGCATGGACCTCGCGCGCGAGGTCAGCTGCACCCAGAGCTATCGCTGGGACGAGGGGATGTGGCGCTGGCCCGGCGGCTTCGGAGCCGAGCGTCCCGAAAAGCCCCTGCGCGTGGTGGCGCTGGACTACGGCGCCAAGCGGAACATCCTGCGCTCGCTGGCCGACGCGGGGGCGGATGTGACCGTCCTGCCCGCCACCGCCACCGCCGAGGAAGTGCTGGCCCACGATCCCGATGGCGTCTTCCTGTCGAACGGCCCGGGCGACCCGGCCGCGACGGGCGAATATGCCGTGCCGATGATCCAGACGCTGCTCAAGCGCGATCTGCCGATCTTCGGCATCTGCCTCGGCCACCAGATGCTTGCGCTGGCCCTGGGGGCGAAGACCGTCAAGATGAGCCACGGCCATCACGGCGCGAACCACCCGGTGCGCGACAAGGAAACCGGCAAGGTCGAGATCACCTCGATGAACCATGGCTTCGCGGTGGACGCGCAGACCCTGCCCGAGGGCGTGATCGAGACGCATGTCAGCCTGTTCGACGGGTCGAACTGCGGGCTCAAGGTCGCGGACCGCCCGGTCTTCTCGGTCCAGTATCACCCCGAGGCGAGCCCCGGTCCGCAGGACAGCGCCTACCTGTTCGAGCGCTTCGCCGAGGCCATGCGCGAGCGCCGGCAGGGCTGACGCCCCGTTAACGGTGGTTTAAGCATTTCGGGCCATCAAGGGGCAGGTTTCGACAGCCCCCAGGTGCCCGATGTCCGTCACGCCGATTCGCCGCAAGCTGCCGGGAACTCCTGCTGCGCCCGAGGCTGATCGGGCGCCGGTCCCGTTCCGCCCGCGCGTAGCCCGACCCGACGACCGGCCCGCGCCGCGCCCTTCCGGGCGCGACAGCCGACCCTTGGGGCAGATCCTGCTGGACGAGGGCGCGGTCGATCCGGGCAACCTGCTCAAGGCGCTGGTCATGCAGCGGCGCGAGACAGCGCGGCTGGGCGAGATCCTGCTGGCGCGCGGCTGGGTCACGCCGCAGGCGCTGTTCCGCGCCCTGTCGCGGCAATGGCGCACCAGCGTCATCGACCTCGCCGCCCTGCCCCCGGACGCACGGCTGATCGACGAGATGGGCGCGGACTGGTGCCTGACCCAGGGCGTCGTGCCCTGGCGGCGGACCGGTGGCGTGACTTTCGTGGCCGCCGCCTGGCCCGAGCGGTTCGAAGCCCTGCGCGGGCAGCTCGAAAAGCGGCTCGGTCCCGTGCGGATGCTGCTCTGCCCGGAAACCGACTGCATCCAGGCGCTGCTGGCCACCCGCCGCACCGCGCTGATCCGGCAGGCCGAGACCTGCGTGCCCCCCGAGCTCAGTTGCCGCACCCGGAACGAAGGACGGCTGGGCCGCATCCTGCTGGCGGTGATGGCCGCGTTGACGCTGGGGCTGTGGCTGGCCCCGGTGATGGTGCTGGCGCTGGTGAGCATTCTGGCAATCGGGACACTGGTGGCGACCACGGGGCTGAAGGCGCTGGCTTTCCGTGCGACGCTGCGCGGGCTGCGCAAGGCCGACGCCGCCCATCCGGATGCGGGACTGGAGGAGAAATGGCCCGTGATCTCGGTCATGGTTCCGATGTTCCGCGAGGAAGACATCGCCGACCGGCTCGTCGGCCGACTCGCCCGGCTGAACTATCCGCGCGAACTGACCGACATCCTGCTGGTGGTCGAGGAAACCGACGCGGTCACACGCCACGCGCTGGAGGGCGTGACCCTGCCCTTCTGGATGCGCGTCGTGACCGTGCCCGACGGCCCGATCCGCACCAAGCCGCGCGCACTGAACTATGCGCTGAACTTCTGCCGGGGCGAGATCATCGGCGTCTGGGACGCCGAGGACCGCCCCGAACCCGACCAGCTGCACAAGGTGGCCCGCCATCTGCATTTCGCACCGCCTCAGGTGGCCTGCGTGCAGGGCGCGCTGGACTTCTACAACCCGCGCACTAACTGGCTCGCCCGCTGCTTCACGCTGGAATACTCGGCCTGGTTCCGGGGCGTGCTGCCTGGGCTTGCACGCATGGGGCTGGTGGTGCCCCTGGGTGGAACGACCTTCTTCATCCGCCGCACAGCGCTGGCGCAGGCGGGCGGCTGGGACGGCTGGAACGTCACCGAGGACGCCGACCTTGGCGTTCGCCTGGCCCGCCTCGGCTATCGCACCGAGATCGTGGCGACGACGACGCATGAGGAAGCGAACTGCCGCGCACTCCCCTGGGTCAAGCAGCGGTCGCGCTGGCTCAAGGGCTTCGCGATGACCTGGGGCGTCCACATGCGCGCGCCTGGCCGGCTGGTGCGCGAGATCGGCTTCTGGCCGACGGTCGGCTTCCATCTGCAGATGTTCGCCACCGTCCAGCAGTTCATGCTGGCCCCCGTGCTGTGGAGCTTCTGGCTGCTGACCATGGGTCTTGGCCATCCACTGGGACCGCTGATGGACGGCTGGCTGGGCACGGGGGTGATCGCCACGTTCCTTCTGTCCGAGGCGCTCAACGTGGTCGTGGCGATCTGGGCCGTGCGGCGCACCCATCCGCACCTGATGCCCTGGGCACCCACGCTGTATTTCTATTTCCCGCTGGCCTGCCTTGCCGCGTGGAAGGCCGCCTACGAGATCGTCGCCAAGCCCTTCTACTGGGACAAGACCACCCATGGCGTCTTCGACCATGCCGCGGATGAGACCCCGGAAGCCCTGCCCGAAGGCGCGCTGATCCCCGTGCTGAACAGCCTGTCACCAGAAAGCAGCGAAGCGCCTGCGGCGACCATGCCGCTGCGTGTCGACGGCTCGATTGGGTGAGGACCGGCGAGCCGATCAGGCGCCTCGCAGGACCAGTGCCTTGCAGCGGCTCTTGCGTCCTTGTGGCATGGATCGGGCCTGCAGTTCTTGGCCCCTGAAGATACAATCTGTATCCGCCTGCTGCGGTCTTTCCGAGCTTACGGCACAGCCTCGGCCGCCTGGGTCAGGGCATCGATGATCCGGCCCGCCGAGTCGACCGTCGCGTCGAGCCGCGCCGCCAGTTCCTCCAGCGTGGCACAGGCCGTTTCCCGCAGCAGGAAATCCTGCCCGCCCCGGCCCAGCGCCTCCATGTCCAGGGGCCTGTCGGTCAGCAGGCGGCCCGCGCAATGCAGCCGCCACAGGAAGCGGTGGGCGACGGTCAGGTTGGTCGCGTCCTCGGTCCCGATCAGGGCCGCGCGGCGGCCCGCGCGGATCTGCATCCCCGCCCCGCGCGAGGGCGAGGCGCTGCGCAGCGCCAGCGACTGCGCGAGCAGTTCGATGTCCTGCAGGCGGCCCTGGCCGATCTTGGCTTCCCACCGCCCGTCCGGCGCCTTGGCCGCGAAGATCCGCTGCCGCATCTCCTCAAGATCGGGGATGACGCGCGGGTCCATCCCGCGCGCCGCCAGCACCTCGCGCCGCAGGGTTTCAAGGCGGACCGCCAGCGGCGCCTGCTCCTCGGCCTCGGGCTGCGGCGGCTCGGTCTGATCCGGCGAATCGGACAGGGCGCCCGGCAGCATCGCGATGACGCGGGCGCGGGTCAGGGCCAGATGCTCCCAAGTCCAGGCCTCCTCCATCTGGTAGGTGCGGAAGGATTCGAAGGCCGTCGCGACCGGCCCCTGCCGCCCCGAGGGGCGCAGCCGCATGTCCACCTCGTAAAGCCGGCCCGCCGCGGTGGGCGCGGTGACGGCGGTCAGCAGCGCCTGCGTCAGGCGCGCGTAATAGGCCCGCGTCGCCAGCGGCTTCGGCCCGGATGAGCCCTCGGCCCCCGCCGCGTCATAGATCACGATCAGGTCCAGATCCGAGGCCGCGTTCAGCTGCCGCGCGCCCAGCGAACCCATGCCCAGCACCGCCGCCCCATGCCCCGGCGGCGGACCGTGGCGGCGCGCGAACTCGGCCGTGACCAAGGGCGCCAGCGCCGCCAGTGCCGCATCGGCGATGTCGGCGTAATGCTGGCCCGCCTCCTCGGCCTCGACCAGCGCGCGCAGGTGGTGGACGCCCACGCGGAACTGCCATTCGTGCGCCCAGCGCCGGGCGGCGTCGAGCGCCCGTTCATATCCGCCGTCGGGCGCGGCCATCGTGCGGTCCAGCGTTGCCGACAGTTCCGCCCGCATCGCCTCGATCCTCGGCCAGGGGGCGAAGAAACTGCCCGCCAGCACCGCATCCAGCACCTCGGGGTGACGGGCAAGGTAGGCCGCCAGCCCCGGCGAGGTCGCGCAGATGTCGCCCAGCAGGTCGATCAGCGAGGGGTTCGACTCGAACATCGAGAAAAGCTGCACGCCCGCCGGAAGCCCGCGCAGGAAGCTGTCGAAGCGGCCCAGCGCCTCGTCCGGACGGCCGGAGCGGAACAGGCTGGACAGGACGCGCGGCTCGATCCGGGCGAAGACCTGCTGCGCGCGGACGGACCTGAAGGCCGGATAGCTCTGCCAGCCCTCGACCACCGCCGTCTGCTCGGCGCTGAGCCGGGGACGGTCGGCGACGGTCCCCGGCTCGAACAGGTCGCCGGTCAGCTCCTCGACGCGGTGCAGGCGCGACTCCAGCCGCGCGCACCAGTCCTCGGTTTCAGGCTCGCCTGCCAGCCGCGCCACGAGGCCCAGGGCCTCGGGCGTCGAGGGCAGCGTGTGGGTCTGGGCATCGTTCACCATCTGGATGCGGTGCTCGATCTCGCGATGCGCGCGGTAATGGGCGGACAATTCCTCGGCCACCTCGGCGGGAATCCAGCCCTTGTCCGCCAGCGCGGCCAGCGCATCGACGGTGCGGCGCGCGCGCAGGTCGGGATCGCGCCCGCCCGCGATCAGCTGGCGGGTCTGGGCGAAGAACTCGATCTCGCGGATGCCGCCGCGGCCCAGCTTGATGTCATGGCCCTGCACGCGGATGCCGTGCAGTCCCTTGTGGTCGCGGATGCGGCGGCGCATCTCGTGCGTGTCCTCGACGGTGGCGAAGTCGAGATGCCGCCTCCAGACGAAGGGCCGCAGCCCGTCAAGAAAGCGCTGCCCCGCTGCAAGATCGCCCGCGCAGACCCGCGCCTTGATGTAGGCGGCGCGTTCCCAACTGCGTCCCTCGGCCTCGTAGTAGCTCAGCGCCGCGCTGGCCGAGATGCAGACCGGCGTCACCGAGGCGTCGGGCCGCAGCCGCAGGTCGGTGCGGAAGACATAGCCCTGCGCGGTCAGGTCCGACAGCGTGGCCGCGGCCTTTCGCGTGGCGCGGATCAGGGCCGCGCGGACCTCGTGCTGGTCGGCGGGGGCATAGGCCGCGTCGTCGTAAAGGACGATCAGGTCGATGTCCGAGGAATAGTTCAACTCGCGCGCGCCCATCTTGCCCATGGCCAGCGCAAAGATCCCGCCCGCATCGGGCGCGGCCCCGGCCAGGGGCGCGGGCAGCTTGCCGCGCCGCGCCTCCTCCGCGACATGGGCCCGCAGCGCCAGGTCGGTCGCGCGGTCGGCCAGGTCGGTCAGAACGCCGGTCACCTCGTCCAGTGACCAGACGCCGCCCAGGTCGGCCAGCGCGGCATAAAGGGCCACGCGCCGCTTGGCCTGCCGCAGCGCGGGGCCGAGGTCGGCAGGGGACAGCGCCTCGAAGCCCTCGGTCTCGGCGAAGGCCAGCCAGGCGGCGGTCGGGTCGCGGTCCAGCGCCCCGGCCAGCCACTCGGCCTCGCGCTCGATCAGTCCGGCCAGATAGGGGCTGGAGCCTGCGGTCCCGCGCAGCAGGTCGGTCAGCCTGGGGGCGAGTCCCGGCAGCAGGGCGGCAGCGGTGGCGCCACGGTTCTCGTCGGTCGGAAGCGGCAGGCGGGTGATGCGGTCGGCGAAGCTCATGTCCCAAGCCTAAGGCCCAAGGACGCCGCGTCAATGCGAGGCGGCACCAGCGAAGTTCCGCTTACGTTCCAAAGCCCGTAGCCAAGCTGCGGCTTGCACTCGGCAAATCGCGCCCTAGGTCCTTGGCGAGTGCATCTTCTGTTGTTACCGTCCACGCAATTCCCGTCCTTGAGGCGAAGATCCGGCTGCCGCGCATGATCCCTGCTTTTCTCCGCTTCTCCGGTCCTGCGCCTTCCGCGACCTCCGGCCGGAAGGGGGAATGATGCGCCATACACCGTCCAGCGCGCCGCAGTTCTACGTCACGGCACCCCAGCCCTGCCCTTATCTGCATGGCCGGGCCGAGCGGAAGCTGTTCACCGCCCTGACCGGCGAGCGCGCGCGGGACCTGAACAACGCCCTGTCGCGGCAGGGCTTCCGGAGGTCGCAGAACGTGGTCTACCGTCCAAGCTGCGAAAGCTGCGTGGCCTGCATGTCGGCGCGCATCCGGGTCAGGGACTTCCAGCCCAGCCGCAGCCAGCGCCGGGTGATGCGACGCAATGCCGGCCTGCAGCGCCTGGGCACCAGCGCCTGGGCGACCGAGGAGCAGTTCGACCTGTTCCGCCGCTATCTGGACCACCGCCACGCGGATGGCGGGATGGCCGACATGGACATCTTCGAATTCGCAGCGATGATCGAGGAAACGCCCGTCCGCACCCGCGTTTTCGAATACCGCGCCCGCGCCGAGGAGGGCGAGCCCCTGGCCGCCGTTTGCCTGACGGATATCCTCGATGACGGGCTGAGCCTCGTTTACAGCTTCTACGACCCCGCACGGATCGCCGACAGCCTGGGCACCTGGATGATCCTCGACCACATCCAGATGGCGCGCGAGGCGGGGCTTCCCTATGTCTACTTGGGCTACTGGGTGCCGGGCAGCCGCAAGATGGCCTACAAGGCCGGCTTCGGCGCGCTGGAGATCCACAAGGGCGGCGTCTGGCAGGATATCGGCCGCCCCGAGGACCACGAGGGCGAGACTCATCCCCTGTCCATCGACCCCATCGTGGAACAGGTCGCGCGTATCCACCTGCCGCAGGACTGAAATCCGGGTTGCGCAACATTGTTGCGTTTTGCTCTGGCAGGCCGACATTTTTCTTTGGGTGCCATTGACCCTTGCTGCACTGCCGCCTAGCTTGCGGCGGCGCAGCAGAGCACTCGGCTCTGCCGCAGGTTTTCCGCGAACAGGGGGTCGGAGATGTCCCGAAGCATGACGGGTGCAAGGATGGTGGTCGAGGCGCTGCGCGATCAGGGCGTCGATACCGTATTCGGCTATCCCGGCGGCGCGGTTCTTCCCATCTACGACGAGATCTTCCAGCAGAACGACATCCAGCACATTCTGGTCCGCCATGAACAGGGCGCGGTTCACATGGCCGAGGGCTATGCCCGTTCGACCGGCAAGCCGGGCGTCGTGCTGGTGACCTCGGGCCCCGGCGCGACCAACGCGGTGACGGGGCTGACGGACGCGCTGCTCGATTCCATTCCGCTGGTGGTGCTGTCGGGGCAGGTTCCGACCTTCATGATCGGCACCGACGGCTTCCAGGAGGCCGACACCGTCGGCATCACCCGCCCCTGCACCAAGCACAACTGGCTGGTGAAGGACACCGACAGCCTGGCCGAGACGCTGCACCGGGCCTTCCACGTGGCGACCTCGGGTCGGCCGGGGCCGGTCCTGGTGGACATTCCCAAGGACGTGCAGTTCGCCACCGGCACCTATGTCGGCCCGAAGCAGGTCGAGCCCGCCCGCTACCAGCCGCCGCGCAAGGGCGATGTGGGCGCGATCACGCGCCTGGCCGAGCTGATCGAACGTGCCGAACGGCCGATCTTCTATACCGGGGGCGGCGTGATCAACTCGGGACCCGCGGCCAGCCAGTTGCTGACAGAACTGGTGGAAGCGACGGGCTTTCCGGTGACCTCGACCCTGATGGGCCTGGGGGCCTATCCGGGCAGCGGGAAGAACTGGCTCGGGATGCTGGGGATGCATGGCCTTTACGAGGCCAACATGGCCATGCATGGCTGCGACCTGATGATCAACCTGGGCGCCCGCTTCGACGACCGGATCACGGGGCGCGTTGCGGATTTCTCGCCCAATTCGGTCAAGGTCCATGTCGATATCGACCCCAGCAGCATCAACAAGGTGATCCGCGTCGATGTGCCCATCGTGGGCGACGTGGGCCATGTGCTGGAAGACCTGCTGAAGATCTGGAAGTCGCGCGGCCGCAAGACCAACCCCGCCGTCAAGCAGTGGTGGGCGCAGATCGAGCAGTGGCGCGCGCGGAAATGCCTGAGCTACCGGAACTCGGACAAGCTTATCAAGCCGCAATACGCGATCGAACGGCTGGAAGCGCTGACCAAGGGCCGCGACCGCTACATCACCACCGAGGTCGGCCAGCACCAGATGTGGGCAGCCCAATACCTGCATTTCGAGGGGCCGAACCGCTGGATGACATCAGGCGGGCTCGGGACCATGGGCTACGGCCTGCCCGCCTCGATCGGCGTGCAGGTGGCCCATCCCGAGGCGCTGGTCATCAACGTGGCGGGCGATGCCTCGTGGCTGATGAACATGCAGGAGATGGGCACGGCCGTGCAGTTCCGCGCGCCGGTCAAGCAGTTCATCCTGAACAACGAGCGCCTGGGCATGGTGCGCCAGTGGCAGCAGCTTCTGCATGGCGAGCGCTATTCCCAGTCCTGGAGCGAGAGCCTGCCCGACTTCGTCAAGCTGGCCGAGGCCTTCGGCTGCAAGGGCCGGCAGGTCAGTGATCCGGCCAGCCTCGACGACGCGATCCGCGAGATGATCGACTATGACGGTCCCTTCATCCTGGACGTGCTGGTCGAGAAGCACGAGAACTGCTTCCCGATGATCCCGTCGGGCAAGCCGCATAACGAGATGCTGCTGGGCGACCTGGAGGCGGCCGAGGACATCGGCACCGCCATCCAGTCCGACGGCGCGGTCCTGGTGTAAGGGGGCAATCATGTCGGCACTGAAACTGGAACGCGGCGCATCCAGCCATTCGGCCTATGACCTGCGCGACTATCATGCGGCGGGCGAAGAACGGCACACGCTGGCCGTGATCGTGGACAACGAGGCGGGGGCTCTGGCCCGCGTGATCGGGCTCTTCTCGGGTCGCGGCTACAACATCGACAGCCTGACCGTGGCCGAGGTGGACCACACCGGCCACCGCTCGCGCATCACGCTGGTCACGCGCGGCACCCCCGCCGTGATCGAGCAGATCAAGGCGCAGCTTGGCCGGATCGTGCCGGTGCACGAGGTCCATGACCTGACCGTCGAAGGCCCGGCCGTAGAGCGCGAACTGGGGCTGTTCAAGGTCATGGGCGGCGGCGAGAAGCGCGTCGAGGCGCTGCGGATCAGCGACATCTTCCGCGCGAAGGTAGTCGATTCGACGCTGGAAAGCTTCGTCTTCGAGATCACCGGCACGCCCGAGAAACTGGACGCCTTCGCCGACCTGATGCGCCCCCTGGGCCTGGCCGAGGTGGCGCGCACCGGCGTCGCGGCCCTGTCGCGCGGGCGCTGAGAAAGACCGCCGGACAGCCGGATTGAACCGCCGCACCGGGGGCTTCGCGCCCCCATCGTCATATATGACGATCCCGCGGGATATTTGGGCAAAGAAGAAGACGTCGGGCCGCTCGTCTGTCGGGCCCCATGAACACGGACCACGCGGACGTGCAGGCGCCGGTCGTCCCTAGCGCGCCCGGCCCGCGGACACGTCCGCCACGGCCTGCGCCACCCTCGCCTGCCGCTGCGCGCGCGAGGGGTGGGTGCCTAGGATCTTGTCGCCCGGATCGGGGATGCGGGCGAAGAACTCGGCCCCCCGGACCGGGTCGTAGCCCGCGTTCAGTGCCACGATCGCGCCGAGGTAGTCGGCCTGAAGCTCCCAGTCGCGGGAATAATAGCGCGCGCCTACCGAGGCGCCCATCTGCTGCGCTGCCCGGACCGAGGCCGGGTCCCCGCCCGAGGCCGCGACGATGCCCGACAGGATCGCAGCCCCCGCCGTCGCCGCGCCCGTGCGCTGGTCGATGTGGTTGAGGATGTGGTGCGAGGCCTCGTGCCCGACCGCGAAGGCCAGTTCGTCCGCGTTCTGCGCCACCGCGATCAGGGACAGGGTGAAGCCGATGATCGGGCGGCCGGTGCGGTCCAGCGTCTGGAAGGCATTGGGCTCAAGCCCCGGGCGGTCGTCCACCACGAACTGGAAATCGCAGTTGATGGGCGAGCGACGGCGCTGGACGCATTCATTCTCGATCACCGGCTCCATCGAGCGGATCACGGCGGCAAAGGTCATCGCCGCGCCTTGGGGCGTGCGCGGGTAGATGGGCGCAGCGGCCCGGATCACCGCGGCAGAGGCGGCGGGAACGCCCTCGGCCGGCAGCGGAACGCCCGGTTGCACGGCGCAGCCGGCCAGCACCGACGCGGCCGCCACGGCCAGGGACAGGGCCTTCCACGGGCGGACCGTCGCATCGCTGGCTGCCATCGGCTTCATCGTCATGTCGTCCACGCTGTCCCAAATGCCTGCCTGTCGGGCGCAATCTATCGACGAAGCCGCCTTCCTGCAAAGCCACGGGCTTGCCGGCGCCCCGGTCTCACGCGAATGTTGCCTCTTGCGCAACACTCGCCGGGGATCGCCCATGTTCACCATCGAGCACGACTTCGACGCGACAGTTATCACCCTGGTCGACGAGGCCCCGCCCGGAACCCGCCCGCTGAACGAGGACGTGGTGATCCTGTCCTTCGACGACCGCATCGTGATCGAGCAGATGGAGCCCGGGGGCGACGGCGTTTCGCGCATCGTCCTGACGATCGAACAGCTGAACGAGCTGCGCGCGGCGCTGAACCTGCCCGAAGGCAACTATCGGCTGGAACGCGGCTAGTCGATCCGGAACAACTTGTTGCGCGAGGTGGCACCACCCACCAGCGTCAGGCGCAAGGGCGCGATGCCCAGGGCGCGCGCCAGCAGCTTGCGGACGGCGGAATTGGCGCGGCCGTCCTCGGGCGGGGCGGTCACGCGGACATGGATCCCACCCCCCTCGTCCAGCACCAGCGCATCGCGTCCCCCGCGCGGCGTCACGCGCACCGCGATGCGGGCGCCGGGCTGGACGAGGGTGGACAGGTCGGGCGGGCGGCTCATGGGATTCTGCCTGCCGCCCTGCATCGTCCGGGTCAACCGCGGCTTTCCCTGCGCCTTTCCGACGGCTATGGCTTTGCCCGAACCCGGCCCCAGCGGAGCAGACCGATGCAGACCAGCAATCCCGACGTCCTCGAGTTCCTCAGCCGCCGCCGCTCGCATCCGCCCAAGACGCTGACCGGCCCCGGTCCCGACCGCGAGCAGCTGATGCAGCTTCTGACCATCGCCGCGCGGGTGCCCGATCACGGCAAGCTGGAGCCCTGGCGCTTTGTGGTGCTGGAACGCGACACGCTCGACCGCCTTGCGCCTCTGCTGGCGCAGCATGTCCGCGACAACGGCGGGGACGAGGCGGCAGCGGAAAAGGCGGCCAGCGCCTTCGCCTCGCCCGTTATCGTGGCAGTCGTGTCTGCACCGGTGGACAGCCCCAAGATCCCCCGCTGGGAACAGGAGCTGTCGGCGGGCGCAGTCTGTCTGTCGCTGCTGAACGCAGCGCTGGGCGCGGGATGGGGCGCGGCCTGGCTGTCGGGCCCGGCAACGGACGCGGCCTTCTCGACCGCGCACCTGGGCGTGCGCGAGGGCGAGCGCGTCGTCGGCATGATCCACATCGGCAGCCGCACGGGCGAGGTTCCGGACCGGCCCCGGCCTGACGTGCCCTCGAAGACGGTGTTCCTGTGATCTCTGCTGTCCGGGCGCTGGCGCTGGGCATCCTTGACCTGTTCCGTCCGCGCATCTTCGCGGTCGTGGCGACGGGGGTGGCGCTGACGCTGGGGCTGTTCATCGCGCTTCAGGTGCTGGCCTTCTGGGCCCTGCGCGCCTGGGGACCCGAGTCGATCTCGCTGCCCTGGCTCGGCAGTGTTCCCATTGGCGAGGCGCTGTCCTGGGGCTCGCTTGCGCTGTTTCCGCTGATGAGCCTGTTTCTTGCCGCGCCGGTCGCGGCAAGCTTCGCGGGCCTGTTTTCCGAACAGGTTTCGGAACGGGTCGAGGCCGCGCATCTTTATCCGCGCGGGCGTGGTCTGGGCTTCCTTGAAGGCCTGAGCGATTCGCTGGTGGTGCTGGGCGCGGTCGTGCTGGTCAGCATCGCGGTGCTGGTGGTGACGCCCTTTGTCGGCCCTCTGGCGCCGGTCCTGTTCTATGGCGCGAACGGCTGGCTGCTGGGGCGCGAGTTCTTCCACATGGCCGCCCGCCGCCACCTGCCGGCCGAAGGGGCCGATGCGCTGCGGCGCGACCGGGGCGGTGCGGTCACGGCCCTGGGGATCGGCATCGCGCTGCTGCTGACGGTGCCGCTGCTGAACATCGTGGTGCCGGTGTTGGCCGCTGCGGCCTACACCCACCTGTTCCACATCGTCAGCGCGAAACGCGGTTGAAGTTCATCATCTCCTGCCGGGTGATGAAGCCCGCGTCCAGGAACAGCCAGATCCCGCCCACGATGGCCGCCGCGATCACCGCCGCCCAGATCGCCTTGCGCCCGAGCATCGGGCGCTCGGGCGCGCCCACCGGCGTGCCGGGCACGACCTGACCCGCCTCTTCCTGACTGCGGTGACCGATCGGCAGCAGCAGGAACATGACCAGGAAGAACAGCGTCGCGAAAAGGACCAGCCCGCCGGTGAGGGTCATCAGACCTGCTCCAGCTCGATCAGGCAGCCGTTGAAATCCTTGGGATGCAGGAACAGCACGGGCTTGCCATGGGCGCCGATCTTCGGCTCTCCGGTTCCCAGGACGCGGGCGCCCTGCGCCTTCAGCGTGTCGCGGGCGGCCAGGATGTCCTCGACCTCGAAGCACATGTGGTGGATGCCGCCCGACGGGTTCTTGTCCAGGAAGCCCTGGATCGGGCTGTTGTCGCCCAGGGGATGCAGCAGCTCGACCTTGGTGTTCGGCAGCTCGATGAAGACGACGGTCACCCCGTGATCTGGTTCTTCCTGCGGCGCGCGGACGACCGCGCCCAGGGTGTCCCGGTATTGCGCCGCCGCGGCCTCGAGGTCGGGCACGGCGATGGCGACATGGTTCAGGCGTCCGATCATGAGGGCCTCCTTGCGTTGGGCCTTATCTAGTCGGCGCAAGGGCCAAGGGAAAGTCCGAAGCCATTAACCACGCATTAGGAAGGCGGGCGTAGCCTGGTCACATGCGCGATTCGAGGGGACGCCGCCATGCACCGGAACACCACCGCAGTTCACGATGAGATTCCGCTGTGGCGCGCCGCGCCGCCGGGCCGGCCGCTGACGGGGCTGACCGTCCTTGTGGTCGAGGATTCGCGCTTCGCGTCCGAGGCGATGCGCCTTCTCTGCCTGCGCTCGGGCGCGCGCATCCGCCGCGCCGACTGCCTCCGCACGGCGGCCCGCCACCTGCAGATCTATCGCCCCGCCGTGGTGATCGTGGACATGGGCCTGCCCGATGGCAGCGGCGCGCAACTGATCGCGCAGCTTGCCGCGATGTCGCCGCGCGTGCCCGTGGTGCTGGGCCTTTCGGGCGATCCGGAAAACGAGGCCGAGGCGCTGGCGGCAGGTGCCGACGGCTTCATCGGCAAGCCGGTCGAAAGCCTGGCGCACTTCCAGCATGCGATCCTGTCGGCCCTGCCGCCAGAGGCGCGCCCGACCGGCCTGCGCATGGTCAGCGAGGAAACGGTGCATCCCGATCCGGGCGCGCTGCGCGATGACCTTGCGCATGTGGCCGAGGTGCTGGCCTCGTCCTCGGACACCGGCGCGATCGACTATATCGCCCGCTTCCTTGCAGGCGTCGCGCGATCCGCGAGAGACGAGCCGCTGGAACAGGCCGCGACGGCGCTGGCGCGCGATCATTCCGCAGGCCGGGCACTGGCGGCGGACCTCGCCCGGATCAGCGGACTGGTGCAGGACCGCCTTGCCGCGGCAGGCAGCGCATAGGCGCCCGTTACGGGCGCAATCAGCCCCGCTTGGCGCGATACAAACAGCCGCCCTACTTGAGCAGGCTGTCCTTGGATGCGCGGCGGTTCATCCCGCCCGTGGGCCGGAGCACGCGGTCAGCCTCGGACTGACAGGAGATGCACAGCTTGACGCCGGGCTGCGCAAGGCGGCGCGCCTCGGGGATGGGCTCTCCGCAATCGGCGCATTCCGGCAGGCTCTCGCCTCCCGCACGGTTACGCAGCCGCATCCGCGCCAGGGCCTCCTGGGTGCTGACCTCGATCTGCTCGTTGACCGCGCCGTCCGTCGCCCAGCCACCCGCCATTCCACGCTCTCCCGCTTCCAGCCGTCGCACCTGAAGGATGTAGGCAAGTTCGCCCGCAGGGCAAGAACCACTTGCCCGTGCCCGAAAGCCGCGCAAGAGGGTTGTCCTGAAAGGTTTTCCCTCGACCAAATCTGGAACGAACCGGTCTCGGCATGGTTGACTTGCAGACTCCGGGACAACAATCTGTGACGAATGAAAGGCCCGCGCATGAGCGAAAAGACGCTGACCCGAATGGACCTGGCCGAAGCGGTGTTCCGGGAAGTGGGGCTGTCCCGCCACGAAAGCGCGCAGCTGGTCGAAAGAGTGCTGGGCCATATCTCGGACGCCCTGGTGCGGGGCGAGCAGGTCAAGATCTCGTCCTTTGGCACCTTCTCGGTGCGTGACAAGAACGAGCGCATCGGCCGCAACCCCAAGACGGGCGAGGAAGTCCCGATCACCCCTCGCCGCGTTCTGTCCTTCCGCCCGTCGCACCTTATGAAAGAACGCGTCGCGGCGGGGAACAAATAGGCGCCGCATGAAATCTCCGCAGGCCTTCCGCAGCATCGGCGAGGTTGCGCGGCTTGTGGGCGTGGCCACCCATGTGCTGCGCTACTGGGAAACGCAGTTCCCGGCACTCGCGCCCGTCCGTCGTCCCGACGGGCGGCGCTATTACCGGCCTGACGACCTGCTGCTGGCAGCGGGGCTGTGCGAGGTCATGCGCGAGGAGGGCCTGACCATCCGTGGCGCCCAGCGCCTGATTGCGCTGGACAAGGGGGCGGCCCTGCGCGAACGCGGCCGCCTGCGGCTGGAAGCCGCTGCCGATCAGAAGGCCGCGGAAGCAACCGGCAGGCGCAAGGCCGCACCTCGGGCAAGGGCGCAGCGGACCACGGGGCAGGCCGGCGGTGCGGCCAGGGTCCAAGGGGAAGCCCATTGCCCGACAGGCTCTGCCTTGCCGCGTCAGGACGGGCAGGTGGCCGACCACGAAACCAACGGGTCCGAGGTCATGGAGGGCGCCGCACTGTCGCCCCCAGTCAGCACAGACGAGCAAACCGCAGATGCTCCTGGCTCGGCGGAAGCTGTGGAACCCGCCCCGCCCCAGGATTGCTCCGCCTGGCTCGACCGGCTGACCACCACCGCCGCGGCCCTGCGCGCGCGCGCACATCCCCTGCCCCCCGATGCGCGTCCCCTGCATGACGCCCTGCGGCGGCTTCAGGACGACCGCTCCTGATCCTTGTGCGGAAATCGCCCCAGAGGCCCTTGTGCAGCCCCTCGGCTTCGATCTATACGGCTCGCGTCGGGCCGTGGCGCAGTCTGGTTAGCGCGTCCGTCTGGGGGGCGGAAGGCCGCGAGTTCGAATCTCGCCGGCCCGACCATCACGAAACGCCCACCCTTCGGGGTGGGCGTTTGACAATCAAGGGCTTGGCAGAGGCGTGTTGAGATGAACGGCGTTCTTCCCGACAGCGCGCTGCGCAAGCTGATCGAGGATGGCGCGATCCGAGCGCCCATCGACTTCACCCCCGACCAGGTGCAACCCGCCAGCCTCGACCTGCGCCTTGGCACGACCGCCTGGCGGCTGCGAGCCTCGTTCCTCGCAGGGCGCGGCCGCAGCGTGGCGGACCGGCTGGCCGATTTCGAGATGCACCGCATGGACCTGACCCATGGCGCGGTGCTGGAAAAGGGCTGCGTCTACCTGGTCCCGCTGCTGGAACGCCTGACCCTGCCCGAAGGGATCGAGGCGGTGGCGAACGCCAAGTCCTCGACCGGGAGGCTCGACCTGCTGACGCGGCTTGTCACCGACGACGGGACCGAGTTCGACCGCCTGCCCGCCGGCTACGACGGCCCGCTTTACGCCGAAATCTGCCCGCGCAGCTTTTCCGTCCTGGTGCGTCCGGGGATGCGGCTGAACCAGTTGCGCCTGCGGCAAGGCCATGCCGTCCTGGACGACGCCGCGCTGGCCGCGCTGCACGCCGCGCAGCCCCTTGTCGATGGCGAGCCCCTGATCGACCAGGGCCTGGGTTTCTCGGTGGACCTGCGCCCGGTCGCCGGCACTCTGGTGGGTTATCGCGCCCGTCCGCATACCGGTGTCATCGACCTCGACCGGATCGGCGGCTATGCCGCCCGGGATTTCTGGGACGAGCTTCATGGCGAGGACGGGCGCCTGATCCTCGACCCCGGCGCCTTCTACATCCTTGTCAGCCGGGAAACGGTCTCGATCCCGCCGGATCACGCCGCCGAGATGTCGCCCTATCTGGCGATGGTGGGCGAGTTCCGGGTCCATTACGCGGGCTTCTTCGATCCCGGCTTCGGCCACGGCCCGACGGGTGCAGGCGCGCGCGGGGTGCTGGAGGTCCGCTGCCACGAGGCGCCCTTTGCGCTGGAACACGGGCAGGTCGTCGGGCGCCTGGTCTATGAACGGATGAGCGCCCCGCCGGAGCGGCTTTATGGCCACGGCATCGCCTCGAACTACCAGGGGCAGGGCCTGAAGCTCGCCAAGCAGTTCCGGCAGGGCTGAGGCTCAGCGCAGCTTGCGCGTGATGCGGGCGGCCTGACGGGCGCGCTTGACGGCCTGGCGCGCGGCCTTGGCCTGCTTGGCGGCCGCGGGCGAAGGCTTGCCATCCGCCGTGGCGCCGCCGGTCCGCCGCGTGGCCAGGTCGATGCCCTTGTTCATCCCCCAGTTCATCAGCCGGCGGGTCAGCATCCGGCCGATGGGGCCGAAAAGTCCGTTCAGGTTCATGCAGCAGTCCTCAGTCGCCGAAGAGATCATCCCCCGGCTCATCGCGCGGAATATCGGTGGCCTCCGTCCTTCCCGCAAGACCCGCCGGCCTGTTGTCCAGAAGGCCCGCCGCACGCAATTCGGCCAGTCCGGGCAGATCCTGGGTGCTGGCAAGTCCGAAATGATCCAGGAATGCCTCGGTCACCACAAAGGTGACCGGGCGGCCCGGGGTCTGCCGGCGGCGGCCAAGGCGGACCCAGCCGGTCTCGATCAACTGGTCCAGCGTGCCGCGGCTGACGGCAACGCCGCGGATCTCCTCGATCTCGGCGCGGGTGACGGGCTGGTGATAGGCCACGATCGCCAGTGTTTCAGTGGCGGCGCGGGACAGGCGTCGGGCTTCGACCACCTCCTCCTGCATCAGGAAGCCAAGGTCCGCGGCGGTACG
This sequence comes from Paracoccus niistensis, assembly GCF_042432925.1. Taxonomy (NCBI): domain Bacteria; kingdom Pseudomonadati; phylum Pseudomonadota; class Alphaproteobacteria; order Rhodobacterales; family Paracoccaceae; genus Paracoccus; species Paracoccus niistensis. The sequence continues at coordinate 61,388 of NZ_JBHLWE010000002.1, read as the reverse complement.
GAAGGCCCAGGCGTCGCCAACCCGTTCAAGCTCAACGCCCCGGCCGGCGTAGCGCGCCCTTAGCCGACGCAGCGCCTCGGACGGGTCCGAGCCCGCCGGAAGGCGCGCGGCCAAGTCGCGCAGGGTCATCGGCTGGGCCGAGGCGAACAGCAGCGCCTCGACCATGCGCTCCTGCTGGTCGAGGGGCGGCGGGAAGGATGGCCCGCTCATCGCGCACGCAGGGTGATAGGGGCAAAGGCGCCGCCTTGCCGCAATTCGACGCGGCCCTGCCGGGCCAGTTCCAGCGAAGCGGCAAAGGTCGCGGCGGCGGCCGAGCGTCGCCGGGCGGGCGTATCCTCCCATCCCGCGGGCAGGAAGCGGGCGAGGTCGGTCCAGCTGCCCGCATGGCCGATCAGCCGCCGCATGCGGTCCAGCGCATCCTCGAGCGTCCAGATGTCGCGGCGGTCATAGGCGTAGGGGCGGAACTCGTCACGGGTCCGCAGGCGGGCATAGGCTTGCAGGATATCGATCAGCCCCGCCTTCCAGGTGACCGAGCGGACGCGCGCCACGGTTTCCGGGACGCCCCGTGCAAAGCGGTCCTGTCCCAGCCGTGCACGCCCCATCAGCCGCGCCGCCGCCTCGCGCATGGCGTTCAGCCGCTCCAGTTGAAAGGCCAAGTGCGCGGCGAGATCCTCGGCCGAGGGCTCCGCAGCCTCGGGCTCGGGCGGCAGCAGAAGTCGGGATTTCAGATAGGCGAGCCAGGCCGCCATAACGAGGTAATCCGCCGCCAGTTCGATCCGCAGGCTGCGGGCCTGTTCGATGAAGGCGAGGTACTGTTCGGCCAGGGCAAGGACGCTGATCTGCATCAGGTCCACCTTCTGCCTGCGCGCCAGCGTCAGCAGCAGGTCCAGTGGGCCGTCGAAACCCGGCACGTCCACGATCAGGGCATCGTCCGGGCGCGTGGCGGGATCGGTGTTCGCGGGCGCAGAAATCATGGCGCACCCTTCGGACCCTCTGGGGCCGCTGTCAACGACCCTCGAACCCTCCAAGGCAGCAGGACAGCTCGGGCAAAAGTATTGCAAAGACAAATAAAACAAAAAGGCCGCCCTGAAGGACGGCCTTTCCGAAAACCCGCAGGAACCGGATCAGTTCTGGGCGTAGTATTCGACGACCAGGTTCGGTTCCATCTGCACCGCGTAGGGCACGTCGCCCAGCGCAGGGGTGCGCACGAAGGTCGCGGTCATCTTGTTGTGGTCGACCTCGATGTAGTCGGGGACATCACGCTCGGCCAGGCCCACGGCTTCCAGCACGATGGCCAACTGGCGCGACTTCTCGCGGACGGCGATCACGTCGCCTTCCTTGACGCGGTACGAGGCGATGTTCACGCGCTGGCCGTTCACGGTGACATGGCCGTGGTTCACGAACTGGCGCGCGGCCCAGATGGTCGGCACGAACTTGGCGCGGAAGACCACGGCGTCCAGGCGACGCTCGAGCAGGCCGATCAGCATCTCGCCCGTGTCGCCGCGCTGGCGCTCGGCTTCCGAGAAGATGCGGCGGAACTGCTTTTCGGTCAGGTCGCCATAGTAGCCCTTGAGCTTCTGCTTGGCGCGCAGCTGGGTGCCGAAATCCGACAGCTTGTTCTTGCGGCGCTGGCCGTGCTGGCCGGGGCCGTATTCCCGCTTGTTCACCGGGGACTTGGCGCGGCCCCAGATGTTTTCGCCCATGCGGCGGTCGATCTTGTACTTGGCAGAGGTGCGTTTCGTCACCGCTGATCTCCTTCGTCACGAAATGAAGGGCGTTGTCCTTCTCCCCTTCCGGGGCGACAGGTTTCCCCTTGCGGGGTCCACCAACACCAATGGAAGCGGCGCTTATAGAGGCGCGGACAGCAGAGTCAACCGCTCACTTCATCCGGCCCATGATGAGCCAGGCCAGGGTCGAGCAGATCACCGCCGCCAACGCGACCGGGATCGCCGTGCCGTCATAGGCCAGCCCCACCGGCGCCGCGATGGCCACCGCGCCCAGTGTCGAGATGGCCGAAACGACCGAGGCCGTCAGCCCCGCGATATGCCCCATCCGCTGCATGGCCATGGCGTTGAGGTTGCCGAAGGTCAGCCCCGCCATCATGAACAGTCCCACGGCCCAGAGGAAGAACACGGGGAAGCGCAGGCTTTCGGGCAGCACGTCCGTCATCAGCAGCAGCAGGAACAGCGCCGACACCCAGATCTGGACCGCATAGGCCCCTCGCGCGATCCGGCGCATCCCGATGCGCATCACCAGGCGCGAGTTGATGAGCGTGCCCGTCCCCGCCAGGATCGCCATGGCCGCGAACCACAGGGGAAACTGGCCGCCCTTGCCGTAGGCTTCCCCGAACAGTTGCTGGGCAGAGGAGAGCAGCGCGAACATCTGCCCGAATCCCAGGGAGATGGTGATGGTGCTCAGCACCACCTGCCTGTCTGACAGCACCTCGCGCACCCCGGTCCACAGCGTCCCGACCTGCAGGGGGCGGCGCGCGACAGGGGGCAGCGTCTCGGGCTGGCGCAGGGACAGCCACAGCCAGCCGATCGCGCCGAACAGGATGAAGCCGACAAAGACGCCGTGCCATCCCATCAGGCGGATGAAGCCGACGCCGATCAGCGGGGCAAGGGCCGGCACGATCATGAAGACCATCATGATGAAACTGGTGATCCGCGCCATCTCGCGGCCGGAATAAAGGTCGCGCACCAGGGCCGTGCCCACGATCCGGGGCGCGGCCGCGCCCAAACCTTGCGCGAAACGCGCTGCCAGCAGCAGTTCCAGCGAATTCTCGAACAGCGCCACCGCCGAGGCCACGAGATAGACAGCGAAGCCAATCGCCATGGCGGGCTTGCGCCCGATTGCGTCCGAAACGGGGCCCGCGAACAACGTGCCCAGGCCCATGCCGGCCATGAAGCTGGTCAGGATCAGCTGCGCGCGATTCACGTCGTCGGGCGTCAGTTGCGCCGCGATCTCGGGCAGCGCGGGCAGCATGGCATCCATCGAGAATGCGACGGTGGCGAACAGGAATGCGAGCATCGCGATCAGCTCGCCCTGCGGCAGCCGGCGCGACGCCCGAACGGTGTCGGTGGTCATGGGAATATCCTTTCCCCAAGGCTGCTACGCCCTCGCCCCGGCACCCGCAACCCTGCGGCGTCCGGCCCCTGTTAACCTTTGAGGGCGTCGCCTATATCGCCGCCATGACCACCCCCTCCCTGCACATGATGAAGCTTTGCGTGGGCGCCCCCCACCCCGAGTCGCTGGAACGCTGGCAGGCCGAACGCTTCGGCGACGGCCCGGCCGAGCACATCACCCGCATGTGGCCCAAACGGGCCGAGGAGCTGCTGGCCGGCGGCTCGATCTACTGGGTCTTCAAGGGCACCATGTTGGCGCGCCAGCGCATCCTGGACCTGCAGCAGCGGACGGGCGGCGACAACATCACCCGCTGCGCCCTGATCCTGGACCGCGAGGTGATCCGCGTCTCGGCTGTCCCGCGCCGTGCGTTTCAGGGCTGGCGCTACCTGACGCCCGCGGACGCGCCGCCCGACCTGCCCGCCGGCCGCGCGGCGGAATCGCCGCTGCCGCCGAAACTTGCGCGCGAGCTGGCCGAGATGGGGCTGCTCTGAGCTTGACCGGCGCTGCGGCCCGCGCTATCGGAAACGCGTCGCGGGTGTAGCTCAATGGTAGAGCAGAAGCTTCCCAAGCTTACGACGAGGGTTCGATTCCCTTCACCCGCTCCATTCCCCTGATCGCCTGAAGTTTCGCCCAGCGGAAACGCGCGGGCCTCGCGCTTGCCGTTCGGGTGCCGTCCCGCCACCCTTGCCGCGACTTCAGCCAAGGGTGCGACGTGACCGATTATCTTCTGCTGCTTGTCGCCGGGTTTCTCGGCGGGATGCTGAATGCCGTGGCAGGAGGGGGCACGTTCATCGTCTTCCCCGCGCTGGTCTTCACCGGCGTGCCGGTGGTCATGGCCAATGCCACCAGCACCGTGGCCGCCCTGCCCGGCTATCTTGCCGCCACCCTTGGCTTCCGGCGCGAGGTGGCACTCATCCCGCGCGACATCATGCTGCGGCTGACGATCTGGACGCTGGTCGGCGGCGCCCTCGGCTCGGCGCTGCTGCTGGTGTCCTCGAACGAAACCTTCGCGGCCATCGTGCCCTTCCTGCTGCTGGCGGCGACGCTGATCTTCCTGGCGGGGCCGCGGCTTCATGCCTTCACCTCGCGGTTCCGGGGGGGCGTCACGGCCTTCGGCGCGGGCACGCTGCTGCCGGTCGCGATCTACGGCGGCTATTTCAACGGCGGCCTCGGCATCGTGTTGCTTGCGCTCTTCTCACTGTGGGGGATGACCGACATCCACACGATGAACGGGCTCAAGACCTGGCTGTCCTTCGCCTTGTCCACCATCAGCCTGGTGATCTTCGCAGTGGGCGGTCAGATCGCGTGGCTGCCCTGCCTGGTCCTTGCCATCGGCGCCATCGCGGGCGGGTTGGGGGGCGCGCCCGTCGCGCGGCGCATTCCCGTTCCGGTGCTGCGCGGGTTGATCGCCGTCGTCGGCTTCGGCATGACGGCGCTATTCTTCTGGCGCCTCATCAACGGAGCATGAACATGGCGGACATCAAGCGGATCGAATGCGGAACCCGGATGAGCGAGGCGGTGATCCACAACGGCGTGGTTTACCTAGCCGGACAGGTCGGCAACCCCGGCGACAGCGTGGCTGACCAGACCCGGGAAGTGCTGGCCCAGGTGGACCGCCTGCTCGCGGAAGCGGGGACGGACAAGACCTGCATCCTCAAGGCACAGATCTGGCTGGCCGACATCGCCGACTTCGCCGAGATGAACGCCGTCTGGGACGCCTGGGTGCCGCAGGGCCACTGCCCGGCCCGCGCGACGGGCGAGGCGAAGCTGGCCACCCCCGACTACAAGGTCGAGGTGATCGTCACCGCCGCGCTGTAACGGCCCCCATCACCGAACGGGCCGCCCGCAAGCCGGGCGGCTCTCCGCCGCGGCCCAACCGCTGCATCGTCAGGTCCATGGCGGCCATCTGCTCGGCTCGCGCGTCCGCGTCGTCCAGCAGGCGCAGCAGCGCGTTGGCCATAGGTCCCGGCTGGCAGCGCCGCCCCAGGAACTCGGGGACGACGCGGGTCTCGCTGACAAGGTTCACCAGCGTCACCGTGTCGGTCTTCAGCAGCATCCCGATCAGGGCACGGCTGACCGGCGCCATGTCGTAGCCGATCACCATGGGCACGCCATTGGCGGCCAGTTCCAGGCTGACCGTCCCCGAAGCCGCCAGCGCCAGATCGGCGGCGGCGAAGGCGGCGCGCTTGTCCGCCTCGCCCTGCACGACGACGGGGGCAGTCGGCCAGCGCCGGACCATCCCCCTCACCATGTCCGCCACGCCCGGCACGGTCGGCAGCACGACCCGCATCTCGGGCACGCGGTCGCGCAGTCGCATCAGCGCCTCGTCGAAGCGGGGGCCCAGCCGCTCGACCTCGCCCCGCCGCGAACCCGGCAGGCACAGGACCAGCGGCGCATCCCCCGCGATGCCATGGCGTGCACGGAAGGCAGCCGCTTCGGCCGGCGAGGCCAGCGGCTCGGCCACGACGGGGTGGCCCACGAAGTCGCAGCTCATGCCCGCCGCCTGCATCAGCGGCGGCTCGAAGGGCAGGATCGCCAGCACATGGTCGATGACCTGCGCCATCTTCGCCGCCCGCCCCGAGCGCCAGGCCCAGACCGAGGGCGCCACGTAATGCACGGTGCGGATCTGGGGCGCGGCCGCGCGCACGATCCGCGCGACCCGCAGCCCGAAATCGGGGCTGTCGATGGTGACCAGCACATCGGGTGCCGCGTCGATCACCGCCTGCGCCGTCTGCGCGATCCGGCGCTTGAGCGCGCGGTATTTCGGCAGAATCTCCCAGATGCCCATCAGGCTCAGCTCGGACATGGGGAAAAGGCTTTCCAGGCCCTGCGCCGCCATGCCCTCGCCGCCGATGCCCCGGACCTCAAGAGCGGGGTCAAGCTCGCGCAGCCCTGCGATCAGCGCGGCCCCCAAGCGGTCGCCCGAGGGCTCGCCCGCGATCAGGAAGGCCCTCATGCCCCCGCCCGCAAGGTCAGAGCAGCAGGGACTTCCTCGTGACTCGAATGCTCCGTCACTCCATTGCCCACAGGAACAGCCCCGCATCCTCTGCCGCAGCGAGGGTCGCCTCGCGGTCCAGCAGCAGAACGCCGCCCGCCGCCCAGGCGATCCCGGCAAGCCCGGCCCGCACCGCTTGGGCCACCGTGTCCGGCCCGATCGCAGGAAGGTCGATACGCCGGTCCTGCGCGGGCTTGGGCGCCTTGTACAGCACTCCCTTCGCGCCACGCGCATCCGGCCGCAGCCCTTGGTGAAGGGCGGCAAACTCCAGCATCGCCTCGGTCCCCGGCAGGGTTTCCAGCGCCAGGCACAGGCCCTGCGCAACCACGCAACCCTGCCCGATGTCCAGGGGGCCTGTCGCGGCAAGGATCTCGGCCGCTCTTGCCGCATCCGTCCGGTCGGCGGCAGAAGGCTCGCCCGTCAGCACGCCGGGGCCGGGCACCAGGTCCGGGCGGATCGCATCCACGCCCGCGACCTCGAAGCCCCATTCCTCGAAGATCGAGATCAGTTCGCGCAGGGCACCGTCGTCGCCCGACTGCATCGCGCCCAGAAAGCGCGGCACCAGCGTCGCGGTGCGGGGGTCGAACATCTCGGGCTCAAGCCGGGGCCGCCGCACCGCGCCCGCGAAGACCACACGGCTGACATCGGCGTCAGCCATGGCGTCCAGCAGCGGGACCAGCCGTTCCAGCCGGAAGGCCTGGGCCGGGATCGCCGGCGCAAAGCCCTCCAGAGCGTAGACAAGGGGCGCGTCCAGCGCCTCGGCCACCAGCCCCGGCAGCGCGCCCTGCCCTGCGACAATGGCGGTCCGGCTCATCGCCCGCTCAACCCTGCGGGCGCAGGAAGCTGCGCTCACTGGGCCCGAGGATGAAGTCCAGAACCTCGCGCTCCATCGGCGTCACCTCGCCTTCGGACTGCTGCCGCGCGGTCTCGCGGAAGGATCCTGCGCCCAGCAGCGCCAGCAGCTCGCGCAACGCCGCGATCTCGGCCCGGCCCGCGCCGCGCCGCTTGAGGCCCACGAGGTTCAGCCCCTCCATCTGCCCCCGCGGCCCCGACACGAGCGCATGGGGCAGCACGTCCGCCGTCACCATGGTCAACGCGCCGATCATCGCGCCCCGTCCGATGCGGACGAACTGATGGACGCCCGACAACCCGCCGACGATCACCTCGTCTTCCAGCACGCAATGCCCTGCGACGGCCACGCTGTTGACCAGGATGACGCGGTTGCCGATCCGGCAGTCGTGGGCCACGTGGCTGCAGGCCATGAACAGCCCGTCGTCCCCGATCTGCGTCAGCCCGCCGCCGCCCGCCGTGCCGGGATTCATCGTCACATACTCGCGGATGCGGTTGCGCGCGCCGATTACCAGTCGTGTCCGCTCGCCCTGGAACTTGAGGTCCTGGGGCACCTCGCCGATGCAGGCAAAGGGAAAGACAACCGTCTCGGCACCGATCTCGGTGTCGCCCGCGACAACGACATGGGATTTCAGCTCGACCCTGTCGCCCAGCCGCACCTGCGGGCCGACATGGCAGAAGGGGCCGATGCGGACGCCATTGCCCAGAACGGCCCCCGGCTCGACGATGGCCGAGGGATGGATCGCGGTCTCAGCCATCCGACGGGTCGCTGCGCAGGTCCATCATGGCGGTGAACTCGGCCTGCGCGCAGACCTGCCCGTCCACCTTCGCTTCGCCCGTGAACTTCCAGATCTTGCCGCCGGGGCGCTTGACAGTGACGTGCAGCTCGACCACGTCGCCCGGCTGGACCATGCGGCGGAACTTGCAGCCGTCGATGCCCATGAAATAGGTCAGCAGCGGCTTGTCGATGACGTTGAGGCTGATGCCCACCACGACCGCCGCCGTCTGGGCCATCGCTTCCACGATCAGCACGCCCGGCATGATCGGCTGGTCGGGGAAATGGCCGGGGAAATGGGGCTCGTTCGCCGTCACGCACTTGATCCCCACCGCGCTTTCGAAGGGCACGATGTCGCGCACCTTGTCGATCAGCAGGAAGGGGTATCGATGCGGGATGATCCGCTTGATGAGGGCGAGGTCGGCAGAGCCGTGGGGGGCGGGGTTGCGCTCGGTCTCGGCCATGGTTCCTCCGGCTTTCTTGGCCGTCCGTATCAAATGCCGCGAAGCCTTGGCAAGGCTGGGCCCGTGATCAGGGCCCGAGGCCAGCCAATGGCGCCCCGGCATCAGGGCGCTCGGCGGCCTTCCGCCGGGCCGAACGGATCGCTGTCGAGGACAGCGCCGTCATCGGCACGTTGATCAGGACCCAGGCAGGCGGCGTCATGTCGGCCAGCCAGCCCGCCTGGTGCTGCGGCAGGCGCCAGCGTTCCAGGATGCGCGCGGCCCGTGCCGTCCGGGCGGGCGTACGCGAGCCGGGGCGGGCGATCACCCCGATCGGCACCTGCGCGGCGATGCCCCGCCAGCGGTCCCAGCGGCTGAACTGGATCAGGTTGTCCGATCCCATCAGCCAGACAAAGCGCACACCGGGAAAGCGCGCCTTCAGCGTCGCGATGGTGTCTGCAGTCCAGCGGGTGCCCAACCGGGCCTCGATCCCGGTGACGACGATGCGCGGGTCGTCCGCGATCCGCCGCGCCGCCCCGATACGCTCCGCCAAGGGCGCGGGGCCGTGGACCTTGAGCGGGTTGCCGGGGCTGACCAGCCACCACACCCGGTCCAGCCGGAAGCGGCGCAGCGCCATCTCGGTGATGTGCAGATGCCCCGCATGGGCCGGATCGAAAGATCCGCCCAGCAGCCCGATCCGCTGCCCCGGCAGGGCGATCGGGTTCAGGTCGGCTCCCCGCTCCACCGTCAGGGCGTGCCCTGGGGCGCCCGTTCGGCTCCAGAGGCAGGCCTGTTGACAGGATCGCTCGATCCCTCCTTCTCTGCCCCCTCGGCCTGAGCACGTTCGGCAGCGGCGATGATCTCGCGCCCGTCGCCCAGCTCGGCATCCAGCGCGGCAATAGTGGCGGCGGTGGCGTCGATCCGCTCGTCCGCGATCAGCACCGTGCGCTGGTCCAAGACGACCAGCGCCCCACGCGCGGCCATCACGCGGCCCAGAACAGGCGCGGCGGCCTGGAAGAACAGGGCGCGGTCGCGCTCGGCCGTTTCGGTCAAGGCCTCAAGCGCCGCCTGCCGTTCGGCACGGACCGCCGTCACCCGTTCGTCGAAGCGGGCGGCGCGGGCGCGGAATTCGTCCGGCGACAGGGTGGCACGGGCGGCGGTCAGCGCATCCTCGTCGGCGACGAGGTCGGCAAAGGCGCGGTCGTTGTCGGCCGCGACCTGCCGGGACTGGGCGGCAAGCTCGGCCTGCGCCCGCAGCCCCCAGCGGGACCGGCGATACATCGCCTCCTGATCCACGGTCAGGACGGCGCGCCCCAAGGCCTGCACGGCCCCGTCGAGCGCGCCGGCCGGAGGCGCCACCCGCAACGGCGCGCCCTGTCGGGACTGCTGATTGCCCGGCGGCGGCAGGTCAGGCCCTGCAAGACCCCCGGCGTCCGACGGGGCTGCGGAAGGACTCGGCGCCTGCGGCGCTGGCGAAAGCGGAAGATCCTGCGCCAGAACCGGCGCTGCCCCCAGCAGGGCGGCCAGCAGAACGGCCCCTCGCGCCTGTCCCGCCCTCCGGCGCATCAGAACCGGGTCGAGATCGACAGGTCGAAAGGCTGGTCCTCGTCGTAGTCCTCTTTCTTCACCGCCTTGGACAGGTTGAAGCGCAGCGGACCCACGGGCGTCGTCCAGAACAGGGAAACGCCCACCGAGGCGCGCACCTTCATGCCGTCATCGACGGTGCCGTCCACGAACTCGGTCCGGTTGCCGTCGCCGTCGCGGTCGTTGGTGTCGCGATTATACCCTTCGGCGTTGTCCAGCCCCCAGACCGAGCCCGCGTCGGCAAAGATGCCGCCGCTGATGCCGTATTCCTCGGGCAGGCCCAGCGGGAACTGGGCTTCGGCCCGGACGGCCCAGAAGAAGTTGCCGCCCAGCGCATCCTCGTTCGGCGCGTTCAGGTCGCGCGGGCCGTAGCCGTTCGCCTCGAAGCCCCGGATGCGACCGCTGCCCCGGAAGCGGTCGGTGATGCGGCTTTCCGTGTCGTTCAGCATGACCAGCGCCCCGGCCTCGAACTCGGCGCGCAGGGCCACCTCCTCGCGCCAGGCGCGGCTTTCGACGCCGGCCAGCATCGTGGTGGTCACCGATTCGACGTCGCCGCCGACGCCCGCGAAATCCTGGCTGAAGCGCAGCTTCCAGGCGGTCAGCGGGTCCAGCCCCGTGCCGCGCGTGTCATAGTTGTAGGTGTAGCCCAGGGCCGAGGTGACACGCTCGCCCTGCTCGCTCACGAGGATGGGGGACGAGCCGATGAACTCACCCGTCTCGGGGCTGATCTCGACGGGGTCCACGTCGAACAGCTTGTCCTTGCTCAGGCGATAGCCCAGTTCCAGCCGCCCGTTCGGGCTGACCGGGAATTCCAGCCCGGTCGAGAAGCCGACGCTGCGGGTGTTCAGCTTGGCGTTCTCGTAATCCGAGGTCCGGTACCAGGTCGAGAACCGGGCGCGCAGGTCGCGGTCCAGGAAGGCGGGCTCGATGAAGGTGAAGTCGAAGCCCTGCGAGCCGCTGGCGGTCGAGAAGGACAGGTTCACCGTCTGGCCGCGGCCGAGGAAGTTCGTTTCCGACAGCGAGGCATTGAAGCCCACGCCCTGGCTGGCGCCGTAGCTTGCGCCGAAGCCGAGGCTGCCGGTCGGCTGTTCCTCGACGTTGACATCCACGATGACTTGCTGCGGGCTGGACCCTTCGCGGGTTTCCACCTGCGCGTCGGCGAAATAGCCCAAGGCGCGGATGCGCTCGGCCGAGTTGCGGATCTCGCGCGGGTTCAGGGGATCGCCCTCGACCGTGCGGAACTGGCGGCGGATCACCTCGTCCAGCGTGGTGGTGTTGCCCTCGATGTCGATGCGCTCGACGAAGATCTTGGGGCCGCGGGTCAGGGCAAAGGTCAGGTCCAGCGTCTGGTTGCGCGGGTTGCGCGTGACGCGCGGCTCGAAGTTGACGAAGTCGGCGCCCTGCTGGATCGCCAGCGCTTCCATCCGGCGGATCGTGTTCTCGACCGCCTGCGGACTGTAGACCTGCCCCGGCCGGACCCGGTTCTGCGCCACGTAGGGATCCGCGGCCAGGCCCGGAACCTCGCTGATCACGTTCACATTGCCGAAGGCGTAACGCGGGCCTTCGTAGATGTTGTAGGTGACGTAGAAGGCGTCGCGTTCGCGCGTGACCTCGGGGGCGACGGCCTGAACGCGGAAATCGGCATAGCCGCGCGAACGGTAGAAGTCGGTCAGCAGCTGCTCGTCCAGTTGGGTCCGCTCGGGCGCGAAAACATCGCGGCGGATGAAGTTGCGCAGGATGCCGGCCTGCTTGGTCGCAAGAACGTTGCGCAACCGGCGGTCGGAAAAGGCCCGGTTGCCGGTGAAGCCGATGCGCTCGATCTCGGTCAGGTCGCCTTCACGGATCTCGAAGACCAGGTCCACGGCATTGCCGGGGCGGCGGATCACGCGGGGATCGACGCGGGCGGCATAGCGGCCTTCGCTGGCGTAAGCGGCGGCAATGGCCTGCGCGTCCTCCTCGGCCTGGCTGGGCGAGAAGACGCGGCGCGACTGCGAGCCGACGATCTGGCTCAGCTGCTCGTCCTTGATGCGGCGGTTGCCCTCGAAGCTGATGACGTTGATCGTGGGATATTCGCTGACGCGGATGGTCAGAGTGCGGCCCTGCGGCACGATCTCGACCGTCTCGAACAGGCCCGACTGCTGCAGGCGCTGCTGTGCGTCGTTCAGGTCGCCCAGCGACAGGTCCGATCCGCGCCGGATGTTGGCGATGGACAGCGCCGTTTCCGCATCCACCCCTTGCGCGCCTTCCAGACGCACCTCGTTGTAGACCACGGCCGCAGCCGGGCCCGCGGTTCCCAGGACAGCCGCAACTGCCAGCCCCGACACAAGCGCCCGCGCGCCCCTGATGCCCGGGCCAAGGCCCATCGTCCGATCCATCATCGCCCGCCCCTCGCGTCTGGCCCATCGCGCCGGTTGTCCCGGCCGGATTTGGGGCAGGATTAACCCCGCGCAGGGCCGGGTGTCAAAGCAAACCCCTGATCTAGCGGCACAGGATGTCGTTGGAGAGGCCGAAGAACATCAGCATCAGCACCAAGGCCATGCCGATGCGGGTCAGGATGTCCATGGCGCGCGCGGAAGGCGGGCGCCCGGCCACGGCCTCCCACGTGTAGAAGGCCAGGTGGCCGCCATCCAGAACGGGGATCGGCAGCAGATTCAGGAAGCCGATGCCCGCCGACAGCACGGCGACCAGCCAGAAGAAATTGCCTGCGCCCGAACTTGCCGCGTCGCCCGCGACCTCGGCGATCGAGATCGCGCCGGACAGATTGCAGCGCCCGATCTGGCCCGTGACCATGGCCACCATGCCCGTCAACGACCCCCAGATCACGTCCCAGGTCTGCTGCACGCCCATCGACAGCGCCTCGAACGGTCCCGGCGTGCGCGTGGAGGGGCGGATGTAGCCCTCGCCCCCCGTCACGCCGATGAGCCAGCGTTTTTCAAAGCCTCCCTCGGCACTTGGCAGGTCCTGTTCACGCGGAACAAGAACAAAATCAGCCTCGCCCTCGCCTTCCCGCCAGACGCGCAGGGTGACGGGACGGCCTTGCGCGTCCTCGACAGCGGGGCGCAGGTCGGTGAAGCGGTTGATGGGCCGGCCCTCGACCGCCAGGATCACGTCGCCCGCGCGCAGATCGACGGCCGAGGCTGCGCTGCGCGGTCCCACGCCCGAGATGCGCGGCGGCGCGACATCGGGGGCTGTGACGGTGATCTCGTCCCCCTGCCTCCGGACGGTCCATTGCTGCTGGGGCGCGGCGGGCAGGGTCTCGGTCAGCCGGAACAGGGTAGCCCAGCCATTGACCGGCTGGCCGCCTACGGCCAGCACCTCGTCGCCGGGGCGCAGTTCGTTGACGATGCCCGGCGGCGTGGGGGCGATCTCGCCCACGACAACGCGGTCCGTGGCGATCCCCTGCCAGGCGATCACGCCCGCAAAGACAAGGGCCGCAAGGATGAAGTTGAAGACCGGCCCCGCCGCCACGGTGGCAAAGCGTGCCCACAGCGGCGCGCCGCCCAATGTCTGCCGCGCCAGCGCCGGGTCCACGCGCCCATTGCGCGTCATGCTGGCCGCGTCAGCGTCACCCAGAAAGCGCACGTAACCGCCCAAGGGGATCGCCGCGACCTGCCAGACGGTACCGCGCCGGTCACGGCGCGCGAACAGGCGCGGTCCGAAACCCAACGAAAAGACCTCGGCCCGGATGCCGGACCAGCGGCCGATGATGTAGTGGCCGTATTCGTGGACGCCCACGATGATGGACAGCGCGACGATGAAGGCCACAACCGTCCAGGCGAGCCCGCCCATCTGTCCGACAAGTTCCTGGATCATGCCGCCGCCGTCTGCCAGGCCGCCGCGTCCCGCCGCGCCTGCCCATCCCATTCCAGCACCGCCTCAAGGCTGTCGGGGCTGGTCCCGAAACCCGGCCGGCCGGCGGCGAGGTCCAGCGCATGGGCCACCGCCCCAGCCATGTCGGGAAAGCGGATGCGGCCCTTGATGAAGTCGTCCAGCGCCTGTTCCTTGGCGGCGTTCAGCACCGCACCCGCGGCCCCGCCTTGCGCGATCACCTGCCGCGCCAAGGCCAGCGCGGGCCAGCGCGTCTCGCACGGCGCGCGGAAGGTCAGGCTGCCCAAGGCGGCAAGGTCCAGCCGGGCCAGCGGCAGCTTCTCGCGCCGTGGCCAGTACAGCGCATGGCCGATGGCGTGGCGCATGTCCGGTGGACCCAGATGCGCCAGCGTGCCGCCGTCCACATAGGAGACCAGCGCGTGCACGATCGATTCAGGGTGGACCAGCACTTCGATCCGCTCGCCGGGCAGGCCGAAGAACTCATGCGCCTCGATGACTTCCAGCGCCTTGTTGAACATCGAGGCGCTGTCGATGGTGATGCGCTGGCCCATGTCCCAGTTCGGGTGGCTGGAGGCCTCGGCCACCGTGGCCTGCGCCAGCCGATCCAGCGGCCAGTCCCGGAAGGCCCCGCCCGAGGCGGTCAGGGTGACACGCTCGACAGCTTCGAGGCTATCACCTTCAAGGCACTGGAAAACGGCAGAATGTTCCGAATCGACGGGAAGAATGGTGGCACCGGTGCGCCGGGCCGTGCCCATCAGCAGCCGCCCCGCGGCCACAAGGCTCTCCTTGTTCGCCAATGCAAGCGTGCCGCCGCGCTCGACTACGCGCAGCCCCGGCGCAAGCCCCGCAGCGCCCACGATCGCGGAAAGCGTCCAGTCGGCGGGCCGGTCAGCGGCTTGGGCGATCGCCTGCGCGCCTGCGGCAGCCTCGATCCCCGTCCCAGCCAGCGCCGCGCGCAGATCGGGCAGCAGCACCCCATCCGCGATGACGGCGATCTCGGCGTGCAGGGACCGTGCCATTTCGGCCAGCCGGGCCACGTTGCGTCCGCCGGTCAGCGCGACGACGCGCCAAGTCTCGGGCCCGCCCGAGCCCATCAAAAGGTCAAAGGCGCTTTCCCCGATCGAGCCGGTTGCGCCGAAGATCGAGACGCTGCGCATGTCAGCCGACGACCGGCAGCCAGCCGGCAAGCCCCAGCAGCGTCGCCGCGGCCAGCGATGCGGACATGGCGTCGAAACGGTCCATCAGCCCTCCGTGCCCGGGGATCAGGCGCGAGCTGTCCTTGACGCCGACACGGCGCTTGATCCAGCTTTCGGCAATGTCGCCCATCTGCCCCGCGAATGCCAGAATGGGGCCGATCACGATCACGCCGGGTCCTGCCCGGCCGAAGATCACGAGGATCACGCCCAGCAGCGCGGCGCCGATCCAGCCGCCGGCCGTCCCGCTCCAGGTCTTCTTGGGGCTGATGGCGGGCCAGAACTTGGGCCCGCCGACGCTGCGGCCGACGAAATACCCCAGAACGTCCGAAAGCACGACAAGCGCCACGATCCACAGCGCCTCGCCCAGACCGAAGGTCAGGCGGATCCACAGCAGGCCCCAGGCCGCCAGCACCATCAGCAACGCGAAACCGACATAAGCGGGGCGCAGCTCGCGTCGCGAGGCGCGGGTGCCCCAGGCGAGCGGCAGGATGAAGGCCAGCGCCCCCCAGCTTCCCGCAAACAGCGTGGCCGCCATTGCCAGGCCCGAGACCAAGCCCACGCCGACCACTTGGCGCATCCGGGGCGCCGGAACGACAAGGCGCGTCAGTTCCCACATCAACATGGCCACAAGCACGGACAGCCCGACGCTTGTCGCCACAACCGGCAGCACCAGCAGGCCTGCTCCGGCCACCAGGATGATCAGCGCCGAGCCGACGCGCTCGGCCAAGTCGCCCCAGCGGCCCGAGTTTGTCACGCGCGGCAGACGCGGGGGCGTCATGCGGCGCCGAAGCGACGCTGGCGCAGGCTGGTGCGGTCGAGGATCTCGGCCAGATGCGCCGGAGTGAAGTCAGGCCACAGGACGGGCGTGAATTCATATTCCGCATAGGCGGCCTGCCAGGGCAGGAAGTTCGAGGTCCGCGTCTCGCCCGAGGTCCGGATCACGAGGTCCGGGTCGGGGTGACCCGCGGTGTCGAGGCAGGCCGCGAAATCTGCCTCGGTGGGTTTCCCGATCTCTCCGGCTTGGATGCGGGCCGCCAGACGCGCTGCGGCGCGCGCAAGTTCGTCCCGGCCGCCGTAGTTGATGGCGACCGTCAGGTTCAGGCGGCAGTTGCCGGCGGTGCGCGCCTCGATACCCGACATCAGGGTCTGCAGCTTGGGGTCCAGCCGCTCGCGCCCGCCGATGAAGCGCATCCGAACGCCTTCGGCCGACATGGCATCGGCCTCGCGCCGGATGTAGCGGGCGAAGATGCCCATGAGGCCCAGCACTTCCTCGGTCGTGCGCTTCCAGTTCTCGGTCGAAAAGGCATAAAGCGTCAGCCAGTTCACGCCCAGGTCGGGCGCGGCGCGGACGATCTGCTTGACCCGCTCGGCCCCGCGCCGGTGGCCGACCAGACGGGGCCAGCCCCGCTCGGTCGCCCAGCGCCCATTGCCGTCCATGATGATCGCCACATGCCGGGCGCGGGACGCGCCGGGGGCGAAGGCGGGCGCGACGACAGGCGCTGCGTCGGCCATGATGTCAGACCTGCATGATTTCGGCTTGTTTCGCCTCGAGCGCCTTGTCTACCTCGGCGATCATCTTGTCGGTCAGCTCCTGCACGGAGGATTCCCAGAATTTCTGGTCGTCCTCGGCCATGCCCTTGGTCTTGGCCTTCTTGATCTGGTCCATGCCGTCGCGGCGCACGTTGCGGATCGCGACGCGGGCGCTTTCGGCATATTGGGCGGCGACCTTGGTCAGTTCGCGCCGGCGCTCTTCGTTCAGTTCGGGGATCGGCAGCATGATGATGGTGCCGTTCAACTGGGGGTTGATGCCGAGCCCGCTTTCGCGGATCGCCTTTTCCACCTTCCCGACCATGCCCTTGTCCCAGATGTTGATCGTGACCATGCGCGGTTCCGGCACGTTCACGGTCCCCAGCTGGTTGATCGGCGTGGGCGAGCCATAGGCGTCCACGGTGATCGGGTCGATCATGCTGGCCGAGGCGCGGCCCGTCCGCAGCGAGGAAAACTCGTGCCGCAAGCTGTCCATCGCGCCTTTCATCCGGCGCTCAAGGTCATCCGTATCGATCTCGATCTCGTCGGCCATAGGTCTGCTCGCAGATGGTTTTTTCGCTCTATAGCCGCTTGCGGCCGGGTTTGTATAGGTGCGCGACTGCCGCAGTTGCCGACAGCTTTACGGTTTCTCGTAGGCGCTGCCGTCCTCGGCCCGGCGCGGGCGGGCGACATACTCGCCCTGCGCGGGCACGGCGACCTCGCGGAACTGCTGCGCCAGCCGGTGCAGGGCGCCGCGCATTTCCGGGCCGCGCATGGGCTGGCCGTGGAAGGTCACCGCAAGGTCGGGGTCCAGCTTGGCGAGTCTGCGCACCGATTCGCCGGCCGCCTCCCAGTCGATGGTGAAATACATGGGCGGGCCGTGCATCTCGGGATCCTGCGTGGCAACGTCGTAGGCCGACTCCTGTCCCGTGGTGCAGAAGGCGTCGCCCACGATCAGCGCGCGGTCCGCCTCGTGCCACAGCGAGACATGGCCGACCGAATGGCCGGGCGCGTGAATCCAGCGCCAGCCGGGCATGTGGGGCACGCTGCCGTCCTCGGGCAAGGCATGAAGCCGCGTGCCCACATCGACAGGCCTGGTGGGGTAAAGCCGCGACAGACGCGCCATCAGCCCGCCGCCGACACTCGGGTCGGCGGGCGGATAGGCGGCCGATCCGTTCAGGTAGGGGTGTTCGAGAGAATGGGCGTAGACAGGGACGTCCCATTCCTCGGAAAGCTGTTCCAGGGCGCCCACGTGATCGAAATGACCATGCGTCATGATGATGGCGGCGGGGCGGGAGCCTTCGCCGAACCGCGCTTGGGCCGCGCTGCGGATCAGGGCGGCAGTGCCCATCAGCCCCGCGTCGATCAGGACCCACTCGCGGTCGCCCGCCCCTGACCGGCCGTGGAAGATCACGTTGACGATGCCGAGCCGGCGATAGGCGATGTCGGGCGCCACCTCGTTCGTATGGTCGCGCCGCGCGGCATCAAGTTCCGATTCGAGGGCGCTCGCCTCGTCGGACAGGGGGATCTGGTCGGACATGGACGCCTCGCGCTTGCCTTTGGGGCAGAACGAACGCGAGGGGTCCGGGTTCCTCAGCCGTGGACGCGGGTGTAGGTGCCGTCGCCGGCCAGGATACCGCGGAAGCCGCCCGGCTCGTCCAGCGAGAAGACAATGATCGGCAGGTTGTTGTCCCTTGCCAGCGCGATGGCCGAGGCGTCCATGACGTTCAGGTGCTTCTGCAGCACCTCGTCATAGGTCACGTTGTCATAGCGCACGGCGTCGGCGTGCTTCTTGGGGTCCTTGTCATAAACCCCGTCCACCTTGGTGCCCTTGAAGATCGCCTGACAATTCATCTCGTTGGCGCGCAGGGTGGCCGCCGTGTCGGTGGTGAAATACGGGTTCCCGGTGCCGGCCGCGAAGATGATGACGCGCTTCTTTTCCAGATGGCGGATGGCGCGGCGGCGGATATAGGGCTCGGCCACCTCGTCCATGCGGATGGCGCTGATGACGCGGGTGTGGATCTTCAGGGCTTCCAGCGCGGCCTGCATGGCCAGCGCGTTCATCACCGTGGCCAGCATCCCCATGTAGTCGGCGGTCGCCCGCTCCATCCCTTGGGCGCTGCCCTGAAGGCCGCGGAAGATGTTGCCGCCGCCGATCACCATGCAGATCTCGGTGCCCATGTCGTGGACCGACTTCACCTCGTTGGCGATGCGCGCGACGGTCGGGGGGTGCAGGCCGTAGCCCTGATCGCCCATCAGCGCCTCGCCCGAGATCTTGAGCATCACACGGTCATAGCCCGCGGGCGGATGGATCAGGGGGGACGCAATCGCCGGGGTTGTCAGGTCGGTGTCGGTCATGCTCAAGCCCCCGGATTACATCGGCGCGCAAAATGCCGCAGATAGGTCGCATGATCAACACGTCCACCGCCACATCTTCCGATCGCCTGATCGAAGGGCTCGATCCGGCCCGGCCTGTCCTGATCGCGGGACCCACCGCCTCGGGGAAATCGGCGCTGGCGCTGCGGATCGCGCAGGCGATGGGAGGCTCGGTGGTCAATGCGGATGCGCTGCAAGTCTGGTCCTGCTGGCGCGTGCTCACCGCCCGGCCCTTGCCCGAGGACGAGGCCGCTGCGCCGCATCTGCTTTATGGCCATGTCGCACCGGGCCGCGCCTATTCGGTCGGCGACTGGCTGGCCAAGGTGGCGGCGCTGCTGCAACAGCGCCGCCCGCTGGTGATCGCCGGGGGCACCGGGCTCTACCTGACCGCGCTGACCTCGGGGCTGGCCGTGATCCCGCCGGTGCCGCCCGAGATCCGGGCCGAGGGCGACGCCTGGCTGGCGCGCGGAGACCTGGCCGGGATGGTCGCGGCGCTGGACGCCCGCACGCGCGCAGGCCTCGACCTGAAGAACCCCGCCCGTGTCCAGCGTGCGTGGGAGGTGCTGCGCGCCACCGGCCGGGGCCTGGCCGACTGGCAGGCCGAGACACCGCCGCCGCTGATCGCGCCCGAAGCCGCGCAGCGCATCGTCCTGCAGATGGACCGCGATCGTCTGGCGGACCGGATCGCCCGCCGCTTCGACGGGATGCTGGACGCGGGCGCCCTGGAGGAGGTGCGGCAAGCCCTGCCCTTCTGGCAGCCCGGCGCGCAGTGGACGCGGGCGATCGGGGCGGCTGAACTGAAGGACCATTTGGAAGGCCGCGCCACCCTGGCCGAGGCGCGGGAACGCGCGGTTATCGCCACGCGGCAATATGCGAAAAGCCAGCGCATCTGGTTCCGCAACCGGATGCGGGACTGGATGACTCTGGAGGTCTGAAAGGCCTGGTGGAACGCTTAAGGGTTTCTTGGTGTTTGATCTTTACTGATCCGTCCTCAAGAACCTCCGGGGTCCACCATGTCCGCCGAGTCGAGCCGCCCAGACGAGATCCCCCTGATGCCGCGCCCTGCCGAGGTGCCTCCGGTCCCCTTGGCCGAGCCTGCGAACTCACCCCAGCCGACCGTGCCGGTCACGCCCTTCGCCGGGCGGCCGCGACTGCCAGAAAGCGGGCTGCGGGTGCTGCCGCTGGACAGCTTCGTCTGGGGCGGCGCGACATGGGCGGGCGGGCTGCGCCGGGGGCGCACGCGGGGCGACCACTGCCTGATCCGGGTGACGGCGGGCACCATGCGGATCATCCTGCCCAGTGGCGCCGTCGATCACGGCGCGGGCAGTGTGGTCTTTATCCCCGCCGGCACCGCCTTCGCCGCCGAGCCGCAACCGGGCGTCCGCGGGCAGGTCCTGCTGATGGCGCGCCAGATGGCCGAGCGGCTGTCCCTGCCCAGCCGCATCGTCGTGGGCGCAGGCGTCAGCGACGCCTTCTCGGCCGATCTTGCGGCGCTTGCCGCCCGCGCACATGACCCGATCGCGGCGGCGACCGCCGCCTGCCGCGTCGAGCTGATCGCGACCTCGCTGGAACGGCTCGCCGCGCGCCCCCAGCCCAGCCGGCCCGAACTGCCGGGGCGCGACAGCCATGCCTTGGTTCAGGCCTATTTGGACCTTGCGGGCCGGGAAATGGGGCGCGGCCGCACCATTGCCGACCTGGCCGATGCGCTGGGCACGACCGCGGCGGGACTGGATGCCGCCTGCCGCAAGCACCGGGGCTGTTCGGCGCTGGACCTGCTGTACGAACTGCGGCTGGACCGCGCGCGGGCCATGCTGGCCGATCCGCGCCACGGCCTGGTGCAGATCGCCGAGGAACTGGGCTTCACCGGGGTTGCCCACATGAACCGCGTGTTCATGGCCGCGACCGGCAGGCCCGCCGAGGCCTTCCGGCGGCTGAACTGAGAGTATGGCTGCAGGAAAAGCTTCAGACCTCCGCGCCCTCGCCGCCCGCATCTTCAGCCGCATCCTCGGCCCCGCCCCGGTCCCGCCGCCCCCGAAAGCCCATAGCCACGACGAACTTCTCGGAGGAGTCCGAGCGGCTCGCGGGGGGCTTCACATTCGCAACCGAGGTGAAGTTCTGCTTGAGGATCGCCTGCAGCCCCTGCTCGGCCCCACCCGCCAGCACCTTGGCAACAAAGGTGCCACCCGGTTCCAGCACATCAAAGGCGAACTGGGCCGCCGCCTCGACCAGCGCCACGATCCGCAGGTGGTCGGTTCCCTTGTGCCCCGAGGATGACGCGGCCATGTCCGACATCACCACGTCGGCCGTCCCGCCCAGCCAGGCCTTGACCTTCTCGTCCGCTTCCTCGGACAGGAAATCCAGCTGGTGGATCTCGGCCCCGGCGATCGGATCGACCTCCTGCAGGTCCACGCCCAGCACGCGGCCTTGGGGCTTGCCCTTCCGTTCGCCCAGCGCATTGACGCGGCCGACGGCGACCTGGCACCAGCCGCCTGGCGCACAGCCGAGGTCCACGACCCGCGCGCCCGGCTTCAGGAAGCCGTACTTGTCGTCAAGCTCGATGATCTTGTAGGCCGCACGGCCGCGATAACCCTCGCGCTTGGCCCGGGCGACGTAGGGGTCGTTCAACTGCCGTTCCAGCCAAAGGGTCGAAGACAGCTTGCGTCCCTTAGCGGTCTTGACCCGCACCCGCAGGTCGCGCTGGCCGCGCCCGGAACTGCCCTTCCCTGCCCGGCTGCCCGGCTTGGTTCCGCCGCCCGAGTTGCCCGAACCAGCCGTCATCACGCCACTCCCATCAATCCATCCGAGGTCAGCACCCCGTCGCGCACCATCTGCGCATAAAGCAACCCCTCGCGCAGCCCGCGGTCCGCGACCGACAGCCGGCTGGTGGGCCAGACCCGCATCAGCGTCTGCAGGATCGCCGCGCCCGACATGATCAGCGCGTGCCGTTCCCGGCCGATGCGGGGATCGGCACGCCGCCCGTCGGGGCCCAGCGCGAGGTAATTCTGGATCACCCGGTCGATCTGGGCCGTGGTCATCGTCAGCCCGTCGACCTTGGTCCGGTCATAGCGCTTGAGCCCGAGGTGGCTGGCCGCTACCGTCGTGACCGTGCCGGAAGTGCCGATGATCTGGAACTTGTCGTCGGCCTTGATCCCGGTCGTGTAGGGCTTGAAGCCCTCCAGCATCTGCTCGAACTGCCAGCTCATCAGGGCAAAGCGCGCCGGGTCGTCGGTCACGTCGTCGAACTGGTCGCGCAGCGTGGCCACGCCCAAGGGCACGCTGATCCAGTCCACCACCCGCGCCGCGCCCGGCGAGCAGTCGTGGAAGCCGTCCGCCAGCCTCATGATCGCGCGCGGACGCTCGACCGGCTCGACATCACCCAGATCGATCCAGACCAGTTCCGTCGAGCCGCCGCCGATGTCCACGACCAGCAACTGCTCGGTCCGCAGGCTGACCAGCGGCGCGCAGGAAATCACGGCAAGCCGCGCCTCTTCCTCGGCCGGGATGATCTCGAGCGGCAGGCCGGTCTCGTGCTTGATCATCCGCAGGAAATCGCGGCTGTTCCTTGCCCTGCGGCAAGCCTCGGTCGCGACCAGCCGCATGCGACGCACGCCATGCTGCTCGATCTTGCGCCGGCATACCTGCAGCGCATGAACCGTCCGGATCATCGACTGACCCGAAAGACGGCCTGAGGCTTCAAGGCCGTGCCCCAGCTGGACCGGCTTCGAGAAGCTGTCGATCACCTGGAACTGACTGCCCATGGGGCGGGCAATCAGCATCCGGCAACTGTTGGTGCCCAGATCGAGGGCCGCATAAAGCGACCCGTCGTCGGGCTGGCGGGTGACGGCAGGCGAGGCCACCGGAACCGGGGCCGAGGACGCGTCCGCACCCGCGGGACGCCTGGGCGCCATCTGCAACGCCCTCCGAAATCGTGTTGAGTTGAAACTAAGCGTCTCCCGGATTCTGTTCAACCCCGCCGATCCCGTCAGGAATCCGCAGGAACGAAAAAGGAGCCCCAAGGGGCCCCTTTCCGATGATCCGAAGATGCGCCGCTTACTGCAGCGGGATGCCCGCGTGACGCGCCGCAAGATCGCGACCCTGCCGGCCGCTGAGGAACAGCCGTGCGCCCGGCACGGGCTCTGCCCCTGCCGCCAGTTCCGGGAACAGCGCGAAGATCTCGGCCCGGGCGGGCTCGTCCACCGCGCGCAGGGCCTGCTCGCCGGTATAAAGCGATTCGGACTGCGCGCCCTCGGCATAGACGACCTCGTGGCGGTCGAAGAGCAGGTGGACATAGGTGATCTCGGTCAGGTCCTCGGCCACCTCGACGCCGTCCAGCGCCAGCAGGTGCTTGGCCGCGACCAGCACCTCATCGGTGCCGAACAGCGCCTGAGCCACCGCCGAGCGCACCATCATCCGGTGCTGCGGCGAGACCAGCAGGTCGCGCCTGGGCAGCCGGTCGCCCAGCGCGCCCTTGCGGACGCGGATCGGGCGCAGGTTCGGGTTCGCGGCAAGATCCACGGCATCCAGCGTCCGCATGCCGATCCAGCGGACGGGCTGCAGGCCATTGTCGGCCGTCTGCACCAGATCGCCGATGGCCAGCTTCTCGACCGGGCGCTGGCCCTTGGCGGTGGCCAGGCGCACCCCGGCGGTGAAGCAGGGGATGGGCGTCCAGTCATCAGGCGGGCAATAGTTGTAGTCGTTGTCCTTGTCCGGAATGGGACAGATCAGTTCGATCGAGGCAATCGGCTTGGCGCCGATCACGTCGCCGCCTTTGCCGTTTTCCGGGGGAACCACGAAATTGCGTCCCAAATCATCCTGGATAACGGTCAGCACCGTATTGGCGCAGGTACCGTCCGCATAAGTGACCTGGGCAGTGAATTGCGAAACGCCATCATACCTGAAACGGCTGACCTGCTTGACCTCTCCCGATTTGCGATCGGGCACCTCGACGGCAGGCGAGGTCTTGAACGTGTCGTAGCAACCGAAAAGATTGTTGCCTTCAAGCTTGCCGTCCCGGTTCAGGTCGCTGGTGACCGTGATGTCGACGATGTTGTCGGCCAAGGGATTATCGTGCGAACCGAAGGTGGTACCGGACAGGCAATGCGCCGTTTCCGAACCGGGCAGGATTTCATAACGGTCGATATATTGATCGCTATGAACGTCACCAAGGTAGATGGCCTTGAACGTCGTGTCACAGCCGCCCGGCTCGGGGCAGGAGCAGAAGGTCATACTGGCAACTCCGACAATCGGAAAAACTGATAAACAACGCGGCAACAAGCGCGTTCTGGATTGATGCCGCAGGACGCGGACAAATAGAACACCAATAAAGATTAAAAATACACGCGGCCAGAGAGCGACCAGAATCGTTCTGCAATTTCCGCGCGAACTGGAGGCCAGAAATATCTGCGGCAGATCAATTCGGAAGGACCTGCGCCCGCGTCTGCCGGCGATCCCCCTTGCTTGTCAGCCCGGTCCGATTCGCTTACAGCGGCGGTTCATCCGTCAATCCATCCGGGAAGCGGCCCATGATCGTCATCGTCGCCATCGTGCTTGGCGCCCTTCTCGGGGACCTGCGGGCGCGCCGGGCGCAGGGGAACCGCAAGGACCGCCTGCAATACGCGGCCGTCCACGCCATCGCCTTCGCCATCGTGGCGCTGTTCGTCACGATCCTGCTCGACCGCGCGCTGCGGGGCTGAGGCCGATGTTCCGCCCGTTCCTCGATGCGCTGCGCCGCCACGGGGTTCCGGTCAGCCTGCGGGAATGGCTGGACCTGATGGCCGCGATGGAGGCCGGGGTGGCGGGCTGGTCAGTGGACGATTTCCACACCGTCGGCCGCGCGATCCTGGTCAAGGACGAACGTCACATCGACCGCTATGACCGCGCCTTCGCGGAAAGCTTTGCCGGACTGGAATCGGTTCCCATCGAGGCGCTGGTCAGCGAGGCCGCCCTGCCCCGCGACTGGCTGGAAAAGCTGGCCGAGAAGCTGCTGACCCCCGAGGAACGCGCCGCTGTCGAGGGCTCGGGCAGCTTCGAGGCGCTGATGGAGAAGCTGCGCCAGCGGCTGGCCGAGCAGAAGGGCCGCCACCAGGGCGGCAACAAGTGGATCGGGACGGCGGGGACCTCGCCTTACGGGGCCTATGGCTACAACCCGGAAGGCGTGCGGATCGGTCAGGACGAAAGCCGCCACCGCCGCGCGGTCAAGGTCTGGGACAAGCGCGAGTTCCGCGACTTCGACGATACGGTGGAACTCGGCACCCGCAATATCAAGGTCGCGCTGAAGCGCCTGCGCCAGTGGGCGCGGCATGGCGCGGCCGAGGAACTGGACCTGCCCGGCACCATCCGCGCCACGGCCGATCACGGCTATATCGACGTCCAGACCCGGCCGGAACGGCGCAACGCCGTCAAGGTGCTGCTGCTTCTAGACGTGGGCGGCAGCATGGACGACCATATCCGCGTCGTGGACGAGCTTTTCTCGGCTGCCCGCGCCGAGTTCAGGAACCTCGAGCATTTCTACTTCCACAACTGCCTTTACGAATCCGTCTGGCGCAACAACCGCCGCCGCTGGGACGAAACGGTGCCGACCTGGGACCTGCTGCACCGCTATGGCCGCGACTGGAAGGTGATCGTGGTCGGCGACGCCTCGATGTCGCCTTACGAGATCGTGGCGCCCGGCGGGGCCAACGAGCACTGGAACCCCGAGCCGGGCGAATTGTGGCTGCGCCGCTTGTGCGAGACCTGGCCGGATCACGTCTGGCTAAACCCCGTGCCGGAACGCCACTGGGGCCATACCCAGTCCATCGGCATGATCGGCCGCATCTTCGAGAACCGGATGATGCCGCTGACGCTGGAAGGACTGACGCGGGCGATGCGGACCTTGGGCTGACCGCCCGTTGATCGCGCGCTCCTGACGTCCCAGATTGGCGCCATGAAACTGCTGCCGATCCTTCTCATCATCCTTTACGCCGTCGCCATGTGGCTGCTTTCGGCCTGGCGGCTGCGGCAGGAGTTGAATGCGAACTCCACGCCCTTGAACGACCCCCGCCTTTCGGCGGCGTTGAACCGGCTGGGCAACGCGATGGGGATCGGTCCGGTCAGGGCCCATGTCTACGAGATCAAGCCGGTGAACGGACTTGCCGCCCCCGACGGACGAGTGTTCCTGACCCGCGGCTTTCTGGACCAGCTCGACGCAGGCCGCGTGAGCGAGGCCGAGCTCGCCTCGGTGATTGCGCATGAACTGGGCCATGTCACTCATGGGCATGCGCGCCGCCGGATGATGGATTTTGCCGGGCAGAACCTCGTGCGCATGGTGTTGGCCACCACCTTCGGCCGCTTCATCCCCTTTATCGGCCCCTGGATCGCCCATCTGGCCGCCTCGGCCCTGGCGGCGAGCCTTTCGCGCAAGGATGAATACGAGGCCGACGCCTTCGCCGCCGCGCTGATGGTCAAGGCGGGCTTTGGCACAGGCCCGCAGAAAGCGCTGCTGTCGCGGTTGGAGCGGTTGACCGACATGACAGGCCGCCCGGTGGCGTGGCTCGCCTCGCATCCGCCGATCCCGCGCCGCATCGAGGCCATCGAGGCGCTGGAGCGCCGCTGGAACCTGCCCGCCGCCTGACGAGCCTGCAGGCACCTGCCCGATCTTCCTGATCCCGATACCCCGAGCCCCAAGGCCGGGATCCGCCGCTTGCCCCCGATGCCCCAGCCAATATGCTGCACGCGCAACAATCCGGGCGCCAGATGAGCCGACCCTTCCGCCGCCGGGTGCTCTACATTCCCGGCTACGACCCCATTCCGGCCCGCCGCTACCGCGAGCTTTACCGCCGCGAGGGCGAGGCGCAGGCGCGCATCTCGGGCTATCGGCTCGACTTCGGCCCGCGGCGCGACCGCAGGGGCTTCGGCTGGGGCGTGACGGGGCACTTTCCCGAAGGCACGGCGCAGGCCGACATCGAGGTGCTGGTCTGGTCGGATGTTGTGCAGAGCTCGATGGGGCGCTCGATCCCCGCAACTTATGCGCAGCTCGTGCGGACGGCCTGGGCCTATGTGGGCTCGGGCGCGCTGTTCCGGCTGATGCGGCTGCGGCGCGCGCCCGTGATCGCGGCGCTTTATCCCATCGTCGTGCTGCTCGCGGAACTGGCCCTGGCGCTGGTTGTCGGCGTGGCGGTCTGGTGGATGGGCGCATGGCTGGCCCACTGGCTGCCGGGACTGGTCGCGGGGCTTTTCGCGGCCGCCGCGATCCTGTGGGGCTTTCGCCGCATCGACGGGCGCATCTTCGCCTATTACCTGATGCACGACTATGCCTTCACCGCGCAGGATGGCGGGGCCTATCCGCCTGCGCTGGAGGCCCGCATCAAGGCCTTCGCCGACCGTATCGCGGCGGTGCTGGCGGACGACTGGGACGAGGTGCTGGTCGTGGGCCATTCCTCGGGCGCCTATATCGCGGTCTCGGTGCTGGCCGACCTGATCCGCTCGGGGCGCGCGCATGGCGACAGGCGGCTGTCCCTGCTGACGCTGGGCCATGTGGTGCCGATGGCCGCGTTCCTGCCGCGCGCGGGACGGCTGCGGGCCGACCTGCGCTATCTATCCGCCCGGCCCGAGGTCGCATGGGTGGACGTGAGTGCGCCGGGGGACGCCTGCTGCTTCGGCTTGTGCGATCCGGTTGCCGTCTCGGGGGTCGAGCCGCCCGACCGGCGCGGCCCGCTGGTGCTGTCGGCGGCCTTCACGCGGACGCTGTCCCCCGGAAAGCAGCGGGAACTGCGAGGCCGCTGGTTCCGGCTGCATTTTCAGTATCTCTGCGCCTTCGACTGGCCCGGCGACTACGATTACTTCGCCCTTACGGCCGGGCCCTTGCGTCTGGCGGACCGCTATGCGGGCCGCAGCCACTCGCCCGCCCGCATCGCAAGGGCGGTCAATGACTGGCCCGGACGACGGAAGGGGGCGCCATGACGAAGGCACGGCCGCCGCGAGGCGCGCGATGATCCCGCCCAAGCCCCGCACGACCGAAGGACGTGGCGGCGTCCTGCGCTATGCCCTGCGCTTCCGACGCGACCTGCTGTCCGCCTTGCCCGCGCGGCTTTACCGCGCCTGGATGGCCGAGTTCCGCAGTCCCCTGCTGCGCAGCGTGGTCTGCAACGACCCGGCGCTGGTCCGTCTGGTCCTGCAGGCCCGCCCCCGCGACTTCCCCAAGTCAAACCGCCTGCGCGAGGGCTTGGCCCCCTTGCTGGGCCGGTCGGTCTTCGTCACGAACGGCGTCCTCTGGGAACGCCAGCGCCGCATCATCGACCCGGCCTTCGAGGGCGGGCGCCTGGGCCAGACCCTGCCGGCCATGTGGGACGCGGCCCTTTCCGCGACCCGCCGTCTCGCCGCCCATGCGGGAACCGAGATCGACGTCGAGCCGGAAACCAGCCATGCCGCCGCCGACGTGATCTTCCGCACCCTGTTTTCCGTTCCCATCGAGGACCAAACGGCGGCGCAGGTCTTCGCCGCCTTCCGCGCCCACCAGGACGCCCAGCCCATCGTCAACCTTGCCGCGCTGGTGCCGCTGCCCGCCTGGATACCGCGCTGGCACGGGCGGCGGACGCGGCACACGGCCGCCACAATCCGCGGCCTCATCTCCCGGATGGTCAATGCCCGCACTGCCGAGATCTCCGCGGGCGGCGCGCCCGATGACCTTGCCACCAAGATCATGACCACGCCTGACCCTCAGACGGGTCAGGGCTTCACCCCCGACGAGATGGTGGACCAGGTGGCGATCTTCTTTCTGGCAGGGCACGAAACCTCGGCCAGCGCGCTCGCCTGGGCGCTTTGGTTGCTGGCCGCCGCGCCCGAGTGGCAGGACCGCGTCGCCGCCGAGGCGCGCGAGGTCCTGCAAGGGGACCGCCCCGACCTGTCCGCCGTGTCCCGCCTCAAGACCGCTCGCGCGGTCTTCCGCGAAACCATGCGGCTTTACCCGCCCGTCCCCATGATGGTGCGCGAGACGGTGCAGCCCGAATGTCTCCGCGACCGCGACCTGCCGCGCGGCACGCAGGTCGTCCTGTCGCCCTGGCACCTGCACCGGCATGAACGGCTGTGGGACACCCCCGACGCCTTCGACCCGGCGCGCTGGGATACCGAGAACGGCCGCGCCTGCGCGCGTTCGGCCTATATCCCCTTCAGCGCCGGCCAGCGCGTCTGCCCCGGCGCGGGCTTCGCCATGATCGAGGGGCCGCTGATGCTGGCGCTGATCTGCCGCGATCTGCGCCTGTCGCGCGGGGCGGTGGACCCGGTGCCCGTCGCCCGCCTGACCGTGCGCGGGCGCAACGGCATCCGCCTGAGGATCGACCGGCGTTAGCGCAGAATGGGCGGGCCGCCCGTGTCGCGCACCCCCATCCGCAGCCCGGCACCGATCCGGTGCGCCAGCGCCGACCAGGCGACCGCCGTGTCGCGCGGAAGCACCCGGATCAGCGTCGCGTCGAACAGCATCAGCCAGTCGTCGAAATGCGCGGGCCGGACGTCGCCAGCTGCCCGATGGACCTGCATCGGATTCCCGTCATAGCCCCGCTCGTAAAGGATCGCGTTGCGCCAGAAGGCGGCGATGCGCTCCTCATGCGCGGGCCAGTCGGCGACATGGGCCGCAAAGACGGGGCCCAGCACCTCATGCCGGCGGACGGCGGCGTAGAAGGTCCGGACGACCCGGGAAATCTGGTCGGCGGTGACGTCGAAGCGGGGCGGGATGCTCATGCGCCCGATGTGGTCGCAGGGGGGCGCCGAAGCAAGGCGGCAGCCGGTCGCAGGAAAAATCAGGGAAATGGTGCTGCGAGAGAGGATTGAACTCTCGACCTCACCCTTACCAAGGGTGTGCTCTACCACTGAGCTACCGCAGCGCCGGTGGTCCGCTTGGACCGTGCGGGGCGATTTAGACGCAAGCCCGACGACGTGCAAGGGGAATTACGCGGAAAACCGCATCTCGCCCTTCGGCCCGCCTGCGCGCCGCTGGACGGGCGGGATTGCCGCAAGTAACAGGGCGCGGTGAGCAAGGACCGCCGCCCCCCACCCTCCTCCGACAGCCGCCAGGCGCGGCTGACGGCTGCGCTGCGCGCCAACCTGGCGCGGCGCAAGGCGCAGGCGCGCAGCCGCGCCGAAGGCGAGACCGAGGGGGACAAGGCGGCCGGACTCATGACGGGCAGCAAGAACAACGGCCCCGCGGGAAAGACCCCGGACGAGGGCGCGAGCGAGGACTGATGGACACGATTCTGGTGCGCGGCAACGGTCCGCTGAACGGCGAGATTCCGATCGCGGGGGCGAAGAACGCCTGCCTCACGCTGATGCCCGCGACCCTGCTGACGGACGAGCCGCTGACGCTGACCAACGCGCCGCGGCTGTCGGACATCCGCACCATGACGGCGCTGCTGCAAAGCCTTGGGGCCGAGGTCGCCAGCCTGCAGGACGGGCAGGTGCTGGCGCTGTCCAGCCATGCGCTGACGAGCCACCGGGCAGATTACGACATCGTGCGCAAGATGCGCGCCTCGATCCTGGTGCTGGGGCCGATGCTGGCGCGGGACGGGCACGCGGTCGTCTCGCTGCCCGGCGGCTGCGCCATCGGGGCGCGGCCCGTGGACCTGCACCTGCGCGCGCTGGAGGCCATGGGCGCGGAACTCGACCTGCGTGACGGCTATGTCCATGCCAAGGCGCCCGCGAGCGGGCTGAAAGGCGCGGTGATCGACTTCCCCTTGGTCTCGGTGGGCGCGACCGAGAACGCGCTGATGGCAGCCACGCTGGCACGCGGAACCACGGTCCTGAACAATGCCGCGCGCGAGCCCGAGATCGTGGACCTCGCCCGCTGCCTGCGGCGCATGGGCGCGCAGATCGAGGGTGAGGGCACCTCGACCATCACGGTACAGGGCGTGGACCGGCTGGGCGGCGCGACGCATCCGGTCGTCACCGATCGCATCGAACTGGGCACCTACATGCTCGCCCCCGCCATCTGCGGCGGCGAGGTGACCTGCCTTGGCGGGAAGATCGAGCTTGTGCAGGCCTTCTGCGAGAAGCTGGACGAGGCCGGGATCAGCGTCTGCGAATCCGAGCGCGGGCTGACGGTCAGCCGCCGCAACGGCCGGGTGAACGCGGTCAATGTCGTCACCGAGCCCTTCCCCGGCTTCCCCACCGACCTGCAGGCGCAGATGATGGCGCTGCTCTGCACCGCCGAGGGCGTCAGCGACCTTGAGGAGACGATCTTCGAGAACCGCTTCATGCACGCCCCAGAACTGGCCCGCATGGGCGCGCGGATCGAGGTGCATGGCGGGCATGCCCGCGTGACCGGCGTGGACAAGCTGCGGGGGGCGCCGGTCATGGCGACGGACCTGCGGGCCTCGGTCAGCCTGATCCTCGCGGGGCTGGCGGCCGAGGGCGAGACGGTGGTCAGCCGCGTCTACCATCTGGATCGCGGCTATGAGAAGGTCGTCAGCAAGCTGCGCGGCGTGGGCGCGGACATCGAACGCATCAAGGAGCAGCCGATCCATGACTGACGCGCGCTATGCCGACGCCGGGCCGGACATGTCGCTGGCGATCCGGGCCGAGGATGCCGAGGACCTGCGCATCCTTGCCACGCTGGCACAGGACGCGGTGCTGACGGCGGGCGACATGCTGCACGACGGCCGCGCGCGGCGCTTCAGCCTGCTGCTGAACCGCTTCCGCTGGGAGGATGCCGAGGCCGCGCGCCGCGAGGGGCGGCCCTATGAGCGGGTGCGCTCGCTGCTGGTGATCTCGGACGCGCTGCGGGTCCGGCACGACGGGATCGACCGCGCCGATCCGGGCACAGTCCTGTCGCTGCTGGACCTCGGCTGGCAGCCGGGCGAGGACGGCACGGGCATTCTGACCCTGAATTTCGCAGGCGACGGGACCATCGCCATTGACGCGGAATGCCTGTCGGTGGACCTGCGCGACGTGACGCGGCCCTATCTGGCCGTGTCGGGCGACATGCCCCGGCACGAGTGACACAAGGGGCTCTGCCTTTCGCCATGGCTGGCGGCTCACTCCACGGGAGTTGGGCCGGAAAGAAGACGCGGGCTTTGGCTTGAGAGGCGGGGCTTGCGGCGGTAACAGGCGAGCCAAGCCGCCGAAAGGACCGACCATGCCCGTCTTCCTGTCCACCTCCGATCCCGATTTCGAGGCGCGCTTCGCCGCCATGCTGTCGGCCAAGCGCGAGGATTCCGCTGACGTGGGCGACGCGGTGGCGGGGATCATCGCGGAGGTACGGGCACGGGGGGACGCGGCGCTGGTCGAACTGACCGCGCGCTTCGACCGGCTGGAACTGACGGCCGAGGGGCTGCGGTTTTCCCCGGCCGAGATCGAGGCCACGGCGGCGCAGGTGTCGGCCGAGGATCGCGCGGCGCTGGAACTCGCGGCCGGGCGCATCCGCGCCTATCACGCGCGGCAAATGCCCGAGGACGCCACGTGGACGGACAAGGCGGGGGCACGGCTGGGCTGGCGCTGGACGCCGGTGTCCTCGGCAGGGCTGTATGTGCCGGGTGGACAGGCGAGCTATCCTTCGTCCGTGCTGATGAACGCCATTCCCGCGCGGGCGGCGGGGGTCGGGCGGCTGGTGGTCTGCGCGCCGACGCCGCGCGGCGAGGTCAATCCGCTGGTGCTGCTGGCCTGCCAGATCGCCGGGGTGGACGAGATCTACCGGATCGGCGGCGCGCAGGCGATCGCGGCGCTGGCCTACGGGACGGACACGATCCGGCCCGTGGACAAGATCACCGGGCCGGGGAACGCCTATGTCGCTGCGGCCAAGCGGCAGGTCTTCGGGCGCGTCGGGATCGACAGCATCGCGGGGCCGTCCGAGGTGCTGGTGATCGCGGAAGGCGCGCAGAACCCGGAATGGCTGGCGCTGGACCTGCTGGCGCAGGCGGAACATGACGCGGATGCGCAGTCGATCCTGGTCACGCCGGACCCCGCGCTGGCGCAGGCCGTTGCGGCGGAAGTCGAGCGGCTGCTGCCCACCCTGCCCCGCGCCGCCATCGCAGGCGCAAGCTGGCGCGACCACGGCACCGTTATCGTCACCCGCGACCTGGCCGAGGCGGCGGCGCTGTCCGACCGCATCGCCCCCGAGCACCTGGAGCTTTGCGTGGACGATCCCGAGGCGCTGTCCTCGCAGGTCAGCCACGCGGGCGCGATCTTCCTCGGCGGCTGGACGCCCGAGGCGGCGGGCGACTATGTCAGCGGACCGAACCACGTCCTGCCGACAGCGCGCTCGGCGCGGTTTTCCTCGGGGCTGTCGGTGATGGATTTCCTCAAGCGCACCACGCTGTCACGGCTGGACCCCGGCTCGCTGGCGGCCATCGGCCCCGCGGCGGTCCGGCTGGCAGAATCCGAGGGGTTGTCGGCACACGGGCGCTCGATCACCGCGCGGCTGGACACGCTTAACCGGGGCTGAGGCCCGCCTTTCCGCTTGAATGATCCGGCGCTTGCCGTGATCGTGGCAGCCGCCCGGAGGGGGCAGCGCTAGCCAAGGGGGCTCGTCCGATGACAACCGATCGCCTCATCCGGGTCGAGATCGACGATTCCGCCCTGCCCCCGGCCACGCCCGAGATGGAGCAGGAGCGCCGCGTCGCCATCTTCGACCTGCTGGAAGACAACAGCCTTGCGCTGCCCGGCCGCCCCGACCAGCCCGCACCCAGCGGACCCTATGCGCTGCTTCTGGCCGTGCGCGACCGGCGGCTGGTGTTCGAACTGTCCTCGGACGCGGGTGAGCCGGTGGCCGAGTTCCACCTGTCGATGGGCCCCTTCCGGCAGGTGGTGAAAGACTACTTCCAGATCTGCGAAAGCTACTTTGACGCGGTCAAGCGCCTGCCCCCCGCGCAGATCGAGGCCATCGACATGGCCCGGCGCGGCATCCACAACGAAGGGGCACGGACCCTGCAGGAACGGCTCGACGGCAAGGCCACGGTGGACATCGACACCTCGCGACGGCTTTTCACCCTGATCTGCGCGCTGGTGACGGAATAAGGCCCGTGGAGGACAAGGCCGGCATCCCGAACTCGGTCCTGTTCTGCTGCGATCACAACGCCATCCGCTCTCCCATGGCGGAAGGCATGATGAAGAAGCTCTACGGGCGACAGGCCTATGTGCAGTCGGCGGGCGTCCACAACGACATGGAGATCGACGGCTTCGCCATCGCCGTCTGCCAGGAGATCGGGGTCGAACTGTCCCGCCACCGCACCCGCAGCTTCGACGAGATGCGTGCATGGGGCGACGATCTGGGGCAATTCGACCTGGTGGTGGCGCTGACGCCGGCCAGCAAGCACCAGGCGCTGGAGTTGACGCGGCATTTCCACCTGGAGGTGGAATACTGGCCGATCATGGACCCCTCGGGGCTGGCCGAGGGGCGCGAGGCGAAGCTGGCGCTGTATCGCCAGTCGCGCGACCAGATCATGAAGCACATGCTGGCCCGCTTCGGCCCGCCGACGGAACCCGGCGGCATGGACTCGGTGCACGCCGCCGCGGCCTCGCCGGACTAGGCGTTTTCAGGGCTTCCAGTCGAGGAAGTTGCCGAGGATACGCAGGCCCAGCGCCTGCGATTTCTCGGGGTGAAATTGCAGCCCCACGATGTTGTCGCGCGCCACCACCGCCGTCACCGGCCCGCCGTAATCGACCGAGGCGACCAGATCCTCCGGCCGTTCGGTCACGAAATGCCAGCTGTGGACGAAATAGGCATGGCCGCCGGCTGGCACGCCCTCCAGCACCGGATGCGGGCGATGAAGGATCAGGTCGTTCCAGCCCATGTGCGGTACCTTGAGGCTGGGATCGTCCGGCATGATGCGTTCCACCCGCCCCCTGATCCAGCCGAAGCCTGGGGTCGGGCGGTATTCCAGCCCCTCGGTCGCCAGCATCTGCATTCCCACGCAGATGCCCAGGAAGGGGACGCCACGCTGCGTCACAGCCTCTTCCAGCGCCTCATGCAGGCCCGGCACGGCCTCGAAGGCCGCGCGGCAGGCCGGGAAGGCGCCGTCGCCGGGCAGGACGATCCGGTCGGCGCGCGCGACGACCTCGGGGTCGGACGTCACCTGCACCTCGGCGCCGCGATCGGCGCCGACCAGCGCCACCGCCTTGGCCGCCGAGTGCAGATTGCCACTTTCGTAATCGATCAGGGCGACGCGCATCTACAGCGCCCCCTTGGTCGAGGGCAGTTCGCCCGCCATGCGGGCGTCAGGCTCGACCGCTTCGCGCAAGGCGCGGGCGACGGCCTTGAAGGCCGCTTCCGCGATGTGATGCGCGTTCAGACCATGCAGGCGATCCACATGCAGGGTAATGCCGCCGTGGGTGGACAGCGCCTGGAAGAACTCGCGCACCAGCTCGGTGTCGAAATTGCCGATCTTCTGCGCCGGGAAGTCCACGTTCCAGACGAGGAACGGCCGCCCCGACAGGTCCAGCGCCGCGCGGATCAGCGCGTCGTCCATCGCCAGGTGGAATCTGCCATAGCGGCGGATGCCGCGCTTGGCGCCCAGCGCCTTTGTCAGCGCCTGTCCCAGCGCGATGCCGCAGTCCTCGACCGTGTGGTGATCGTCGATATGCAGGTCACCCGTGGCCTTCAGGTCGATGTCGATCAGCGAATGGCGGGCCAGCTGGTCGATCATGTGGTCAAAGAAGCCGACGCCCGTCCTGCTGTGGGACCGGCCGCGCCCGTCCAGGTCGATCGTCACCGTGATGTCGGTTTCGGCCGTCTTGCGGCTGACGGTGGCGCGGCGGGCCGTGTCGGTGGTGGTGTCAGGCATCGCGGCCTCCATCTGCGGGACAGTTGCGATTAGCGCAACAAGGCAGGCAGGCGCAACGCCGCGGCCCTGCTCAGTCGAGCCATAGCTCCGCCTGCTTCAGCCGCTTGCGGATGCCGCGCTCCGGCGCATGGACCGGGTAGTCCGCGAACATGGGGCGGATCGTGCGGCGTCCCTCGCCCGCGCGCAGCAGACGCTCGGCCGCCTCCCACTCTGACAACAAGGGAACGATCTCTGGCAGCGCGGCGACAGCCTCGAACTCGTCGATGGCACGCTGCGGACCGCGCGCATAAAGCAGCGGCAGGTTGCGGTAATGCCAGGTGATGTCGCCATCCAGACCCGCAAGCCCGGGGCCAGGACGCCCACCGCCGAAGCTGTGGATCACCAGGGGCAACACCACCTGATCCAGCCAGGGGTCAAGCGACTGGCAGGCCAGCGCCTCGCCCGGATCGTCACGCAGGGCCACGGCCCAGTCGCGGAAGCGGCGGCCGAAGGCGGGGCCGTCGGCGCCGAAGAACCAGCCGGCGTTGAAGTAAAGGAACCGCTCCCAATGCTCCTCGGGCTGGGACAGGTCCAGCGAGCCGTCCATGTCCAGCCCGAAGCGGTCGTAAAGCGAGCGCCAGATCGAGGCGTAGGTCTGGCGATAGGCCGGCGGCTGCGGCCAGCTTCCCTCTCGCCGCATCGAGGCCGAAGGGTGGGCAAAGTCGAAGGGCAGCGTGCCGATCTCGCCCAGGATCAGCGTGTCGCTGTCGAGGAACAGGAACGACCGGCCCGTATCCAGCAGCGCCAGCGCCTCGATCTTGTTGCCGTAAGGGTAGCTGCGGCCGAAGTCGCGGGCGACCAGGGGGCGGATCTCGGCGCCGACCCCCTCCAGCGCGGCGCGGGCCTGCCGCGACATGCGCGGGTCGATGCCTGACCATGCGCCCTCTGGCTGCGGCTCGGCGACGATCAGGCGGCCCCGGAAGCCGGGCGCGTTGCGGCGAAGGCTGGCGGCCAGGATCGCGGCCTGCCGGTCGATGCCGCCGCCCTGCCCGACGACCAGAATGTCGAAATCGGCCTGCGCCTGCGCCGGTTCAATGCGGAGAGGCGATTCGGTGGCGCGGGCAGGACTGCCGTTCTCGCGCGCAGGTTTCGCGCGCCCGGCGCGCTCTGCTTGCCGTTCGGCGCGGCGCGCCTCGCGTTCGGCGATGCGCCGGGCCTTGCGGGCCTCGCGCTCGGCCTGGCGACTGTTCGGATCAGGATTGTCGGTCATCTGCGCCCCCGGTCAGCGATCAATGACCACCATACTCCCTACATGTTGGGGAATGGTGGGCGACCCTGGAATCGAACCAGGCATGGGTCTCCCCGGCGGAGTTACAGTCCGCTGCCGCACCTTGCAGCACGTCGCCCGACGCCGGGGGTGATTAGCCGCCGCTTCGGCGCTGGTCAAGCGGTTCCGAACGCGCTTTGCTTGCATCCTGCCCCTCGCCGTCGCATCTGCCTGCGGGACAGGAGTTTCCATGACCAATCCCCCCCGCCCCGCCCGGACAAAGAAACCCACCTGGGTCATCGACAAGGAGCGCGCGCGCCGCGCTGCCGCCGCCGAGACGGTCTGGCTGTTCGGCCTGCATGCCGTGCGCGACGCGCTGATGAACCCCGCGCGTACGCGGCTGCGGCTGGTGCTGACGCGCAACGCCGCCGACCGGCTGGCGGATGCCGTTACAGCCTCGGGCATGACCCCCGAGATCGTCGATGCCCGCGTCTTCGACCGCGAGGTGCCGCTGGGTCCCGACAGCGTCCACCAGGGCGCGGCGGTCGAGGTCAAGCCGCTGGCTTGGGGCAAGCTGGGCGACATCGCCGCAAGGGGCGCCGAAGGCACGCGCCCCTTGGTCGTCGCGCTGGACCGCGTGACCGACCCGCATAATGTGGGCGCGATCCTGCGCTCGGCCGAGGTCTTCGGGGCCCGCGCCGTTGTGGCCACTGCCCGCCATGCCGCGCCTGAAACCGGCGCACTGGCCAAGACGGCCTCGGGGGCGCTGGAACGCCAGCCCTATCTGCGGGTCACGAACCTCGCCGAGGCGCTGATCGAGCTGAAGGCGATGGGCTACGTCGTCCTTGGCCTGGACGGCACCGGCAAGGCCACGCTGCCCGAGGCACTGGAGGCGCTGAAGGGCCGCGCCCTCTGCCTCGTGCTGGGCGCCGAGGGCCCGGGCCTGCGCGAGAAGACGCTGGAAACCTGTGACCAGGTGGTGCGGATTCCCTTTGCTGCGGATTTCGGGTCGCTCAACGTCTCGAACGCGGCGGCGGTCGCACTTTATGCTGCAATCACAGGTTGATCGCGTCCCGGTGAGTGTTGCGGACGTGCCGCACGGCGGGTCACGTTGCGGCGATGCAGCGTTGCGCGGGACCCTGGGCGGTGCGACATCGGCCTCATGTCATCGTTCGTTCATCCTTCCCGGTTCCCGCGTATGGCCGGGGGTCGCACCGCTTTCCGGCGGATCTGCTCGGCGCTTCTCGGGCTCTGGCTGCTGGCGGCGGCACTCGCCACCCTGCCGCTGAGCGCCGCGCAGGCGCAATCGACCGCGCTGGGGGGGATGGACGCCGTCAGCCTGCGCGATACCGGGCGCCCCGTCGGTGGTGACCCGGACATCTCAACCCACTGGAAGGGGCAGGAGTGGCGCTTCGCCAACGAGGCGAATCGCGCCACCTTCGAGGCCAATCCCCGCGCCTATGCCCCTGCCTTCGGCGGCCATTGCCCGGTTGCCCTGTCCGACGGGGAACGGCGGCCCGGCCATCCCGAACTGTTCGTGATCATCGAGCACACGATCTACCTGGCCGGCTCTCCTGCCGCACGGCAGCTTTTGCACGAGAATCCGACCCAGGTGCTCAAGCAGGCCGCCCGACACTGGAAGCGCCTGCGTCGCTAGAAATCTTCACATTTTCGCGAGGAGGTTGGAACTTTCGTGGATTGGTGCACATTTACATCATGAACCTGACCACGGAACGGTCACGTTCAGATCACTGTCCCTCGTTCCGCGACTTGCGCCCGGTCCCTGACCGGGCGCTTTTTCTTTGCAGGCATCGCTGCCGAAGCGCAAGCATGGTTTTCAGGAGGACAACATGAGCCAGCCCGACATCGCGCGGATTGCCGCCGAAACACGCACGATTGCCGTCGTCGGGCTCTCCCCCAAGGCCGACCGGCCCAGCCACGGCGTTGCACGTTTCCTGCAGGACATGGGCTATCGCATCATCCCCGTGAACCCCGGCCATGCTGGCGAAATGATTCTGGGAGAGAGGACCTACGCCACCCTGTCGGACATCCCCAAGGGCGAAGCGGTGGACATGGTGGACATCTTCCGCCGCTCGGACTCGGTCCCCGCCGTGGTGGACGAGGCGCTGGAGGCCTTGCCGAAGCTGAAGACGGTCTGGATGCAGATCGGTGTCATGCACGAGGGCGCGGCGGAAAAGGCGCGCGCCGCCGGACTGACAGTGGTGCAGAACCGCTGCCCCAAGATCGACTTCCCGCGGGTAGGCGCCCGCGGCCCCGCGCGGGGCTGAGGCGAAAAGCCGCTCTTGCCTCTTTTCAAGCGCGGCGTGGCGCGTATAGTCGCCCGCATGACGCGGACCCTGCCCTTGGCCACGACGCATGACACCGGCGCACAGCCCGGTGGCCGCTTCGTCGTGAACCTCCGCGGTCTGCTGCTTCTTACGCTGCGCTGAGCGGGTCCGCCGGGCCGCCGCTCAGGATAGCGCAGCGCCCGGCTTCCCCGACCTGCAGCCGAAAGAGAAGCCAATGAGCACCGACACCCGTGACCCGAACCGCGTCCTGATCTTCGACACCACCCTGCGCGACGGCGAGCAGTCGCCCGGCGCCACCATGTCCCATGCCGAAAAGCTGGAAATCGCCGGGATGCTGGACGAGATGGGCGTGGACATCATCGAGGCGGGCTTTCCCATCGCCTCGGAAGGCGACTTCGCCGCCGTCAGCGACATCGCCAAGGCCTCGCAGAACGCCGTGATCTGCGGCCTTGCCCGCGCGCAGATCCCCGACATCGACCGCGCGTGGGAGGCCGTGCGCCACGCCCGCCGCCCGCGCATCCACACCTTCATCGGCACCTCGCCGCTGCACCGCGCGATCCCGAACCTGACCATGGACGAGATGGCGGACCGCATCCACCAGACGGTGACCCACGCCCGCAACCTGTGCGAGGACGTGCAGTGGTCGCCCATGGACGCGACGCGGACGGAACACGATTACCTGTGCCGCGTGGTGGAAATCGCCATCAAGGCCGGCGCCACGACGATCAACATCCCCGACACCGTGGGCTACACCGCGCCGCGCGAATCGGCTGCGCTGATCCGGATGCTGCTGGAACGCGTGCCCGGCGCCGACGGGATCATCTTCGCCACCCACTGCCACAACGACCTCGGGATGGCGACGGCCAACAGCCTCGCCGCGGTCGAGGCCGGCGCGCGCCAGATCGAATGCACCATCAACGGTCTGGGCGAGCGCGCGGGCAACACCGCACTGGAGGAGGTCGTGATGGCGCTGAAGGTGCGCCATGACATCATGCCCTTCACCACCGGCGTCGATTCCCGCAAGATCATGGGCATCTCGCGCCGCGTGGCGCAGGTTTCGGGCTTCCCCGTCCAGTTCAACAAGGCCATCGTCGGCAAGAACGCCTTTGCCCATGAATCCGGCATCCACCAGGACGGGATGCTGAAGAACGCCGAGACCTTCGAGATCATGCGCCCCGAGGACGTGGGCCTGTCCGAAACCTCGC
Organism: Paracoccus niistensis; assembly: GCF_042432925.1. Taxonomy (NCBI): domain Bacteria; kingdom Pseudomonadati; phylum Pseudomonadota; class Alphaproteobacteria; order Rhodobacterales; family Paracoccaceae; genus Paracoccus; species Paracoccus niistensis. The sequence goes on along the minus strand of NZ_JBHLWE010000002.1, from coordinate 21,190 downwards.
TGGTGATGGGCAAGCACTCGGGCCGCGCGGCCCTGCGCGCCAAGCTGGCCGACCTGGGCTATGAGGTTGGGGACAACCAGCTCAAGGACGTCTTCGTGCGGTTCAAGGCGCTCGCCGACCGCAAGAAGGAGGTCTATGACGACGACCTGATCGCGCTGATGCAGGACAGCGCCGCCAATACCGACAGCGACTACCTGCAGGTGAAGAAGCTGCGCGTCGTCTGCGGCGGGGGCGAGCCCGCCATGGCCACCCTGACCATGTCCGTGGGCGGGCAGGAGCGCACCGAAACGCGCCAGGGCGACGGCCCCGTGGACGCGGCCTTCAACGCGGTCGATGCGATGTTCGACCATCACGGCACGCTGCAGCTTTACCAGGTCCATGCCGTGACCGAGGGCACCGACGCTCAGGCCACCGTCAGCGTGCGGATGGAGGAGGACGGCCGCATCGCCACGGGCCAGGCGGCGGACACCGACACGATCCTTGCCTCGGTCAAGGCCTATGTGGGCGCACTGAACCGGCTGAAGGTGCGGCGCGAGAAGACCGCCCCTGACAGCGACACAAAGGCCGTCAGCATGTACTCGCACTGAGGCAAGGGGGCGGCAATGCCGCCCCTTCTTCGTCACGCCCCTTCGGTTTCCATTCCCGCGTCGGCTGCCGGCTGGAAGCCGCCAAGATTGTAGACCTTCGGGAAACCCATTTCGGACAGCGTCTGCCCCGCCAGCGCCGCCCTTCCGCCCGAGGCGCAGTAGACGACCACCGGTCGCGAGGGATCAAAGGCGGGATCGTGATACTTGCTCTCGCGGTCGGCGCGGAACTCGAGCATGCCGCGCGACACCGTGGCCGCGCCCTTCAGCTTGCCCGTCTTCTCGATCTCGGCCGAGTCGCGCAGGTCGACCAGCAGGGCGTTCTCCTCCTCGACCAGCCGCCGCGCCTCGGCCGCGTCCACCTTGGGCACGGCGGCATTCGCCGCCTCCAGCATCTGTTGCACCGTCTTGGCCATCGCGCTTCTCCATCGACCGGTAAACCCATGCGGCGAAGATAGCACAATCCCGCCCATGTGGGTTGCGCCGACAGTTTCGCCTTCTGCGTGATTCCGCTTCCCCGGCCCGGCGGGCTTGCCTATATGGGGCCGCAGCCGCGTCCGGCCTCAAGGCCGGCAGAACCAAAAGCGGCGCCGGGCAGGCACGGAAGGGACTTCACCATGGCATTCTTCGGTCTGTTCTCGACCGATATCGCGATCGATCTGGGGACCGCGAACACGCTGATCTACGTCAAGAACAAGGGCGTGATCCTGAACGAGCCCTCGGTCGTGGCCTACCACGTCAAGGACGGCAAGAAACAGGTCCTGGCGGTGGGCGAGGATGCCAAGCTGATGCTGGGCCGCACCCCTGGCAGCATCGAGGCGATCCGCCCGATGCGCGAAGGCGTCATCGCCGATTTCGACAGCGCCGAAGAGATGATCAAGCACTTCATGAAGAAGGCGATCCGGCGCAGTTCGATCACCAAGCCCAAGGTCATCGTCTGCGTGCCCCATGGGGCGACGCCGGTGGAAAAGCGGGCGATCCGCCAGTCGGTCCTGTCGGCCGGCGCCCGCAAGTGCGGCCTGATCGCCGAGCCCATCGCGGCGGCGATCGGCGCGGGGATGCCCATCACCGAGCCCACCGGCAGCATGGTCGTGGACATCGGCGGCGGCACCACCGAGGTCGCGGTCCTGTCCTTGGGCGACATCGTCTATGCCCGCAGCGTCCGCGTGGGCGGCGACCGCATGGACGACGCGATCATCAACTACCTGCGACGCCACCATAACCTGCTGATCGGCGAAAGCACCGCCGAGAAGGTCAAGACCACCATCGGCACCGCCCGGATGCCCGACGACGGGCGCGGCGCCACCATGATGGTACGCGGCCGCGACCTGCTGAACGGCGTCCCGAAGGAGGTCGAGCTGACCCAGGCCATGGTCGCCGAGGCGCTGGCCGAGCCGATCCAGCAGATCTGCGAGGCGGTGATGATCGCGCTCGAGGCGACCCCGCCGGACCTTGCCGCCGACATCGTGGACCGGGGCGTCATGCTCTCGGGCGGCGGCGCGATGCTGGGCGAGATGGATCTCGCGCTGCGCGAGCAGACCGGCCTGATGGTCAGCCTGGCCGATCAGCCGATGAACTGCGTGGCGATGGGGACCGGCCGGGCGCTGGAATACGAAAAGCAACTGCGCCACGTCGTCGATTTCGAGAGCTGAGGCGGCCTGAATGGCCCGCCGCGGCTACGACTACGCACGGCCGGTGCGCCGCATCCTCGTGGCGCTGCTGGTCCTTGTGCTGCTGGCGGTCTTCGTCTTCTGGCGCATCGACAGCCCGCGCGCGGAACGGATGCGCGCGGCCTTCGTGGACCGCTTTGTTCCTTCGATGGACTGGGCCATGGCGCCGGTGACGGCCGTCAGCCGCATGGTCGCGGGCTTTCAGTCCTACCAGCGGCTTTACGAGCAGAACCAGGAACTGCGGCGCGAGCTGCAGCGGATGAGCGCCTGGAAAGAGGCCGCGGTCCAGCTTGAACAGGAAAACGCCAAGCTGCTGGCGCAGAACAACGTCCGGCTGGACCCGGCGCTGACGGGTGTCTCGGGCGTGGTGCTGACGGACAGCGGCACGGCCTTCCGCCAGTCGGTGCTGCTGAACCGCGGCGCCCGCGACGGCATCCTGGACGGCTGGGCCACGATGGACGGGCTCGGCCTCGTAGGCCGCATCTCGGGCGTGGGGCAGACGACCAGCCGGGTGATGCTGCTGACCGATCCGTCGTCCCGCGTGCCGGTGACGATCCAGCCTTCGGGGCAGCGGGCGCTGCTGACGGGGGACAACAGCGCCCTGCCCTATCTCGACTTCATGGAAAGCCCCGAGGACGTGCGGCCGGGCGACCGGGTCGTGACTTCGGGCGACGGCGGGCTGTTTCCGCCGGGGCTGCTGGTGGGTCAGGCGGTGCAGGCGTCCGACCGCCGGATGCGGGTGCGGCTGGCCGCCGACTACGGCCGGCTCGAGTTCCTGCGCGTCCTGCGCAGCCATCCGGCCGAGCAGCTGGTGGACAGCGGCACCCTGATCCTGCCGCCCTCGGGCGACTTCATCGGCCCGCAGATGCCCAGTCCCGCCGACCAGGCGGCCGCCGCCGCGACCGCCCCCGCGCCCGGCGTCTCGCCCGCGCCCGAGGCCGAGCGCGAAGCCCAGGCGAGCGACTGAGCGATGGCCATGTCCCGCCAGCGCCAGCTACTTGGCCAGACCTCCTATCTGCTTGCCGCGCTGGCGCTGATCCTGGCCGCGCTGCTGCCGCAGTCGCCCGGCCGGATCGCCTGGCCGGGGCCGGACCTGCTGATTGCGGTGACGCTGGCCTGGGTGCTGCGCCGCCCCGAGCAGGTGCCGGTCCTGACCGTGGCCCTTGTCATGCTGGCGGCCGACATCCTGCTGTTCCGCCCGCTGGGCCTGGGCGCCGCGCTTGCCGTGGTGGCGACCGAGGTCGCGCGGCGCCAACAGCAGCGTTGGCGCGCGCAGGGCTTTCTGGTTGAATGGCTGCGCGTGGCGATCCTGATGGGGCTGATGGTGCTGGCCGAGCGGGTGATCCGGACCCTTTTCCTTGTTCCCGCGACCCTGGCCCCCCTGCCGACGCTGGGACCCGAGGCGCTGCGCCTGATCGCCACCATCGCCGCCTATCCCCTTGTCGTGGCCCTGCTGGCCGCCCTTGGCCTGCGCCACGCCACGCCCGGCGCGCTGGACCCCTGAGCCATGAAGAAATCCTCCCGAGACATCCACGACAGCACCCGCAGCATCCATCGCCGCGCCCTGATGCTGGGCGCGATCCAGGCCGCCGTGGTGGCGACGCTCGGCTGGCGGCTCAAGACCATGCAGCTGGACCGCGCAGACGAGTTCCGGCTGCTGTCCGACGGCAACTCGATCAAGATGCGGCTGCTGCCGCCGGCGCGGGGCCTGATCCACGACCGCAACGGCTTGGTGATCGCCGGAAACGAGGCCAACTACCGCGCCACCATCACCCGCGAGGAGGCGGGCGATCCGGCGCTGGTGATCGAGCGGCTGCGCCGGCTGATCCCCATGACCGACACCGCCGTCGCGGCCCTTCTGGCCGAGATCGACAAGCGCAGCGCCATCACCCCCGTCATCGTGGCCGACCGGCTGACCTGGGACCAGTTCGCCTCCATCGCCGTCAACGCGCCCGCCCTGCCCGGCATCACCCCGGAATCGGGCCTGTCGCGCAGCTATCCGCGGGCGGGCGACTTCGCCCATGTGCTGGGCTACGTGGGTCCGGTCAGCGACTACGACCTGTCCAAGATCGAGAACCCCGACCCCGTCCTGAGGCTGCCCGAGTTCCAGCTGGGCAAGCTGGGCGTCGAAGCCAAGCTGGAAGAAGTCCTGCGCGGCAAGGCCGGCCGCCGCCGCGTCGAGGTCAACAGCGCCGGGCGCGAGATGCGCGAGCTGGAGCGGATCGAGGGCCAGCAGGGCGCGACCGTCCAGATGACGCTGGATGCGGGCCTGCAGAACTTCGCCATTCAGCGGCTGGGCGAGGAAAGCGCCGCGGCCGTGGTCATGGACGTGCAGACCGGCGACATCCTCGCCAGCGCCTCGGCCCCCGCCTTCGACCCGAACCTCTTCGTGCGGGGGATCTCCAGCGCCGACTACAAGGCGTTGATGGAACATGACCATCGTCCCTTGGCCGACAAGACGGTGCAGGGCGTCTATCCTCCCGGCTCGACCTTCAAGATGGTGACGCTGCTGGCGGGGCTGGAATCGGGGCTGATCGACAGCCGCTCGCATTTCTACTGCCCCGGCCATACCACCGTCGCCGGCCGTCGCTTCCACTGCTGGAGCCGCAGCGGCCACGGCTCGGTCGGGCCGGTGGACAGCCTGGAACGGTCCTGCGACGTCTTCTACTACGAGCTTGCGCAGAAGATCGGGATCGACCGGATGTCCGAAATGGCGCGGCGGATGGGGATCGGCGTCCGCCCCGACCTGCCCATGTCCGCGATCGCCGAAGGGATCGCCCCCGACCGCGACTGGAAGCGCGTCCGGCACGGGCAGGAATGGCAGATCGGGGACAGCATCAACGCCTCGATCGGGCAGGGCTATGTGCTGGCCTCTCCGCTGCAGCTGGCGGTGATGACGGCGCGGGTGGCGACGGGGCTCGAGGTCGCGCCGCGGCTGATCCGGGCCATCGACGGCGCGCCCGTGCCCGATTCCGTCTTCCCTGTCCTCGGGCTGGACGAGGGGAACCTGAAGATCGCCCGCGCCGGCATGGACGCCGTGATGAACGGCGGCAGCGGAACGGCGGCCAAGGCGCGCATCGTGCGGCCCGAATGGCGCATGGCAGGCAAGACCGGCACCAGCCAGGTCCGCAACATCACCGCCGCCGAGCGCGCCCGCGGCGTGATCCGCAACGACCAGCTGCCCTGGAACCGGCGCGACCACGCGCTGTTCGTCTGCTATGCGCCCTACGAGGCGCCGCGCTACGCGGTTTCGGTCGTAGTGGAACACGGCGGGGGCGGATCGGCAGTCGCGGCGCCCATCGCCCGCGACATCCTGCTTTACGCGCTGGCGGGCGGCCTGCCGCCGCTGGACGCCTATCCACCTGGCCTGCGCGACGAGATCCGCGAGATGCTGGCCCGGATGCGCCTTGCGCCCGCGCCGGTCGCGCAGGCCAGCGGCGGCCGGGCGCGGGCATGAGGAAGGCGCCATGAGCAGCTATCTCGACTACAAACCCGACCAGGTACCGGCCGGCTGGCGCAAGATCCTTTACCTGAACTGGCCCTTGGCCTTCCTGCTGGCGGCGGTGGCCTCGGCCGGGTTCCTGATGCTGTATTCCGTCGCGGGCGGCCGGCTGGAAACCTGGGCCGAGCCGCAGATGGAGCGTTTTGCGGTCGGCTTCGTCGCCATGATCGCGCTGGCCTTCACGCCGATCTGGTTCTGGCGCTCGATCTCGGTCGCGGCCTACGTGATCTGCCTGGGGCTGCTGCTGGCGGTGGACATCATCGGCCACAACGCAATGGGCGCCCAGCGCTGGCTGGACCTCGGCCCCATCAAGCTGCAACCCTCCGAGGTGACCAAGGTCGCGCTCGTGCTGGTGCTGGCGGCCTATTACGACTGGCTGGACATGAGCAAGGTGTCGCGTCCCCTGTGGGTGCTGATCCCCCTGGCGCTGATCCTGATGCCCACGGCGCTGGTGGTGGTGCAGCCGGACCTCGGCACCTCGCTCATGCTGGTGGCGGGCGGGGGTATCATGATGTTCGCGGCAGGCGTCAGCCTGTGGTATTTCGCGGCTGTCATCGGGATCGTGGGCGGGCTGGTCTTCGCCGTCTTCGAAAGCCGGGGCACCGCGTGGCAACTGCTGCACGATTATCAGTATCGCCGCATCGACACCTTCCTGGACCCTACCTCGGACCCCCTGGGCGCGGGCTACAACATCACCCAGGCGCAGATCGCGCTGGGTTCGGGCGGCTGGCACGGGCGCGGCTTCATGCAGGGCACGCAGAGCCGGCTGAACTTCCTGCCCGAGAAGCACACCGACTTCATCTTCACGACGCTTGCCGAGGAATTCGGCTTCGTCGGCTCGATCACGCTGCTGGGGCTTTACGCGCTGGTCATCGCCTTCTGCATCTATTCGGCCATGACCAACCGCGACCGCTTCGCAAGCCTGCTGACGCTGGGGATCGGCGGCACGTTCTTCCTGTATTTCGCGGTCAACATGGGGATGGTCATGGGCCTGATGCCGGTCGTCGGGGTGCCGCTGCCGATGGTCAGCTATGGCGGCACGCAGCTGATGATCCTGCTGATGGCCTTCGGCCTCGTGCAGTCGGCCCATGTGAACAGGCCCCGCTGATGCGCGTCTTCTTCGCCGCCCCCGCCCGCCTCTGGGACGAATGGTCCCCCGCCCTGCGCGCCGCCTGCCCCGAGATGGAGCTGTGCCGCGAGGGCGATCCGGCCTCGTTCGACGCGCTGATCTATGCGCCGGGCCATCCCGAGACGGGCGAGCGGATGGACTTCCGCCCCTTCACCCGCGCGCGAGTGGTGCAGAGCCTCTGGGCCGGGGTCGAGCGGATCGTGGGCAACGAGACGCTGACCCAACCCTTGTGCCGGATGGTCGATCCGGGGCTGGCGCAGGGCATGGCGGAATGGAGCCTTGGCTGGGCCATGCGGCTGCACCTCGGGATGGATCGCTACCGTCAGGACGGTCAGTGGCGGAATGGGCTGGTCCCGCCGCTGGCCTCGGAACGCCCGGTCACGATCCTGGGGATGGGAGAGCTTGGGCGCGCCGTCGCCGCGAAGCTGCAGGGCATGGGCTTCCCTGTCACGGGCTGGTCCGCCTCGGGCCGCCCGGTCGAGGGCGTGCGGGTTCTGGGCGCGGAGGCCCTGCCGGAGGCGCTTGAGGGGGCCGAGATCCTGATCTCGCTTTTGCCCGACACGCCCGAGACGCGGAACCTGCTGGATGCCCGGCGGCTCGCGATGCTGCCGCGCCGGGCGTTCCTGCTGAACCCCGGGCGGGGAACGGTGCTGGACGACGACGCGCTGCTGGCGGCGCTGGACGAGGGGCGGGTGGGCCACGCCGTGCTGGATGTCTTCCGCACCGAGCCCCTGCCGCCTTGCCATCCCTTCTGGTCGCATCCGGGCGTGACGGTGACGCCGCATATCGCCGCCGACACCCGTCCGGCGACGGCGGCACCCGTCGCCGCCGGGAACCTGCGCCGCGCGATGGCGGGGCAGCCGCTGCTGCATCTGGTGGACCGGGCACGGGGCTACTGAACCCTGCCCGGAGGATCAGCGCAGGCGGGGCGGAGCGTCGGGATCGCGGCGCGTCGGCGCGGGCTTCGGAACGGCCAGCGCCTCCATCCGCACGGCGCCCTGCGGCAGCGGCAAGTCCTCGAAGGTGACGTCCACGCCGCCCTCGACGGGCGGCAGGAAGGCGATCAGTTCCGCCAGCGCCTTGGCAATGGCGGGCCGGTCCGCGTTCCCTGCCCCGGCCACGACGATCAGGTGCCCCCGCCGTCCGTCGGCCCAGTCCACGCCCACCAGCGCCGCGCCCGCCACCATGCCCGCCATGTCGCCCAGCCGGGTCGCCAGCGGCTCGGCCACGGTTTCCACTGCGTCCCGGCGCGGCGCGGTCAGGCGGCGGGGCGCGGCCTCGCCCGCTTCGGGCGCCTCGGCCAGCACCGCGATCAGCCAGCCCAGCGCAGCCGCATCCAAGAGCATTTCCGAGGGGCGGCCGGGGTTGACCAGCAACCCCCGGCCGGCTTCCGCCAGTTCGCGCGCGAGGACACGGCCCGGAAGGGACACATGCGCCACAGGGCCGCCCAGAAAGCCCGCCAGCGCGGCCTCGTCATCCGAGGCCAGCGCCACCGCCCCGCCCGGCAGGTCGAACATCCGCAGCTCGGCCCGGTCATCGGCAGGATCGGCGGCAAGGGCCGCGTGCAGTTCGGTATCGGCCAATCGCCGCAGCACCGCCGCGCGCAGGGCCGGATCGGCGTCATGGAACGGCACATGGGCGCAAAGGCGGTCGAGTTCCGTCAGGGGGGTCGTCACAGCACCTCGGCCAGCGTGCGGCGCAGTTCGGGAACCAGTTCGTCCTCGAACCACGGGTTGCGTCTGAGCCAAGCGGTATTCCGCCACGACGGGTGAGGCAAGGGAAACACCCGCGGGGCATGGTCCCGCCAGCCTGCCACGGCCGCTGTCACATCGCGCAGGCCCAGGTGCCAGCGGATCGCGTAGCCGCCGATCAGCAGCGTGACGCGGGGCTGCAATTCCTCAAGCACCCGCGCGCGCCAGGTCGCCGCGCAGATCGCGGGCGGCGGTAGGTCCGAGCCCCTGGCGTCATAGCCGGGAAAGCAGAAGCCCATCGGCACGATGGCGACGCGCGAGCGGTCGTAGAAGGTGGCGTCGTCCACGCCCATCCAGCCGCGCAGCCGCTGCCCCGAGGCGTCGGTGAAGGGCTTTCCCGAATGATGCACCCGCATCCCCGGCGCCTGACTGGCCACCAGCACCCGCGCGCCGGGGGCGAACCAGACGATCGGGCGCGGCGCATGGGCCGTCGCGGTCAGGGCGAAGCGGTCTGCGCAAAGCCGGCAGCCGCGCAGCTCGGCGGCAACGGGCAGATCATCGAAGGGTGCTGTCATGCACGCCCAGATAGGAACGCCTCGCCCCGGATAACAGCTTGCATTCTCACGATCCGCGGCGTTCCAATGGACAGCGATGCGCCGCAGGATTATGTTCGGCCTCAGAACGCGGGCGGCTGGCGCCCGCTGCAAACCGCCGCATTCACGCGCCTTTGCGGGAAAACTTCGCCGACATGCTGGAATTCGACAACGTCTCCAAGTCCTTCTGGACCGGAACGCAGCGCAAGGTGATCCTGGACCAGGCCTCGTTCCGGGTGGAACTGGGCCAGTCGCTTGGCATCCTCGCCCCCAACGGCACCGGCAAGACCACCATCATCAACATGATGTGCGGGCTGGAAAAGCCCGACGAGGGCCAGATCCGCGCCAACTGCCGGGTCTCCTTCCCGCTGGGCTTCATGGGAGGGGTGATTGCCAAGCTGTCGGCCAACGAGAACGCGCGCTATATCGCGCGGATCTACGGGCTTGACCCCGACTATGTTTCGGCCTTCTGCCGCTGGCTTTGCGATATCGGCGAATATTTCGACCAGCCGGTGGGCGTCTACAGTTCGGGGATGCGGTCGCGGCTGACCTTCGCGCTGCTGCTGGCGCTGGAATTCGACATCTACCTGATCGACGAGGGGATGCCCGGCACGACCGATGTCGAGTTCAACCGCAAGGCGGGCAGCGTGCTGTACGACCGGCTGAAGACCGCTACCGTGGTGGTGGTGTCTCACCAGCCCGCCACGCTGGAAAAATTCTGCCGCCGCGCGGGCGTGTTGCGCGACGGGCGTCTTTACATGTTCGATTCCCTCGACGAGGCCAAGCAGTATTATGACTACACCGCCTAAGGTCCGCCGCTTTCACCTCAGCCCTTCCGAATCCCCCGTCGCCGCGGCGCGAGAGGCGGCGCGCAGCGCGGCCCGCCCCAGGGATGAGGCCCCGGCTGGCGCCGAGCCTGCACGCCCCGCCGTGCGGGTCGAGGTGCGCAAGGGCGGCGCCCGTGCCGAGCAGGCCGCGGCCCCGGCCTCTGGCCCCCGCAAGACGGAAATGCCTTTCAGCAACACCGACGACGGCTTCGGGAACATGCGCTTTCCGGGCGCCGAGCCCGAGGCGGCAGAGAAGCCCCACCCTGCCAACGCCCCCGTCGGCCCCGAGGCGCAGGCCACGGACCCGGATGCCGAGGCGCTGGCCGCCATCCGGGCCGAGAACCTGACCTCGCGCCAGCTCCGCATGGCGGCCCGCATCGCCGCCATGCACGAGATCGAGGCGGCCTCGGAATACGAGGCCGTGCTGCGCCTGCGCCAGCGCGGCATCGACCCCTTCCACCGGGGCGCGGTCGGCAAGATCCTGTCGGACGCGGGGAACGAGGCGAAGGCCGCGCCCAGTCCCCGGGCGCTTGTCCCGGTCCCCGGCCCCGGCCTGCCCGCGCGCACCAAGCGCCGCGAGATCGTGCCGCTGCCGCCTCCGGGCGAGGTCGGCCCGCCGCTGCGCCCCGAGCTTCCCTCGCGCGAGGCGCTGACCGAGGAACGCCGCGCGGCCGAGATCTACCGCATCCAGCGGGACATCGCCCGGCGCCGGCGGCGCAGCCTGGCCTTCCTGCTGATGCGGCTGGCCTTCTTCGTGGGCCTGCCGACGCTGATCGCAGGCTGGTACTACTTCACCCAGGCGACGCCGCTTTACGCGACGAACTCGCAGTTCATGATCCAGCAGGCGGACGGCGTGCCGGGCGCCACGGGCAGCGGTCTGCTGTCGGCGGGCGCCATGATGAACCCCGACAACGTCGCGGTGCAAAGCTACCTGACCTCGCGCGATGCGATGATGCGGCTGGATCAGGACCTGGGCTTCACTCGCGCCTTCCAGGACCCCGCGATCGACTCGCTGCTGCGCCTGCCCGAGGATGCCTCCAACGAGCAGGCCTATGCCCAGTACAAGCAGTCGGTGAAGATCGGCTATGACCCGACCGAGGGCATGATCAACATGGAGGTGATCGCCCCCGATCCCAAGCTGTCCGAGCAATTCTCGCTGGCGCTGATCCGCTATGCCGAGGGTCAGGTGGATCAGATGTCCCAGCGGCTGCGCGGCGACCAGATGCAGGGCGCGATCGAAAGCTACCAGGATGCCGAGCGCAAGGTGCAGGAGTCGCAGAACCGCATCCAGGAACTGCAGGAACAGTTGGGCGTGCTGGACCCGACCGCCGAAAGCGGCGCGGTGATGGGGCGCATCAGCGCACTGGAAACGCAGTTGTCCGAGAAGCAGCTGGAGCTCGGCCAGCTCACGTCGAACGCCCGCCCGAACCAGAGCCGGGTGCAGGGCGTGCAGGGCGACATCGCCCGGCTGGAGCAGATGATCGCGGAAACCCGTGCCCAGCTGACCGAGGCCACCGGCGACCGCGCCTCGCTGGCCGCAATCACGGGGCAGTTGCGGATCGCGGAAAGCGACCTTGCCACCCGCCAGCAACTGCTGGCCACGGCCGCCACGCAGATGGAGGCCGCGCGGGTCGAGGCCAACAAGCAGGTGCGCTACCTGTCGCTGTCCGTGGCCCCGGTGCCGCCGGATGAACCCACCTATCCCAAGGCGCTTCAGAACACGATCGTCGCCTTTTTCATCTTTGCGGGAATTTACCTGATGATGTCGCTGACCGCCTCGATCCTGCGCGAACAGGTGTCCTCGTGACGGGGGCCGCACCGCGCCATGTCGCCGTCCGCGGCGTCACCTTCGGCAACGACCTGCCGCTGGTGGTCATCGCCGGGCCCTGCCAGCTGGAAACGCTGGACCACGCGCTGTCCATTGCCGAGCCCCTGGCCGAAGCCTGCGCTCGGGCGGGCGCGGGCTTTGTCTTCAAGGCCAGCTACGACAAGGCGAACCGCACCTCTCTGTCGGGGCGCCGGGGCGTCGGCATCGACGAGGGGCTGGCGATGCTGGCCGCCGTGCGCGACCGCCTGGGCTGCCCGGTGCTGACCGACATCCATGACGAGGCCCAGGCCGTCCGCGCGGCCGAGGTCGCGGACATCATCCAGATCCCCGCCTTCCTGTCGCGCCAGACCGACCTGCTACTGGCGGCGGGCCGCACGGGCGCAGTGGTGAACATCAAGAAGGGCCAGTTCCTCGCCCCGTGGGACATGCCGAACGTGGCCGACAAGGTTGCCTCGACCGGGAACGAGCGCATCCTTCTGACGGAACGCGGGGCGAGCTTCGGCTACAACACGCTGGTTGCCGACATGCGTTCGCTGCCGATCATGGCACGGACGGGCTTTCCGGTGGTGATGGATGCGACACACTCGGTGCAGCAGCCGGGCGGACAGGGCGGCTCGTCGGGCGGCCAGCGTGAGTTCGCGCCGGTGATGGCGCGGGCGGCGGTGGCGATCGGGGTGGCGGGCGTCTTCATCGAGACGCACCAGGACCCCGACCGGGCGCCCTCGGACGGGCCGAACATGATCCACCTGGACCGGATGCCCGCGCTGATCGACAGCCTGATGCGCTTCGACCGCCTGGCCAAGGCCGAGCCGGTGATGGGCTGAGTTCCGTCACGCCTGCGGGACGCTGACCGTGACCCGCAGGTACCGCGCTGCTATATCCGTCCCGCCGTTGCGGCTGCGGTTTTCCCGCGAGATCAGATCGACCAGCTTGCCGCGCAACTCCTCGGCCCGCGGCCCTTCACCCAAGGCCTCGAAGACGCGCATCACGGGACCGAAGTAGATCATGAACAGCTCGACCAGTCCGGCGGGTGGCGCGTCCAGGTGGAACTCGTAGAAAGCGGGTTCCATCGTGATCGCCTCCGGCGGGACGCCGGCCCGGCCGAAGCGGTCGAGGACATTCGCCTCGATGCCCCACATCGTCGGCGGGACGAAGCCCTCGGGCGGCGGCGGGCCGTAGTCCGACAGATGCTTCAGGATCTGCGCGACCATGGTGGGATCGCCCGGAATCCAGTTGCCCATGACGATGCGCCCGCCCGGCCGGGTGACCCGGACCATGGAACGCGCGACCTCGGCCGGACAAGGTGCGAACATCGCGCCGAAGATGCTGACCACCATGTCGAAGCCCTTGTCGGGCAGATGGGACAGGTCGCAGGCGTCGCCCTCGACGATGCGGCATTTCCTCAGTCCCTCGGCCGCGACGCGCGCTTGCGCCGCAGCCACCAGGTTGCGGGCGATGTCGATGCCCAGCACCTCGGCCCCACGCCGGGCCATGGGCAGCGCCGTCGCGCCGTCCCCGCAGGCAAGGTCCAGCACCTTCATCCCCGGCGTGATCCCGAGTTCGTCCACCAGCGCGTCGCTGCCGCCGCGCATGGTGGCGGCCAGCTTCGAGAAATCGCCTTTCTCCCACAATTCCTTGTTCGGATTCATGGTCGGCCTCCGGCTTCGCGGTGAAACGCAACGCCCGGTCTGCGAAGCCGGCCGGACAAGAGACGATGCAGACCGGAGGTCCGCCCGTCAGAACACAGGCACCGGCGGTGCAGCGCCATCCTATCAGAAATCGGGCTTTGCCGCGCCCAGAATTGCCCGTGCCGCCGCATGGCCCGACGCCCAGGCCCACTGAAAGTTGTATCCGCCCAGCCAGCCCGTCACGTCCACGACCTCGCCTATGAAATGCAGCCCCGGCACGTGTCGCGAGGCCATCGTGCGCGCGTCGAGGTCGCGGCAGTCCACGCCGCCCACTGTGACCTCGGCGGTGCGGTAGCCCTCGCTCCCCACGGGGCGGATGCGCCAGTCGTGAACTCGGCGGGCCAGCGTGTCCAGCCGCGCGTCGGGCTGGTCAGCCAAGCGCGCGCCCTCCAGCCCCTCCTCGGCCACGATGGCCGTGGCGAGCCGTTCGGGCAGCATCCGCGCCAGCACGGTTGCCACCTGCACCCGGCCACCCTCGCGCTTGGCCTGCCGCAGCGCCTGGGCGGTGTCGCCGGGATGAAGATCCAGGGTCAGTTCCTCGCCAGGACGCCAATAGCTGGAAATCTGAAGGATCGCCGGCCCCGACAGCCCGCGATGGGTGAACAGCAACTGATCGTCAAAGGCCACTGCCGCACGGCGCGGCGCCTTGGCAGCCGGCAGCGAGGCCCGCGCCGTCACCGCCATCCCCGACAGCGGCGCACTCAGCCGCAGGTCCTGCTGCGCGAAGGTCAGGGGCACGAGGCCGGGACGCGTCTCGACGATACGGTGCCCGGTCGCCTGAGCGATGTCGTAGCCGATGCCCGTTGCGCCCATCTTCGGGATCGACTTGCCGCCGGTGGACACGACGACATGGCGCGCCTCGATCGGTCCGGCCGACGTCTCGACCCGCAGCGGCATCCCCGGCATGACGCCCTGCACGGCGACGCCCAGACGCAATTCGGCGGCGCCCATGCGGTCGACCAGCATGCGGACGATCTGCGTGGCGCGCCCGTCGCAGAACAGCTGCCCCTGCGCCTTTTCGTGCCAGGCGATTCCCGCACGGTCCACCAGCGCCACGAAGTCCTCGGGCCGGTAACCCGCCAGCGCCGAGGCGCAGAATCGCGGCACCTCCGACAGGAATGCCTGATGGCTGGTCCCGAGATTGGTGAAGTTGCAGCGCCCCCCGCCCGAGATGCGGATCTTCTCGCCCGGATCGCGCGCATGATCCAGCACGACGACCCGCAGCCCCTGCCCCGCAAGGCTTCCCGCGCAGAACAGCCCCGCTGCCCCGGCCCCCAGAATGACGACATCCGCTTGATCCATGCCGCGCCGATAGCCCGCCGCGCGCAGAGCCACAAGTTTTTGCGCGAACCCCCTTGCGCGCCCCAAACGGTGCCGCTAAACCCCCCGCACTGCTGGGGCGTGGCCAAGTGGTAAGGCATCGGTTTTTGGTACCGTGTACCGTAGGTTCGAATCCTACCGCCCCAGCCAGTCATCCTTACCCGTTCTTCCGACACGCACGTTCCACGTGGGTTACTGTGCCTTTGTCGGAGGTTAGCTCGTGCCCTTGGTATCTGAGACCTGCGTGTTGTGATGAACCACGGCCGTTTCGGCGGGCCGTCTCACGGCATCCGGTGATGCGGTTCGGTTTGCCGGTTTCCCTGTTCCGCCCCGATCTACAGGGTATCCAAAGGAGCAAAGACTTCCTCGCCTCCAGGCACCCGCGTATTTACATGGGCTTACGTGCGATTTCCCTGCTGGGCGAACAGGGAAGTTCTATGCATGAACAGGGAACCCACATGCGGGAATGGCGCCCCCCCTTGCGGCACTCACGCAAAGCCTGGGAGGCGCGGCCCCAACCCATGCGACCGTGATGATGAGCCGAAGGATCGACGAACCAGGAAGGAACTCCCGCACGCTCTTCGGCGGCAAGTTCGGCATCATTGCGGGGCAGAGCGCGTTGTGCGCCGGGTGCGCAACAGTGGTCCGATGCTCGTTCTGAAGGTCAGAGAGTGCGCCCCGGAGATGCGCAGTCCCGCAGCTGCGGAGCCGGGCGGTGAAGAAACGGGGTGCTTGGCGCGGGCGTATCACCGGCAAATCTACAGTTCGATGGAGTGATGCTGCCCCGATAAATCTTGCGAACGCGGCAGCGCCCAGACCAGAGATTGATGCTAACAGAGGCAGTCGGTCTGCAACGCTGCCTACGGCGGCATTCCCTGTCCGACGAGCCGACATGGCCACTCTAATCAGATGAAACCGAAGATCCGCGCCTGAGCGTTCCAGTCGTGCGGGATAGGCGTGCGGATCAGCCGTTCGAGCGTGAGCCCTGCGGGATGGCGGCCCTCGAGGATCGCCGCCTGGATCGACGGCGACAGGAAGGCCAGTGCGCACCGGGTGCGCAGCAGGGCCTCCGAGCGTTGCTCACGCCTCGCAAGTTCAGCCAGCGACATTCCACGGCGCAGCTCGGTGGTCCAGCGATGCGCTCGCGCCAGTGCGGAAACCATCTTCGGATCCGGCGCAGCTGTAGCTGCACCAGAGACCAGGCGCAGTCCGACGCCGCGCCGTGTGAACGAGAGAGGCAGCTCGACATGGAGCGCGCCTGCGGCCAGATCCTCGGGGGCGATCTGCAGCAAGGCCGCGAGGCCTTCTGCATCGAGGGTCAGACGCAGGCTTTGGTTGCTCAGACGGCCGCTCGTGAGCACCGTCCGGAGCACGGGAGCCTTGTACGCTGTCAGTGCGTCGATCAGGGCCGTCAGTTGGCATCCGAGCCGGGTTGCAGTTTCTGCTTCCGGGCGGGCGAGCAGCCGATGAGCCTGGCCCAGTTGCTGCAGATGCGATGCAATCCCGGAGAGCACCAGCTTGTCCAACTCGCGAGCCGGCAAGCGCCAGCCATCGTTTCGGCCCTGCCCCCTGCTGGTCAGGCAGCGATGGGAAACATAGTAATGATAGCGCTTCCTCCCTTTCTGCGTGTGAGTGGGGGTCAGTGGATCGTCCAGTTCATCGCGCAACTTACCGGTGAGGAGTGCGGGCGACGCCTGGGACAGCTGCGTAGTGGCACGTCGCCCCAGATCGTCTGGCGCCTGATTGCGCTTTTGACCGCGGCCGCGTCCTGCAGCGGCCATCAGCTTCGCCTGCACCCGATCCCAGAGGCGCGCATCGACGATGGCCGGGTGGGTGCCATCATAGATCTGGTCGCGATGGCGGACCTTTCCGCGACAGACCGGGTTGGTCAGCAGGTAGTGTAGATGGCCGCGCGTCAATGGCAGTCCGCCGCTGGTCCGGCCGCCGGCATGGACACGCAGCTTCGAGCGGATTCCTTGCCGGTTTGCCTCGTCCGCCACCCGCCGCAGGCAGCCGAACTCATCGTAGAGGCGGAAGAGGGTCCGGACCATCTCCGCCTCCTCAGGCACCTCGACAAGCTCGCGGCGCTGTGGCTCGGGATGGCGAGCATAGCCGAGCGGCGCCAGCCCACCCATCCAGAGACCCTTCTTCTTCGAGGCAGCGATCTTGTCGCGGATCCGCTCACCCGTCACCTCGCGTTCGAACTGGGCAAAGCTCAGCAGCACGTTCAGTGTCAGCCGGCCCATGCTGGAGGCGGTATTGAAGGACTGGGTAACCGAGACAAAGGAACAACCCGTACGGTCGAACCGTTCAACCAGCCGGGTGAAGTCAGCCAGCGAGCGGGTGAGCCGGTCGATCGGTCTTGTCAGAGGAACCGTTCGAGCTAGAATGAAGGCGACGATGTGGAGCGGTCGGGCGGTAGTCTGAAGGGGTGAATCCCTGTCAGCACAAGTTTTTACACCCTCACGGAACTCAAAGGGTCGGAAGCAGCCGCAACCCTCTGATTCCTCTGACAGCACCGCAGATGTTCGTCGCCGTTCATGCCTCCGTCTCAAACCACTTCAACCAGGATCGCAGCCTCTCCCAACGCGATCACTTCAAAGCTAACCGAGCCGCCGCTCTCACTGTGTGGCGGCAGCTTGGCGCCACCTAAGGGCTGGTCCCGCTGCAAACACTGAGACCAGTTCGCATTCGTCTGACAGCACACTTCGCAGAGCTGCAGCTCGAACGGCATCGAATGCCGACGGTAGGGACCTCGTGACGTCATGAGCCTTCTCCGATCAAGGCCCGTTCAGCGTATCAGTGTTTCCGGGCCCCGTGGTCCAGCCCGAGGGGTTCACTCCATACCCGGGTCAGTTCCAGGTGGAAATCAACACCTAAGCGATTTATTGCCTGAAACGGAGAAATGAGATAGCATCGAACATCATGGGGCAGCCTGCAAGCGCCCAAATGCTCCTCGAAGTCCGTACTTCCTTGTTTCATGGAGGTAATGATGAAGGCTTCCGCAATTCTTGCAGCAGCGGCGATTGTGCTTGCGCCAAGCCTGGCGAATGCAGACCTCTTCTCACCCGAGGATACGATCCGGGACATAATCTCCAAGTTCCAGGCAGCGCTGGAAGCGGTGGTGAGGACGGCAGGAAGTGAGGCCCGTGTAACCGGCACCCATTACTATCAGCTTTCCACAGCCATCATAGACAACCTGGAAACCACCTACGCGGACTCCCTTGATCTCACGTTCAAGCAGATCAGCGCGGAGCGCCAGAAGACCTTCACGCAAGCCGAAGACTTCATCCAGGATCTCGTGGACAATGTTCCATTTGATGAGCTCCAGAGAAGTGCCGACATTGCCCGGGAGGTCATCGCCACTGCCATTCCCTGGTCGGACGCGCCCCTCGTCATGAACTACTCCCCGAAGTTCGTATCGCCGCGGGAAAGCGATGATCTTGTTGTGACGATCTGGGGATCAAGGCTGCACGGCGATGGCTACAAGGGTCATCATCTGTTGATAAACGGACATGAGATTACCGCCAACATGACCCAGAACGGCGCCCTGAGCTTCGTTGTGCCAAGAAAGCAGCTGCCCTTCAGCCAGAGATCAGCCCAATTTCTCCAAGCCACCCTGCGCATCACGCAAGAACCGGGTGGGCTGAACCCCTGGGCAGAAGATGACAAGACGGACTTCAATCTGCTCTTCACTGTTCTTCCTGAGTCACTTGGCACCTTGGAAGTCCGTCGGGTCATAGAGGTGCGTGATCGGGAAGTGGTCAAATTCAAGTCCAAGACCATCGCCGCTGAAACCCATAGAGGCGGTTGGGTGGAGACCCGTGAATGCGTACATGCACCCGAAGGATACAGATATGATCTCTCGACCCTGGAGATGAAAAAGGATCGTCACGCTGCCTACAAGGACAATGACACCAGCCCGGGTACGAATGTTGCTTCATGGAACATCAACCTGTCCACTCCATTGCAGATATGTTTCAGTGTTGTTGCCTCGGTGGGCTGCAAGGAATGCGGTGGCTGGACGGAAGGACACATCGAGGTCGACCAGGTCCGCGAAACATCAAGGCGCGAAGTCATCAATGAACAACCCATTCCCATTCGGTGGGGGCAGGACATGCATATCGATCTCGATCGCAATGCCACCTCCCAGATCGCGACACTGAAAATGTTCGACGATATCAGTCGCGTCGTTTCACTGACACAAAGGTCGGAGCCTGTCTTCCTGGTGATCGACCCGGACCTTGACAATGAAATCGTTTTTGTACGGCCGGCGTTACCCTGGCGAGACGGGGTGAATTGAATTGCCGTGCATCCCCAGGCTCCTGCACTTCACCGGCGACTGGCTCGGCCCGGTATGGCGCAACGCGGTCGGCGTTCTTCTGTTCATCGTAACATTGCCTGCAAGCGCAATTTCGCGCGACTGGACGACTGTTTGGGTGAATCCCGACGAGAATGTGGATGTCTATACGCAGGTCAACATGTCCGGCGAGGTCCATGTTGCATCGGACGTTAACGGAAGCCCGGCATGCGTCGATTACTGGTGGATCACTTGGCCATTCGGCCGGGTTCAGCAACTCGGAAGGCATTGCGGCCGTGCGTCATTCGAGATTCCCGGATGGTCCAGCCTCGCCATATCCAGCCGCCTGCGTGCAGGCGGCGCGGAGTCGCGGACCCGCATTCAAGGTTCGGCAATCGAGGAAATTGCCAAGAATTTTCCAGAGATAAACTTCTGATTTGGGGAGATTGTCCGCAACCTCGCTGTTTTTCCCCGTCGTGGGCTCTATTGCACAAATCCGGTGAGGGATTCGAGCTGTAAGGCCAGCGTGGTAGCTGGGATACGTGAGCAGCCTGACACCATTGACCTACAAGACCAGGAATTGGCCAGCGTATAACGAAGCGCTGAAGCGGCGTGGCTGGCACTGTCAGATAAACTCGGCTTGCCCGAGCGGGAGCGACTGCCCTACCCTTCCCATATGACCCAGCGCAGTCCCTTCCGGTACTTCAAGACCTCGCCCGAGATCATCCGACTGGCGGTGATGCTCTACGTCCGGTTCCCGCTGTCGCTCAGGAACGTTGAAGACCTCCTACATGAACGCGGCATCGACATCAGCCACGAGACGGTGCGCTTCTGGTGGAACCGCTTCGGCCCGCTGTTTGCCGCCGAGATCCGCCGGCAGCGCGTGTCGCGACTGCGTGCCGGACCGCAGTGGCGCTGGCACCTGGACGAAATCTTCGTGAAGATCAACGGCCGCACGGGCACTGTCAGATAAACTCGGCTTGTCCGACCGGCAGCGGCCGCCCTACCCTTCCGGGATGACCCAGCGCTCGCCCTTCCGGTATTTCAAGACCTCACCCGAGATCATCCGCCTGGCCGTGATGCTCTATGTCCGGTTCCCCCTCTCGCTCAGGAACGTCGAGGACCTGCTGCATGAGCGTGCCATCGACGTGAGCCACGAGACTGTCCGCTTCTGGTGGCACAGGTTCGGCCCGCTCTTCGCCGCCGAGATCCGCAGGAAGCGAGCCTCCGCCATGCGATCCGGCCCACAATGGAAGTGGCACCTGGACGAGGTCTTCGTGAAGATCAATGGCCGGACACACTATCTCTGGCGCGCCGTCGACCACGAGGGCGAGGTGCTGGAAGCCGTCGTGACGAAGACCCGGGATCGCAAGGCAGCGCTGAAATTTCTGAGGAAACTGATGCGCCGCTTCGGCCGGCCCGAGCAGATCGTCACTGACAGACTGCGCTCCTATGGGGCAGCGTTACGGGAACTCGGCGCAGGTGCGCGTCAGCACTCAGCGCGGCACGCCAACAATCGGGCCAAGAACTCACATCTGCCATTCCGGCGACGAGAACGTGCCATGCTCCGCTTCCGGCGGATGAAGACGCTTCAGCTCTTTGCCGCCGTCCACACCTCCGTCTCCAACCACTTCAACCAGGACCGCAGCCTCAACCGACGTCAGCACTTCAAGGATAACCGTACCGCCGCTCTCGCCGAGTGGCGCCAGCTCGGCGCCGCCTGAGAGCTGCCTGGCAGCAAACACTGAGACGAGTTCGCATTTGTCTGACAGCACACTCGCGAGTGTTGCGAGGCGCTGTTGCGCAACTCGGGCTGAGGCCGAACTTTCCCCTTTTCCCTTGGTCTCAGGCGACGCGGACGATCTCGGCTCTGCCAAGGGCCACAAAGCGGTTCATAAGGGCGACGCGGGTGTGGATCTCGGCGGTCTGACGGTCGGGGTCACGTGAGGCGATGCGCTCGCCGAAGCTCTTGAGGCAGAGCATCTTCGCCTCGGCTCCGGTTCGACTGCTCGAGCTACCACTACAGGTCCCGCCGCACCGATCCGGCAGAACTGAAAC